>JAGQSO010000109.1 GCA_020439505.1 Acidimicrobiales bacterium
GCGACGTCGCCACCGCCGGCTTCGAGGTCATCATCGGCGGCCTGGCGGCGTGGGTCGTCGACGCCGTGATCTGGGTCGTCGGCGGCGTCTTCAACTTCTTCATCGACTCGACCGACCCGAACGTCCAAGCCGACTGGTTCATCACCGGCACCGGCCCCTATGCCACCACCGTCAGCATCGGCGCCACCCTGCTGTTGCTGTTCGTCCTCGCCGGGATCGTCCAGGGCACCCTGAGCGGCGACGTCGGCGGGATGCTGCGCAGGATGGCGCTCGAGCTGCCGGTGTCGGTGCTCGGCATGGTCGGCCTCGTGACCATCATCCAGGTGCTGATCCGGCTCACCGACGCGCTGTCGGGGCAGATCATCAGCAACTTCCAGGACGACATCTCCGACTTCACCGCGGTCGTGCTCACCCTCAGCCACCTCTCGGGCGGCACGTCGACCGCGTTCGTGGTGTTCGTCCTCGGGCTCGTCGCCGTCCTGGCAGGGCTCGTTCTCGTCGCGGTGCTCGTCGTCCGCTCCGCGCTCATCTACATCGTCGTCGCGCTCGCCCCGATCGTCTTCGCGACCCGTCTGTGGCCTGCCACCAAGGGAGCGAGCCGCAAGCTGCTCGACCTGCTCGTCGCGCTGATCGTCTCCAAGCTCGTCATCGCCGTCGCGCTGTCGGTCGCCGCCGCGGCCGCGGTCGGTACCGGCTCGGGTGGCGAGGTGACGTCGCTACCCGAGCCGGAGGTCTTCGCGGAAGATCCGGGCGGCAGCGTCACCCAAGCGGTGGGCATCCTCTTGACCGCCGCCGCAGCGTTCGGCGTCGCCGCGTTCTCACCGCTGCTGGTGGCCCGGCTGTTGCCGATCACCGAAGCAGCCCTGGTCGCGCAGGGCGTCGCCGGATCGCCGGTCCGAGCCGGACACCAGGGCCTGATGATGGCCAACACCCTCCAGATGGTCACCGGCCGTCGCTACAGCCAGCTCGCGAGCGGAAAGGCCGGGAGCGGCGAAGCCGGAGGCGCAGGAGCCGGACCGCAAGGAGGTGCCCCACCTCCGGGCACCGGCGCACCGGCGGCCGGTGGATCCAGCGGCGCAGGCGCTGGGGCGGCCGGTGCGGGAGCGGCCGCGACGGGAGTGGGTGTCGCGGTGGTCGCCGCAGCCAAGGCTGTCGAGACGACCAAGAAGGGCATCGACGCCGGCGCACGCGTCGCCGGAGAGACCGCCCGCGAAGCAACCGAGACCGCCGAGCCTGGCCGAGCGGCCCGCCCGGCGGGCAGCCGCCCGACCCCCGAACCGGCCCAGGCACCGGAGCGGCCATCGGACTCATCGCGCCCAGCTGGCAGCTCCGACTCGCCACCACCCAAGGGGCCGCGCGATGTCACGTGAACGAGCAGACCGCTCCTACCGGCTCGAACCACTCGACACGTCGGGGATCTTCCTGGGCCTCGGCCTGGTGCAGTGCATCCTGCTCGGCGGCGGCATCGCCCTCGCGGTCATCATCCTCAGCGCAGGCGCCCCGCTGCCGGTCGCAGCGGTCTCCGTCGTCGTCGGCGCCGCGGGCAGCTTCACCCGGATCGGCGGATACGCCACCTGGGAATGGGTACCCCTGCTCGCGGGCTGGACCTGGACGCGCCTGGGGCGCGGCCGACGCTGGACGGCTCCGCTCCCGCTGTGGACCGCAACCGAAGGCCCGGCACCGATGCCGCCGTGCCTCGACGGGCTCGACATCGTGGGCATCGACTGGCACGCGGGTGCCGTCCTCGGCGCGGTCCGCGATCGGCACCGCCACACCCTTACCGCGGTGGTCCCCGCGTCGGGTCCGCAGTTCGTCGTCGAACCACGAGGCGAACAAGAGCGGCTGCTGGCCGGGTGGGGCGACCTGCTCGGCCAGTACGCCGTCGAACGCGGGGTCGTCTCCCACCTGTCCTGGTCCGACCTCGCCCAGCCCTCCGGCATGGCCGACCACATCGCCTGGCTCAGCTCCGACGAACGAGGCACCCCCAACAGCACCGCAGCCGCGTCGTACCGCGAGCTGCTCGAGGTGGGCACCGCGTCGGCCATCAACCACGAAGCCGTCGTCACGATCACCGTCGCCCGCGAACGTCTCTCCCGGCGCCGGGCCGGAAGGGGAGGTGTCGACGAACAGCTCCGCCGGGCGCTCGTCACGTCCGTCGAGGCGCTCCTGCGGGGCCTGCGCTCCGCGGACCTCGCCGCCTCCGGCCCGCTCGACCCGCCCGGGCTGCAACGCCTCGTCCGCTCCCGCATCGACCCCGTCGGCGAGAAGCCCCGTCCCCGCCGAGGACGCCTCGTCGAACGCCTCGCGCTCGTCCGCTCCGGCACGGCCGGACCGCTCGCGCTCGACACCGACTGGCGGCACCTCCGCGTCGACGGCGCGTTCCACCGCACCTGGTGGGTCGGCACCTGGCCCCGCCTCGCGGTGCCACCGGCGTGGCTGGAGCCGTTCCTCTCCGGCGGCGGCGTCACCCGGTCGATGACCGTCTACTTCCAACCCGTCTCCACCCACCAGTCCCGGCGACGCATCGAACGCGACCTCGTCAAGCTCGAATCCGACGCCGTCACCAAAGAAGAGAAGGGACGGCGCATCGACGCCCGCCACCGGCGCGCCACCCAAGCGCTCCTCGACCGGGAAGAGGAGCTCGTCGCCGGCTACCCCGAGATGGGCTACGCCGGGCTCGTCACCGTCTCGGCCCGAACGCTCGACGACCTCGACGAGCACTCCGAGATCATCGAGCAACTCGCCCGCGAGAACGGCATGGACCTGCGCGTCCTCGACGCCCGCCAAGACCTCGGCTGGGCCGCCGCGCTCCCACTCGGCCTCGCCCCCTCGACCCTCCTCGCGTCATGACCCGGCCGTCGCTGCGCCTCCGCTACCACCAGGGCACCACCGCGCACGTGTCGAGCATCTACCCGTTCTCGGTCCAAGGCTCCTTCGGTCACCGAGGCACCTACGTCGGCCTCGACCTTCTCGCCGGAGGCGGCGAGTTCTGCTGGGACCCCTTCGAGGCCTACGCCGCCGGACTCGTCACCAACCCCAACGGCTGGATCCTCGGCGAACCCGGCAACGGCAAGTCAGCACTCGTCAAGTGCCTCCTGTGGCGCCAAGCCGCCATCTACGGCACCGGCCCCGGTGGACGGTGGACCGCGATCGCCGACCCCAAAGGCGAGTACGCCACCCTCGCCGAACACCTCGGGCTCACCGTCGTGAAGCTCAGCCCCGGCGGTACCGCCACCATCAACCCCCTCGCCCCCGGACCCGCCGCCGACCACGAACCCGCCGACAAGCAGATCCTCCGCCGCGCCGAGATGTGCACCGCGCTGGTCGGCACCGTGCTCGAACGCAGCCTCACCCAGCTCGAAGACGCCGTGGTGTTCGCCGCGGTCGACCAGCTCACCACAGCGCCGCTCGACGAGCCCACGCTCACCGATGTCGCCCGGCTGGTCGCCAACCCGACCGAAGCGATGACCGAACGGCTCCGCAGCACCGACCGCGACCTCGCCGCGGACACGGCAACGGTCGCGTACGCCCTCGACAAGCTCCTCTCCCGATCGCTGCGCGGCATGTTCGACGGCACCTCCACCGTCCCGCTGCGATGGGACGGACCCGGCGTCGTGCTCGACCTCTCCGCCGTGCCCTTGGACTCCGACGCGCTGCCGCTCGTCATGGTCGCCGCCGCAGGCTGGTTCCAACAGCTCATGGCCTGCCCCGGCCCCCAGCGCGTCCAGATCCTCGACGAAGCCTGGGCGCTGCTCGGCAACCGCCACACCGCCGGCTACCTCCAGACGAGCTTCAAGCTCGGCCGCACCTACGGCGTCGCCAACCTCTGCATCACCCACCGCGCCTCTGACCTCGTCGCACAAGCCGACGACGGCACCGCGACCAGCAAGATCGCGGCCGGGCTCCTCGCGGACTCGGCCACCAAGATCATCCTCCGCCAGGCCCCCGACCAGCTCGACGCGGCGGTTGCACACTTCGGGCTCACCGGACCCGAAGCGTCCATCGTCGGCCAGCTCACCCGAGGCCGCGCCCTGTGGAAGCTCGGCGGCCGCACCGCGGTGGTCCAACACGTCCTCGGCCCTGGCGAACAGCCCATCGTCGACACCGACGCCCGCATGCACGGAACACCGACCGAGCGGACCGAGGCGGCATGAGCCATGTACGACCGCGACGCACTCCTGGCCGCCGTCGACCTCCGGGCACTCGCCGACGACCTCCTTGGTCATCGGTCTGGCACCGGTCGATCCCCGATGTGGCCGTGCCCGAACGATCAGCACGCCCAGAGCGGACGCACTCCGCCCGTCAGCATCTTCACCAGCCGCCGCGGCGAGCAACGGTGGCGCTGCCACGGTTGCGGTGACGGCGGAACGGCAATCGACCTCGTCCTCGCGGCCAGGGGCGGCACGCCACGCGACGCCATGACCTGCCTCGCGGAGCGCGCCGGGCACCGTGAACAACCCGACGACTGGCACCCCACCCCACGACCCGCGCCACCGCGGACGCTGCCCCCGGCCGGGTGCCGCGACCCCGAAGGACTCGACTGCTACGTCGACGAGTGCGCCGAGCGACTCTGGACACCAGAAGGTCGCGGGTGGCGGCGGTGGCTGACCAACGTCCGCGGGCTACCGCCCGACGTGCTCGTCGAGAACCGAGTCGGCGCGGACCTCGGCCCCCGAACCCAACCTCGGCCCGACGGCATGCCTCGCGCCGCAGGCATCGTTCTCCCCGCGATCGAGAACGGCCACGCCGTCTACGCCCAGATCCGGGTCCCGCACCCGAACCCCGATCGGCCTCGCTACCTCAACCCGACATCGGACCTCGCCACCAACCCCCGCGTCTCCCGAGCCCGGCCGGTCGAGACACGCCATCGCGAGGTCGTCGTGACCGAGGGAGCCATCGACGCCCTGTCGGCCGCGTCCGCCGGCTACCGGGCGGTCGCCGTGCTCAGCGCGACCTACGGCGACGAAGCCGTCGCCGCGTCTCTCGCCAAGCTGCCGCACCCACTCGTCATCGCGTTCGACCCCGACGACGCAGGCCGTGCCGGAGCACACCGCTTGGCGTCACTGCTCGAGGCCCGCCAGCATCCCCCCGTCGTCGTCGACCTGGAACACGGCGACCTCAATGACAGCATGAGGCGCGCCGACGATTGGCCCGACCAGATGGCGCGAACCGTCGCTCACGCAATCGAACACAGCGGAGTCTCCACCGGCGTGAGCGTGAGCCGATGATCAGACACCGAGCGGAGCGGCGAGGACATCGGCCACCGCGTCGACGCCACGATCACCAGCCAGGACCGTGGTCACGATCACCGTCAGGTAGGGCACCCACGGCCCAGCCAGGCAATAGGGAGGGTCGCTCTCGAAGGTCATGTCGAGCCGATCCACCGCGAGGTCCGGGCGGAACTCGCGGATCACGCCGTACCAGACCGACGCCCACGCGCCCTTGTGCCACACCAGCAACCGCCGGTCGGTCACGAGGACACGCAACGCACCCAACGGCCGCCACTGCGGCGCCGCCAACGCCTCGGCTTCGTGGCGCGCCCGGCGACGAGCCACCGCGCTTCCCGCAGCGGTGAGTCCGAACATGAGCGGCCCGCCGATCGCGACGACGCGCGGCGCGACATACGTGATGTCTGCCTCGTGGGACCGCCAACCCTCAGCGGGAAGGTCGGCATGGAGCACCTCGCCCGCATCCAGCAATACCGGGCTCGCGATGCACGGCAACTCCCCACCGGCAGCGATGTGCTCCGCCAGGGCGGCCGCGGCGCCCCGCTCGCTGCCGACGTCGCCGCGACTCCACGTCGCATCCATGCCGACAGCCTACGCCTGCTCGACGACGTCTGGACGGAGCCGGAAGCGAACCGTGGCACCGGCTTGAACCGGCCCGCGAAGTTTTGGCTCGCCAAGGGGCCTACATGGGTATGGAACGCGAAGGCATTGGCGGCTTCGAGTTGCTCATCATCGTCGTCGCTGGCATCGGGCTGGCGCTGGTCGGCGCGGTGTGGGCGGGAGCTCGGTTGGCGCTGGCCGTGTCGGGAGGCGGCGGGCACCTCCCCTTCGCTGCCGCGGCAGATGCTGCGGTGCGGCTCCCGGCCAACCTGAGCACGCCCGCCGAGGCGTGGGCCGAGCCCTACTCCGAGGCGCTTCCGGGTGCGCCCCTCTACTGGCTCTGCACCGTCCTCGCCGCCTTCGCCGTCGGCGGCACGGTTGCGCTGGTCGTGCGGTGGTTGACCCGGTCGAAGGTGGGGACCGCCAAGCGCCGCCCGCTCGGTGTCGACGGGAGGACGCGGTTCGCGAAGCGGCGAGACCTCGACCCTCTGCTGGTGTCGGGTCCCACGCCAGGGCGACTGATCCTCGCTCGCTACGGCCGACGTCTGGTCGCCACCGAGTCCCCGCCACCTCGCGTCGAGGGCCGGGCAGATCGGGCGGCGCGTCGCTCGCGCCGAGGGGATCGCGGCGCGGTAGCGCTGGTCGGACCGTCGAGGTCCGGCAAGACCACCGCCGCGGTGGCGGGCATCCTCGAGTGGGACGGCCCGTGCGTGTTGTCCTCGGTCAAGGCCGACCTGCTGGGCACGACCCAGGGGTGGCGCTCGACCCTCGGTGACGTCCGCGTCTACGACCCGACGTCCTCGACGACACCGAAGGGCACCTCGGCCCTGTGGTCACCGTTGCAGCAGGCCGGAACCGTGGCGGGAGCGCAGCGGGCAGCGAGGGCGCTGTGCGACGCCGCACCACGAGGCGGGGTCGAGGGCGGCATGGACTTCTGGCTGGCCCAAGCCGAGATCCTGCTGTCAGGCCTCATGTTCGTCGCCCACAACGCCCACCGAGACATGGACGCGGTCTGCGAGTGGGTGCTCACCCAGGACCGACCTGGCGAACTCGGCCCCGGCGATGTCCGCACTGCGCTCGACTCGTTGAACCTCTCGAACAACGCAGCGGTCTCGCGTGGCGCGATCGAGGTCGCCAAGGGCCTGGTGTCGGTGTGGGAGATGGAGGAGCGGACCCGCTCGTCCATCTACGCGACAGCACAGACGGTGATCTGGCCGTGGACCGATCCGGGCGTCGCCGCGTCCGCCCGGTCACCCAAGGGCAAGAAGAGCCGCGGCCAGTCCGTCGGGGTCGACCTGCCGTGGCTGTTGTCAGGAGCGAACACCGTCTACCTATGCTCGCCGATCGAGGACCAGCGACGGTTGGCCCCGGCGTTCGGCGGCCTTCTGAACGACCTGATCAACCAGGCGTACCGGCACGTCGCCGCGACCGGCAAGCCCCTCGACCCGCCGCTGCTCGTGGTGATCGACGAGGCCGGGAACACCCCGCTGCGCTCGTTGCCCGAGTACGCCTCGACCCTCGCCGGGCTCGGCGTGCTGCTGGTGACGATCTGGCAGTCGCTCGCGCAGCTCGAGGTCGCCTACGGCAAGGCGTCCGACACGATCCTCACCAACCACCTGACCAAGGTGTTCTACGCGGGCCTGTCTGACCCGGCGTCGATCCAGTACGTCGATCGAGTGCTCGGCGAGGCCGAGGTCGACACCCGCTCGCACTCGGCTGCCGAGCGGCTCAACGGCGGCTCGGACCAGTTCTCGACCACCCGCGTGCCGCTGGCCCCGGCCCACGTGCTGCGCCAGATGCGTCCCGGTGACGCGCTCTTGGTGCACGGCACCCTGCCGCCGGCGCACGTCCGCACGAGGCCCTTCTACCGCAGCGCGCATCTGGCCAAGCGCGCCGCGACGGAGGTCGGCGACCAGGAGCAGGTGGCATGAAGCCGTTCCTCCGGGCTACCGACCGCGGACGGCTCGCGCCGGTGGGATGGATCTCGGAGCCAGCAGGTACCTGGGCGGGACGCCAGGTCGAGGTCGTCTTCGATCCACGCCAACACCAGATCGTGATGGTCCGCAACGAACCGGGCGACACGACCCGCGCCGTGCTGGCAGGCGAGGGGTTCCGTCGCCTGGCGGTCGACGGTCAGCAGGAGATGTGGGTGCGCAACCGCGCCGCCGTGGCCGCGCAGCAACCACCGGACCGCGCGAAGTCGATCGACGCGACGCCCAAGCCCGCCCAGATCCAGGGCCGTGGCCTCTGATGCGCTCACCGGCGGTGCTCGATGAGCGGGAGATGGCGGGGGTAGCGTAATGGCCCGCGCTCGGAGCGCTCGCAGCCAACCCTCTGACCAGCTCTCGCTGTTCGACCTAGCGCTCCCTCCCGACGACGCCGAAGAGGCATCGACCCAGGAGGTGACCCATGAACCGTCACGGTCAGATGGCGCTCGACCACAGCCGACAGCACCGGCCGGACGCCTATTCACAGATCCCGGACCCCGCCCAGTTCTTCAACGAGGCCGGGGAGGAGATCGCAGCGACGGTGACCCGGCTGCGCGACGAACTCCTCGGCCCGCCCAAACCCGGCGAGACGCCGGAGGACTACCGGCTCCGCAGCTACCAGGCGTTGGCGACGGCCGAGGAGCTGACGCTGGCGGACCACCCCCTGTTCCAGCCGGACCCGTCGGCGGAGACCGAGGACTGGAGCGACGACCCGGACCTGGCCCGCCGCTACCAGGATCTGGCCGAGATCAACCAGGCGATCAACACCCCGCTGTAGCCGACGAACCACCCGCATCCCCGGCGCGACCGGCACCGTTTCGGCCGACCGGCACGGACGATCTCGCCCCGTCGGGGCAAGGGGCGAAGCTGCGAGCGAACCTCGACGCGCTGGCGGTCCTCAACCAGTGCCGAGACGAGGGCGGCAGGTGGGCGACCTCCGACGAGCAAGCGGTCCTCGCCCGCTGGTCAGGGTGGGGAGCGATCCCGCAGGTCTTCGACCCCGACGACGACCGCTACACCGACGAGCGCGCCGAGCTGCGGCGGTTGCTGCGCACCGAGACGGGCTGGGCACAGGCCCGGCGAACCACCTTGAACGCCCACTACACGTCGGCCCCGGTCGTGCAGGCCATGTGGAGCGCCGCCCAACAACTCGGCGTCGACGGCGACGTCCGGGTCCTGGAGCCTGGGTGCGGGTCCGGGAACTTCATCGGCTTCGCTCCCGACGGTGTGCGACTGACCGGCGTCGAGCTGGACCAGACCACCGCCGAGATCGCCCAGCACCTCTACGGCGCCCGGGCCACCATCGAGGCCACCGGCTTCGAGGAGCTGCGCGTCCCCGACGGCGCCTTCGATCTGGTGATCGGCAACGTCCCGTTCGCCAAGGTCACTCCGCACGACCCGCGGCACAACCGCGGGCGGCACGCCCTGCACAACTACTTCCTCATCAAGTCGCTGCACCTGACCCGACCTGGCGGGCTCGTCGTCGCGCTCACCTCCCGCTACACCCTCGATGCTCGCAACCCGGCGGCCCGGCGGGAGATGGCGTCGCTGGCCGACCTCGTCGGCGCGGTCCGCCTGCCCGAACGGGCCTTCGCCCGCTCCTCCGGCACCGACGTCGTCGTCGACATGGTGATCCTGCGCCGCCGCCCACCCGGAGCCGAACCCACCGGCCCCGCCTGGGAACACGTCGGGCCCGCCCCGATCACAGCGGCCGAGAACGCGCCGCCGTTGGAGGTCAACGGGTACTACCTCACCCACCCCGAACGCGTCCTCGGCGACCTCGCCGCCACACGCGGCATGTACCGAGACCACGAGCTGACCGTCGTGGCGAACGGAGACCTCGACCAACAACTGCCCGCCGCCCTCTCGTCCCTCGCCGCCGAAGCCACCGACACCGGCCTCACCTACATCGCGGCCACCCGCGACACCGGGGCGCCTCGACCGGAGCGGCGTGCGGCACGAGGCGACTTCTACCTCGAGCACGCCCAAGACGGCAGCTTCGTCGTCAACCAACGCGGCGACGTCGCGCAGCTTCAAGGCGGCACCCCCGTCCCCTACAAGCCGCGCGTCGCGAAGGACAAGAGCGAACTCGAACGGCTCGTCGGGCTCCGCGACGCTGCCCGCCGGGTGCTGGAGGTGCAGGTCGACGGCGGCAGCGACGAACGACTCGACGCCGCGCAAGGCGTCCTCGGTGACCTGTACCGCACGTACGTGCGCGTCTACGGACCGATCAACCGGTCCAGCGAGGCGCGCACCGGACGCCGCAACGCCGAGACCGGCGAGGAGATCATGCGCCGCGTTCGACCGCGCATGGGTGGCTTCCGCGAGGACCCCGACTGGCCCCTCGTCGCCGCCCTGGAGGTGTTCGACGAAGAGCGCCAAGAGGCTCGGCCCGCTGCGATCTTCCTCGAACGGGTCATCGACCCGCCCCACGAGCGCCACGGAGTCGACAGCCCCGACGAGGCCGTCGCGGTGTGCCTGGACGAGAGCGGGACGGTCACCGTCGAGCGAGTCGCCGAACTCCTCGGCACCGACGCGACCCACGCACGCCGGCAACTCGGCGCACTCGTCTACGACGAGCCAGGCACGAACCGGCTCGTGCCCGCGTCGGAGTACCTGTCGGGCAACGTCCGAGCCAAGCTCGACGCCTGCCGCGCCGCCGAGGACCCTGATGGCCGCTACCGGCCCAACATCGCCGCGCTGGAACGGGTGCTGCCGCGTCAGCTCGAGCCGACCGAGATCACCGCCCGCCTCGGCGCACCGTGGATACCGAGCCGCGACATCGAACAGTTCTGCCGCGAGGTCCTCGACGCCAGCGTCGATGTCGAGCACCTCCCACAGCTCGGCAACTGGTCAGCACGACTGCGCGACGGCAGCCGCCGCAGCGTCGCGCTCTCCTCGGAATGGGGCACCGGCCGAGCCGACGCCGTCACCCTCCTCGATGCCGCGCTCAACCAGCGGCTCCACACCGTCACCGACGCCACCGACGACGGCAAACGGATCCGCAACGACGCCGAGACCCTCGCCGCGCGCGACAAGCAAGAAGCCCTCACCTCCAGGTTCTCCACCTGGGTCTGGGAAGAACCCGAGCGGGCCAGCCGCCTGGCTGGCCGCTACAACGAGCTGTTCTCCTCCGCCGTCCTCCCGAACCACGACGGCGACCACCTGACCCTCCCAGGCCTCGCCCGAACCTTCACCCCGCGACCTCACCAGCGCGCCGCGGTCGCACGCATCCTCACCGACGGCCGCGCACTCCTGGCCCACGCCGTGGGCGCGGGCAAGACCGCCACGATGGTCATGGCTGCGATGGAGCTGCGCCGCCTCGGCTCCGCGTCGAAGCCGGCGGTGGTGGTGCCGAACCACATGCTCGACCAGTTCTCCCGCGAGTGGCTCCAGCTCTACCCGACCGCGCGGATCCTCGTCGCCGACCGGGACCGGCTGTCCAAGGCACGCCGCAAGGAGTTCGTGGCCCGTGCCGCGACCGGCGACTGGGACGGCATCGTCTTCACCCAATCAGGGTTCGCTCGCCTGCCCCTCGGCCGCGACCTCATGACCGACTACCTGGGCGAGGAGATCGCCACCGCCCGTATCGCGCTGGACGGATCGAAGGACGGCAAGGGGCTGTCGGTCAAGAAGCTCGAGCGGCGCATCGCCCAGATGGAAGAGATCTACAAGCGGCTCCTCTCCGAGCACACCAAGGACGACGGCGTCCGGTTCGAGGAGACGGGCATCGACTACCTCTTCGTCGACGAGGCCCACGCCTACAAGAACCGCCGCGTCGACTCCTCGATCGACGGCGTCGCGAACACCGGCTCTCAGCGCGCCCAGGACCTCGACTCCAAGCTGTGGGCGCTGCGCCGGATGCACGGCCCGCGCGTGGTCACCTTCGCCACCGCGACCCCGGTCGCGAACTCGATGGCCGAGCTATGGGTCATGCAGAGCTACCTCCATCCTGACCTGCTCGCCAGCGTCGACCTCCGAGCCTTCGACGCGTGGGCCGCGAACTTCGGCCGCACCCACACCGCGTTGGAGCTCGCCCCCGACGGTGCCTCCTACCGGATGCAGACCCGGTTCGCCCGGTTCCAGAACGTCCCAGAGCTGCTCACCCTCTACCGGCAAGTCGCCGACGTTCGCACGAGCGAGGACCTTGACCTCCCCGTCCCGGCGCTCGCTGGCGGCCAGGCCGAGACCGTCGTCGTCGAACCCAGCGACGTCCTGATCGACTACGTCGCCGAGCTGGCTTCCCGTGCCGAAGCCATCCGCAACCGGGCCGTCGACCCGAGCGAGGACAACATGTTGAAGGTCACCGGCGACGGCCGCCGCGCCGCGCTCGACCTCCGTCTCGTCGGCGAGCGCACTCCGACCGAAGGCGGCAAGTTGACCGTCGCCGCCCAGCGGATCGCCGCGATCCACCACGCCACCCGCGACCATCGCTACACCGACGAGACCAACCAGCTCACTCTCCGCCCGGGCGCGCTCCAGCTCGTATTCTGCGACGTCTCCACTCCCGCAGCCGAGGGATGGAACGCCTACGACGAACTCCACGCCCTTCTCGTCCGCCGCGGTGTCGACCACGGCTCGATTCGCTACATGCAAGACGCCAAGACTGACCAGGCCAAGGCGAAGCTCTTCGCCGCCTGCCGCGACGGCACCGTCTCGGTCCTGATCGGATCAACCGAGACCATGGGCGTCGGCACCAACGTCCAGACCCGCGCCATCGCCATGCACCACCTCGACGCGCCATGGCGACCCGCCGACATCGATCAACGAGACGGCCGAATCCTCCGGCAGGGCAACCAGAACCCCGAGGTCCGCGTGCTGCGCTACGTCACCGAGGGCAGCTTCGACACCTACATGTGGCAGACGCTAGAGCGGAAGGCCGCGTTCATCGCCCAGGTCACTCGCGGCGACCTGCCCGATCGCGATGTCGACGACATCGGCGACCAGGCCCTCTCCTTCGCTGAGGTCAAGGCGCTTGCCACCGGCGACCCTCTTGTGTTGGAGAAGGCCTCCGTGGATGCCGGTGTCGCAAGGCTCACCCGGCTCGAGCGAGCGCACCACGACGACCAACACCGACTCCGGCGGACCCACGACTCCGCCACCCGACGCGCCGACAACGCGGAGCATCGAGCCGGTGATCTCCAGACCGTGATCGGCCGGGTCACCGACACGAGGGGCGACCGCTTCGCCATGACCATCGACGGCCGAACCCACACCAAACGCGTTGACGCCGGCGAACACCTCCAGAACATCCTCCGACAGCGCCTCGACCAGACCGCCCCCGAGACCAGCGGACCAACCGCCGAGATCGGGAGCCTTGGGGGCCTCGCCGTCACTGCTCAGGCGATCACCACCATCGAGGACGAAGTCCGCGTCGCCATCCCCGACGCCCATATCGAAGTCAGCTTTCTGAGCAACGACTTCAACCGCAGTGACCCCGCAAACCTCATCACCCGCCTCGAACGCCACCTCCACCGACTACCCGACACCATCGCCGAGCTGAGCAGCGAGGCGTCCGACGCCCGCGCCGAGGCTCAGCGTGCCGAGACCCGGATCGGCGCACCGTGGGACCGCGCTGCTGAGCTGGTCGGTCTGCGACATCGTCAGAAGGAGATCGAGGAGCAACTTGCGGCCACGACCGAGACTGCCCAAGACGAGCAGCCCGCGTCCCCGAATGGGCGTCGTCCCATGGCACCTTCGCCGATCACATCAGTCCCCTCGACTCCTCCGGGCCGAACGGTCGAAGACATCACAGCGGCCGAGCGCATGACCGCACGCCTCGACGCGATCCAGCAGCGAGCCGCCATGGGCCGCGATGGAGTCGGCCTGTGACGGTCTCCTGGGTGGGCATTCGGACCACCCCACGTATCCTGACGTGATGACGGAGACGGTCGTTACCAGCACCCTCTGTGGCAGCCGAGCGTCGGCTCCCGGTGGTCCGCTGTGTGCGACCGACTGCGGGACACCGCGCTGGGGGGCGCCTGTCATCCGAAATCGACGACATCCATCACGCGCAGTGGTGTCTGATGACCTCGGGGACCGCCGGTAGCGCGCGGCGCCCGTCTGAGGAGGAGCCGGATCCCGTCGAGGGCTTGCGGCTCCGGCCTCTGCCTGCCATCTGCAAACCCGCGTTCCCGCTCGATCACGACTACTTCGAGATCGCATACACCCCACTGGTTGGGCCGAGTGCCGTCCTCTTGGCCCGAGCGATGGCCCGGCACCTTGAGGCCGCAGGTGGTCCCACCACGGTCTGTCCCGTTGAACTGGCCTTGGAGGTCGGTATTCGTGCCAGCAGCGGCGACCCGCTCGGTCGCCGGTCACACCTCGTGCATGCTCTGGATCGTCTCGTGCACGACCACGTCGTCTCCCGTGTCGACGGTCGCGTGCTCGGCGTGCGCGTGGCGGTCCCACCGTTGAGCGATCGGGCCGCTGCGAAGTTGCCCGGACCAGCTCGCGCCGCTCACCACCAGTTTCTCGAGACTCTGGCAGAAGAGACCTGATCTGCTGTGGGCGGAACGCCGTCGGCCTGTGTCAGACCCGCTGTCGGTTCGGGAGGCGGCCGTGATCGTCCCGAGACATCCATGGGCCTCTACCATTGGCCAAGTTGGGTTTCGGCCACCACGTCGGGGGAGACAGTCTGACGCGTGGCCACATGCTTCCTCGATCCCTTGACCCATCTCAGCATGCCCGGACGCAGCGTCTCGCGGTTTAGACGCCGAGCTCTTCACGTGCCCGCTCCCACAACTCGGGGGTGCTGGCAACTAGCAGGGTGCTGAAAATCGCCGAGTGGACGCGTTGGCGGCTGGATCGCTGGGCCATCTCTGCTGCTGTGGTTGTCCGGCCGGGGCGAGTGCCCGCTGGCCGACGTGCGGGGCTCGACGGTTCAGGCGGTGCTGGTGTCGAGCGCTGCGATGCGGATCAGGTTGTAGGTGGCGGTGGTGATCTTGAACCAGGCCCGGTTGCGTTCTCGGCCGGTGTAGCGGAGCTTGCGTCCTCCGCCGACGGTCTTGACCCAGCCGAAGGGTTCCTCGATCCGTTTCCGGATCCGCATGCTGATCCCGTGGCCGGCGTGGCGGGTGGTGCCCCCGTCGATCGCGGAGCGCCGGTTGCCGCTGGTGTTCTGCGCAACGTGCGGGGTGAACCCGAGGTCGCGGGCATCAGCGACGAAGCCTCGGGTGTCGTAGCCCTTGTCGCCCGCCACCGTTCTTCGCCGTGCGCTCGCGGGCAGCCGGGCGAGCATCTCGAGTGCGGTGGCCCGCTCGGCGTAGCCGTCCGCGGTGGTGAGCTCCGCGTCGACGATGAGCGCGTTGCGGTTCTCCATCAACAGGTGCCCCGAGTAGCAGAGCGTCGCAGCGGTGTTGTTGCTCTTGCGGTAGAGCCGCGCTTCGGGGTCGGTGGTGGAGGCGTGGGTGTCGTTGCTGCGTTTCTGGCCGTGCCAGGCCACCTCGGCGTTGCGCCCCTTCGGGCCCTGCGGATCGTCACCGGAGCCGTCGGTCGGTTTGAAGCTCTTGTGTGACGCCCACGCCTGCAACAGGGTGCCGTCCACGGAGAAGTGGTCCGAGGAGATGTAGCGGCGCAGCTTCGCCTGGCGCACCACCGCTTCGAAGAACTCGTCCGCCACGTCGTGGTCGAGAAGACGTTGGCGGTTCTTGGAGAACATCGTCGCGTCGAACGCGGAGGTGTCAGATGGTTTGTGTAAGCGGTTGGGGGCTGTCCTGACTGGAGAACACTGTTGGCCATGACGAAGAAGCCGAACCCCGAGCGTGATGAGCGCCGCCGCCTGCAGAAGGAGATCGCGGACTCGTTGACCGAGTCGGGGGCTCTGGATGAGATCTTCGCCCGGATCGACGCGGGTGAACCCCTCACGGGCCATGAGGGCCTGTTGAAGGGCGTGTTGAAGGCGTCTTTGGAGCGGGGCCTGGACGTGGAGTTGAGCGACCACGTGGGCTACGAGCGGGGCGACCCGGACGCGGCGATGTTCCCG
The DNA here is from genome assembly GCA_020439505.1 of Acidimicrobiales bacterium. GTDB lineage: Bacteria > Actinomycetota > Acidimicrobiia > Acidimicrobiales > Iamiaceae > Aquihabitans. The sequence continues at coordinate 15,801 of JAGQSO010000109.1, forward strand.
AACTCCCGGAACGGGACGTTCCCCAAGACGGTGGCGAGCGAGATCGGCGACATCGAGCTGGCGGTCCCTCGTGACCGTCAGGGCACGTTCGTGCCGATGCTGGTCCCCAAGGGCGCCCGCCGTTTGGACGGCCTCGACGCCATGATCATCTCGCTCTGCGCCGGGGGGATGACCCTGCGGGACATCTCGCATCATCTCGAGTCGACGATCGGGACCGAGATGAGCCACGAGACGATCTCCAAGATCATCGACTCGGTCTACGAGGAGGTCCTGGCGTGGCAGCAGCGGCCCTTGGATCCGATCTACCCGGTGATCTACCTCGACGCCATCGTGGTCAAGGTCCGTGACGGCGGCCATGTCCGCAACAAGGCTGCTCACATCGCTGTGGGGGTCGACCTCGACGGCATCAAGCACGTGCTGGGCATCTGGGTGCAGGCCACCGAGGGAGCGAAGTTCTGGGCGGCGGTGTGCGCCGAGCTGGCCAACCGGGGCGTCGCCGATGTCCTCATCGTGTGCTGTGACGGGCTGACGGGGTTCCCCGAAGCGGTGGAGGCGACCTGGCCCGAGGCGACCGTTCAGACCTGTGTCGTGCACCTCATCCGGGCCGCGATGCGCTTCGTCAGCTACAAGGACCGCAAAGCGGTCGCCGCGGCGCTCAAGCCGATCTACACCGCCGCCAACGCCGACGGGGCCCTGATCGAGCTCGGAGCGTTCGAGGGCACGCCCTTGGGCAAGGCGTATCCGATGACGGTGAAGGTGTTCCGCGACGCCTGGGAGCGGTTCATCCCGTTCCTCGGGTTCCCGCCGGCGCTGCGGCGGGTGATCTACACCACGAACTCGATCGAGTCGCTGAACTACCAGCTCCGCAAGGTCACCAAGAACCGCGGGCACTTCCCCAACGACGCCGCCGTCGTCAAACTGTTGTGGCTGGCTATCTGCAATATCGAGGACAAGCGGGCCCGGGAACGGGCCAGAGAACGCGGGCGCCCCGCCGCCGAGCGCCGAGCCCCCGGACGCCTCGTCGAAGGCCAGACCACCACGAACTGGAAACAAGCCCTCGGCCAGCTCGCCCTCGCCTACCCCGACCGCATCACCCCCCACCTCTAACCCCATGCCCCCCGCTTACACAAACAACTTGACAGGCTCTCGAACGCGGGCTGATCGATGCGCATGTCGAGGAACCACTTGAACAACAGGTCGTAGTTCAGCCGTTCGCAGAACGCCCGCTCCGAGCGGATCGAGTACATCGCCATCAACACCGTGGCCTTCAACAGGGTCTCGGGCGGGATGCTGCGCCGGCCGCTCGAGGCGTACATCGCGTCGAAGGTGTCGTCGAGCTCGGCGAGCACCGCGTCCACGACCACTCGGATCCGCCGGATCGGATGATCGGCCGGGATCAACTCCTCGGTGCTCAACGTGGTCAACATCGCCAGCTGGGGATCCGGGGTGCCTCGCATCCCCACAGTCTTTTCGATCCCGGCGACGAACGCGAGCACCAATCAGCCGAATTTCAGCACCCTGCTAGCAGACCTTCGCGGCGCTGCGCCGGCCGATAGCAGCCGCCGTCAAGATGCGCGGCTTTCCCGCCAGCCTCGGAAATCAGCAGACCCCCGGGCACGTGGTCCCAGGGGAGCGTGCGCCAATAGAGCAGGAAGTCCCGCTCGCCCGCTGCGATAGCCGGGTACTCGATGCCAGCTGTCTTCGTCACAGGCTCAAGGCTTTGGAACCGGCCCTCGTTCTCTTCAACGGCCTTAGCGACCTCTGGGGGCAGGAACCTCCTCATGACCGCCCCACGCAGCCGCCCTCCCGGCTCGCCCGGAACCAGCGCGACGAGCCCGCCGGCCCCGAGCTCATGCGCGCCGGAACCCCGCTCCGCCACGAAGGTGCGCCCGTACTCCGGTTGGTGGATGACTGACAGGACCGTCTCACCGCGAACGACGAGCGCGGCCATGACCGCATAGTCGGAAGAGCCCGCGGCGAATGCCGAGGTACCGTCCAACGGGTCGAGCAGCCACACCGGATCATCACCGGCCAACAACTCGAGTAGCGAGCCGTCCTGCGAGGCTGCCTCCTCACCGACCAGCACGCTTCCCGGGACTACCGCCAGCAGCGCCGCACCGAGGTGGGCCTCGCACTCCTCATCCGCGATCGTCACCACCTCGCCCGGAGACTTCTCCCGGACATCGCCCGCCGCAAGGGACCGGAACCGGGGACGCAGGAACACATCCGCCGCGTTGCGGACCTCACCGACAACGCGATCTACATCGAATGCCACGATCGCGACCATAGGGCCATCCCAGCTACCGTCACGTCCCATCGCTGCCACGCGACACCGACGGTGGGGCCTAATTGAGGTTGCCCCGGTTTGACGGACAGGGTTGTTATGCGGCTCGTGCGGGCTCGTCGGTGTGGTGACGGTACCAGGTGGTCTCGGTCTCGATCGGGCTGCGGTAGCCGTTGCTCGAATGCAGCCGGTGGGGGTTGAACCAGCCTTCGATCCAGCGGATCAGGTCCCTGCGGGCGTCGGCTCGGGTCGTCCAGGACCGCTTGTGGGCGAGCTCTCGCTTGAGGGTCCCGAAGAACGACTCGGCCGCGGCGTTGTCCCAGCACACTCCGGTCGCTCCCATCGACTGGACCACGCCGAGTTGGTCGCAGAGGTCACCGAACTCGGCGGAGGTGTACTGCGATCCGCGGTCGGAGTGGAACACGACGCCGTCGACGGTGCCGCCTCGGGTCGCGACCGCCATCTTGAGCGCGTCCGAAACGAGCTCGGTGCGCATGTGCGCGGCGACAGATCAGCCGATCACCCGGCGGGAGAACAGGTCGATCACCGTCGCCAGGAACAGCCAGCCCTCGGCGGTGCGCAGGTAGGTGATGTCGCCACACCAGGTCTGGTTCGGTTCGGTCGGGTTGAAGTCCCGCTTGACGTGATCGCTGGCCGCCTGGGCCCCGCGGTCGACGATCGTGGTGCGCACCTTGCGTCGCCCGGTCTCGCCTTCCCAGCCGTTGCGGCCCATCAGTCGGGCGACCCGCTTGGCCGACACCGCGAAGCCTTGCTTGTGGAGCCAGGCGGTGATGCGGGGGACGCCGTAGGTGCGCCCGGAGCACTCCCAGATCGCTTCGATCTCAACCTCGAGCATGCGGTCGGTGACCTCCCGCTCTGATGGGGTCCGGTCGACCCAGTCGTAGTAGCCCGAGCGTGACACCTCCAAGGTCCGGCACATCTCCGCGACGCTCCACGGATCCTCGGTGTTGGTGGGCGTGGCCTGCTCCTCGGCGATGAACGTGTACACGGCTCTCACACGTTCCTCGGGTCCGACGCCGAGAAGTAGGCCACTGCTTTTCCCAGGATGTCTCGCTCGCGCTTCACGCGCTCCAACTCGCGGCGCAGCTCACGGATCTCAGCGCGCTCCTCGACCGTCGGTGCTCCGTCGGCCTCGGCTCGGGCCTGACGGACCCAGTTGCCCAGAGTCGAGTCGTAGATGTTGAGCTCCCGGGCGACCTTCGCGACGTTGCCGTCCGCCGCGACGACCATCGCCACAGCCTCCGACTTGAACTCCTTGGTGAACTTCCGCCGGCTACGGCTGGACTTCGATGACATGGACACTCCATTTCGGCCTCATCAGGCCAAGGTAGGTGTCCGTCAAACCGGGGGAACCTCAGTGTTCGACCGTCCCGACGCATCCGGCACCCACGGCACAGCCAGCACAGCCAGCACAGCCAGCACAGCCAGCACCGCCAGCACAGCCAGCACAGCCAGCGGGGACGGCGGGGACGGCGAGCATCCCGGCCGTCTCGCGCTCGTCGTCGGCTCGCCCGGCGGCGCCGTGATCATCCAGTACGTCCTCAAGACGCTCGTCGGCATCCTCGACTGGGGGATGGATCCGCAGCAGGCCGTGTCGATGATCGACGCGGGTGCGGCCAACGGCCCTCAGACGAACATCGGCGGCGAGCACCCGAACGTGGACCGGGCCGACGACGGCGCGCACGACCCGCTCGTGCTGGGGCTGCGCGAGCGCGGCCACCAGGTTGTGATCGTCGACCACTCGAGCGGCCTGTCGGCCATCGCCCGGGACCCGGAGCGACCCGACGGCGGATGGATCGCTGGGGCGGATCCACGCCGCGAGGGGATCGTGCTCGGCGACCGCTGACGCACCCCGGCGAACGACGCACCGATCAGCGCGTAGCTTCCTGTCATGCGGGTCTCGGTGTCGGTCGGAAGCGCCTACTACGGCGGGGAGCACTGGTCGGATCTCGTCGACTACGTCCGGGCGGCGGACCGCCTCGGCGTCGACACGGTCTGGTCGGCCGAGGCGTGGGGCCTCGACGCGGTCTCCTCGATCGGGTACCTGGCCGCGGTGACCGAGCGGATCCGACTCGGCACCGGCATCATGCAGATCAGCGCGAGGACACCCGCGGCCACAGCCCTCACGGCCCTGTCGCTCGCGCAGCTGTCCGACGACCGGTTCTCACTCGGGCTCGGGGTGAGCGGCCCGCAGGTCGTCGAGGGTCTCCACGGCGCGCCGTTCGACCATCCGCTCGGCCGGCTCCGCGAGTACGTCGAGATCGTGCGGATGGGGCTGCGGGGCGAGCGGTTCGTCTACGACGGCGACCACTACGTGCTGCCCAGACCCGGCGGCGAGGGCAAGGCGTTGAAGTCCTCGGTCACCCCCCGACCCGACCTGCCGATCTACCTGGCGTCGCTCGGACCGAGGTCGCTCGAGATGACCGGCGAGCTCGTCGACGGATGGCTCGGCACGTCGTTCGTGCCCGAGCACGCGGACGTGCTGCTGGATCCGATCCGCAGGGGGGCCGAGCGCTCCGGTCGGGAGCTGTCGGATCTCGACCTGCAGGTGAACGCGAACGTGGTCGTGTCCGACGACGTCGACGCTCTCGTCGAGGGCGGTCGGGCGATGATGGCGTTCACCCTCGGGGCGATGGGGTCGGCTCGAACCAACTTCTACAACGACGCCTACTCCCGAGCGGGCTTCACGGACGTGTGCGCCGAAGTCCAGCGTCTGTGGGTGAGCGGCGACAAGGCTGCGGCGACCGCGGCGGTGCCGGCGGGGCTGGTGCTGAGCGCGTATCCGGTCGGCACCGAGCAGATGGTGCGGGAGCGCATCGCCGCCTATGACGCCGCCGGCATCGGGTGCCTGCGGATCGCACCCATGGGCTCGACGCCCGCCGAGCGGATCGAGCACCTCGAGATGGTGATGGACCTGGTCGCGGGGGCCGCACCCTCCTCCGGCGGCACCGGCCCGACGAGCTGACTCCGATGGCTCACCCGGGACACCACGCCACGACAGCCCCCGATGCACCCGCGCTGATCATGGCGCGTTCGGGCGAGGTGACCACCTGGGCCGAGCTGAGCTCCCGAGCGGTCAGCGCTGCGAAGCTGCTGAGCGACATGGGCCTCCGTCCCGGTGATCCGGTCGCGTTCTGCATCGAGAACAGCCCCGAGTTCGTGGCGATGCTGTGGGCATGCCAGTACGCGGGATTCCGGTGGACGCCGATCTCGACACGGCTCACCGGCGACGAGGTCGCCTACATCGTCGGGGACTGCGGCGCGTCGGTGCTGGTGCACTCGGCGGCGACAGCCGAGGCGTGCGCCGCAGCCACCTCTGCGCGCACCGTCGACGTCGGCACCATCGCGCACCACGACGACGTCGCCCGCTACGAGCGCGTCGAGGGCTTCTCGATGCTGTACTCGTCGGGCACGACCGGTCGCCCCAAGGGGGTGCTGCGATCCGCACCGACGGAGCCGGTCGAGGAGCTGTCGGACGCGGACCGCTTCCGTGCCGAGGCGATCGGCATCACCGCCGACGCGGTGTACCTGTCGACGGCACCGCTGTACCACTCGGCACCGATCACCTTCGTGATGCAGGTCGGCCGTCTCGGTGTGCCGATGGTGATCATGGAGCGCTTCGACGCCGAGCTCGCGCTCGCCTCGATCGAACGGCACAGCGTCACCCACAGCCAGTGGGTCCCGACGATGTTCGTCCGCCTGCTGCGGCTCCCCGACGAGGTGCGCGGCCGCTACGACCTGTCGTCGCACCGCTGGGCGCTGCACGGGGCGGGGCCGTGCTCGGTGGGGACGAAGCGGGCGATGCTCGACTGGTGGGGTCCGATCGTGCACGAGTACTACGCGGGCACCGAGGGGGCCGGCACCTGCCTGATCGGCCCGCAGGAGTGGTTGGAGCACCCCGGATCGGTCGGACGGTCGGTGTCGGGGCCGATCCACATCCTCGACGACGACGGCCACGAGCTTCCGGTGGGGGAGGTCGGCCAGATCTGGTTCGAGGGGAGCGCGGACTTCCGCTACCTGAACGACGCCGACAAGACCGCCGGCTCGCGGGGCCCGAGGGGTGAGGGGACCTTCGGCGACCTCGGCTACCTCGACGCCGACGGCTACCTGTACCTGACGGACCGCAAGTCGTTCACGATCGTGTCCGGCGGCGTGAACATCTACCCGCGGGAGATCGAGCAGGTGCTCCTCGAGCACCCGTGGGTCGACGACGTGGCGGTGTTCGGCGTCCCCGACGACGAGTACGGCGAGCAGGTGAAGGCCGTCGTGCAGCCGGCCGACGAGCTGCCGGCCGACGCACGGGACGGGACGGCGTTCACCGACGCTCTCGTCGAGCACTGCCGGGTACACCTGGCCGGCTTCAAGGTCCCGCGATCGATCGACTTCGACCCGGCTCTGCCCCGGGAGCCGACCGGCAAGCTGCGCGTCGCGGAACTCCGCGCCCGCTACCTGTAGCGGGCTGACCCGCGCCGCGGCGACCTAGGCGCACGTCACAAGCTGCGGGCACTCGCCCAGGTTGGATTATCGCAACGCCCTCCGTAGAGTCAACCGGTCGTTCAGGACTCAAGGAAGGACTCCGATGACCGCCGTGCAGGTCACCCCTCTTAATCGCTCGCGCCCGACGGTTCGAACGTTCGTCGCCGCCATCGCCGCCACGCTCCTCGTCGCGTCGGTGCTCGTGTTCGTCGCAGCGAAGCCGGCCGCGGCGGCTCCGCCTATGCCGACGGTGGGGTTGTCGCTCGATGACCAGCCGTTCATCGGCGCGCAGGTCGACATGGAGCTGACCTTCTCGAACCCGACACCCGCGGACACCGGCTACGGGCCGTTCACCGACCTCTTCCTGCCGACGAACGGAGCCGACGGGACCTCCGGCGGCGGCCCCCGAGACGGCATCTCGTTCCTCGCCGCCACCTATCTGGGGGCACCCGCCATCTCGAGCGTCCTCACGCTCGCCTGCGACGGCAGCGACGTGCACCCGCTCACCGGTCAGGCCGTGACGTGCCCGCCGGGCTTCACCGCCGGCGACACGATGACCACGATCACCCTGCCGTTCGGGTCCTTCACCCCGACCCAGCCCGCCGCCACAGTCCTCGTGACGGCGCAGCTGTCGAACTTCGCGGACCTCGGCGTCGCTCTGGGCGTCGCAGCTCGGGCTGGGTTCCGCTACGGCGCCGACCCGATCGACAACCCGCTCGTCGACCCGCCGATCGTGTCGCCGACGCTCACCACGAGCAGCGTCACTCCCACTCTCATCACCATCGAGAAGGAGTCGAACGCTCCCGAGTCCGAGACGGCGACCGGCGAGAACTTCCCTCGCAGCTGGACGGTGTCGGTCGAGATCGCGCCTGGCCAGACCGTCACCGACCTTCGGGTCACGGACTCGCTGCCCGACGAGATCGCCTACGGCGGTGTGTCCGGGATCAGCCCCGCCGGATCGGTGACAGATGAACCTGCGGGCGCAGGCCCCTGGAGCGGTGAGTCAGTCACGGTGTCGTACCCGACGGTGACGAGCCACGCCGCGTACGACCTCGCCTTCCACGTTCCGGAGCTCGATGCGTCGAGCGCCCCGGTGATCGATCCGACCAGCGGTGCGCCGACGCCGGTCGACAACGACGCTGCCGCCGTCGGCAACTGGACGCCGCTCGACCCACGGGATCCCGCGGGCGTCGACAACGCCGTCGCCGATCCGCCGGGACCGCTCGACACCGTCACCGCACGGTCCCTCGCGACCCAGAAGGACGTCGTCGTGTCCACCGACACCGGCCGGGGCGGACCGACACCGGGCGACACCCTGACGTGGACGATCCAGGTGCAGATCTCCGACTACTTCGACGTCGCGAACCTCGCGCTGGCCGATGTGGCCTCCGATGGCCAGCACCTCGACACCACCTTCGATCCGTCGATCACGTTCAACACGCCCGACGGGTCGGGTAGCGCGCTCCTCGGCGGGTACTTCACGTCGGACACCAACGGTCCCACATCCCCCGGCGGCTGCAACGCCGGCGACCCGGGCGCGATCACCATCGGCGTGGACCTCGCCGGCTTCCTCAACAGCACGGCTCCGTCATCCGGGGGCGTGTGGTTCGGCGACGCCGCGGGCGGCACGACGGCGACGATCACCTACCGGACCGTCATCGACTCGGCCTACCGGTGCGACTTCGGTGGCTCTGCGGTCAACACCCGCGACGACATCTCGAACAGGGTGGCAGCGAGCGGCCAGATCCCCGGTGGGGGTGCCGTGTCGGACTCCTCCTCGGAGGAGGTGACGATCGTCGCCCCCGCAGCCACCAAGGAGGTGTACGCGATCAACGGGGACACAGCCGACACCGGACCCGACATCGCGTCCGGCGACCTGGTGACCTACCGGATCAGGGCTTCTGCCCCACTGACGAACATCCTCGACCTGTCCATCACCGACTACCTCCCGCTGCCGACGTTCGAGATCCCCTCGACGCCGTCGCCGTTCACGAACCTGACGGGTTCCGGACCCGTCCCGCCCGGGCCGTTCTCGCCGACCGCGTGGACGGTCGCGCTCGGCCCGTCCGACACGTTCAGCTCGACGACGGGTCTGACGCCGACGGTCACATCCGATGTCGCCGGCAACTCGGTCACTCTGACCTATCCCGACTTCCAGTCGGCTCCCGGCAGCTCGTCCGAAGCGCTCGACCTGCTCATCACCGTCGAGGCGAACGACCAACCCTTCGCTGACGGCCTCCTGCTCACCAACCAGGCGCGGATGATGACGGCGAACTCGCCGTCGGTCATCGCGAGCACGGACGCGATCGTGCAGGTGACGCTCACCGAGCCGGAGCTGACCATCACCAAAGGTGTCGTCACCTCCGATGGACCGTCGGCGTCGTACAGCCCGGCGAGCACCGGACCGGCCGGTGTGAGCTGGTCCGCGCCCGGGACCCCCGGCGTGCGCTTCAGCGGCGCAGCTCTCACCTCCGCAACGCTCGCGACCTCTCCGATCGCCTCCGACGTCAGCCGCGTCGACGCCGGCGACACCGTCACCTTCGCCCTGGTGGTCGACAACGTGGGCTCCGGCATCCGCGGGGCGTTCGACGTCGCCGTCGGCGACGTCGTTCCCGCCGGGCTCGTCGAGCCGTCCGGCGGCTGGAACATCACCGTCAGCGACGGGAACGGCACGCCGCTGGCGCACACCGGGACGGACCCGTCGAGCATCGCCCTGATCGACCCCGCGGTGGACCAGGGTGCGCTCGCGCCGTACAGCCCGAACGCTGCGACCAACGTCGCCGTCATCACCTTCGACGCGACGCTCGCGTCGAGCGTCGAGATGAACCAGCTCATGAGCAACGTCGCCGAGGTCACGAACTACTCCGGCTCGGAGGGCGGCCCGAACTTCGTGGTTCAACCCGTCGAGGACACCGCGACGGTCCGCGCGGCGATCCCGTCGATCACCAAGACGGTGACCGCGACCGGAGCGGGCGTCCCGCCGAGCGCGCCGCCGAACCTGGAGGTGCCGATCGGGTCGGTCGCCACCTACCGGGTCGTCGTCACGGTCCCCGAGGGCGTCACCCCGAACTTCGAGCTGCGCGACACCCTCGACGCCGGCCTGGCATTCGTCAGCTTCGACTCGATCGCCGCCTCACCGGCGCTGTCGACCAGCTACCCCGGCGGGTTCTCCGCAGCGCTGGCGGCCACGAACGTCACCGGCTCCGGGACGGTCGCCACCGTCCCCCTGTCGACGATCACGAACTCCGACACCGACAACTCGACGCCCGAGACGCTCACCCTCGACTACACCGTCGTGCTGCTGAACAGCACCGGGAACACCACGGGAGCGTCCCGCAACAACTCCGTGATCGCAAGGGCGGGCGGATCGAACCTGGGCACAGCTGTGAGCGCGCCCGACCTCCGGGTGAACGAACCCTCGCTGAGCGTGTCGAAGTCCGCGACCCCGACGACGGCCGACGCAGGCGACACGATCGACTACACCATCACCCTCGACGCGAGCTCGGCCACCCGCACCTCGACGGCGCACGACGTGACGCTGACCGACACGCTCCCCGACGGCGTCACCTACGTCCCCGGCTCGTTCGCGTTCGTCTCCGGCGCAGTCCCCTCCTCGGTCGACCCGGTCACCCAGACGGCGACCTGGACGACCCTCGCCCCGGGGGCGACCGCGACGTTCACCCTGTCCGCCGTCGTCGACGACGACGCCACGTCGTTCGGCGCGGCCGTGACGAACACCGCCCGTGCCACGTACTCGAGCCTTCCCGGGCCGCAGGGCAGCTCGCTCAGCCCCTACAACTCGCTGGGTGTGCAACGAACGGGTTCCACCTCCGACATCGGCGGCTCGGCGAACACCTACAACCGGACCGGGCAGGCGTCGGTGACCGTCAACGCGTCGGACATCGACAAGTCGCTGAGCTCGACCTCCGCTCCTCACACGAGCTCCAACGACGTGACGATCGGTGAGACCGCCACGTTCACGCTCGACGTGACGCTTCCCGAAGGCGACCTCGGGACCGTGACCGTCACCGATCTCCTCCCGGCCGGGCTCGTCTACCTTCCGGGATCGGCGAGCCTCGACGCGACCGGCTTCGCCGGGACGTGGAGCGGGTCCCCGTCGCTGCCCGCCGCACAGATGTCGGGCAACAACGTGAACTTCGTGTTCGAGGACATGGTGGTGGCGTCGGGCCCCGGCAGCACCGACAACACGCTCCACGTGACCTTGACCGCACGGGTCGCCGACGTGGCCGGCAACACCGCCGGGACGACCCTGACGAATACCGCACGGGTGACCGTGGGCGGTTCGCAGTTCAACTCGAACGGGGTTCCGCTCGACGTCGTCGTCCCCGCCCTGACGGTCCTCAAGTCGTTCACACCCGGATCCGCCGCGGCGAACGACACCGTGTCGGTCGCCCTGACGGTCACCAACAGCGGGACGTCGACGGCCTTCGACACAGTGGTCACCGACCTCGTCGACGGTGACGTCTTCACCGACGTCATCCCGGTCGCACCCGCCGGCTGGACGGCGACCGCAGTGCCCCAGGGCGGCGACACCCTCGTGACGTTCACCGCGGATCCGCACAACGGGATCGCACCGTCGGGGTCCCAGGCCCTGACCTTCACGGCGAAGCTCGTGGCGGACGCACCGGCACCGTCGACGCAGCCGAACACCGCGAACAGCTCGGCCAGCACCCTCGACGGCACCGACTCCGGCGAGCGAACGGTCACGGGCTCGGGCTCGGACACGTTGGACGTGACCGGTGTGGACATCGCCGTCGAGAAGACCGCGGACGTCACGACCGCTGATGCGGGCGACACGATCACCTACACGATCACCGTCCGGAACCTGGGCGGCCGTGACGCAGACGGCGTCGTGCTCACCGACACGCTCGGCGACCACATCGCATCGTTCAGCGCGTCGGGCTCCTACACCACGGCAGGATCGACGATGACATGGGACCCCTTCCCACTCGCAGCCGGGGCATCCACGACCCGCACCGTCACCGCGACGGTGGTGAACCCGTTGCCGGTCGGCGCCACGCTGACGACCAACAACGCCGAGGCGGCCGACGACGGGACCCACGGATCGGACCTCGACCCGTCCGACAACTCCGACGACGCATCGGTCTCGCTCGGCTCGGTCGTGGACCTCGCGACCACGAAGACCGGACCGGCCGACGCTGCCGCGGGTGCCACCATCACCTACCAGGTGAACGTCGAGAACCTCGGTGACCGCAACGCCGCCGACGCGACGGTGACCGACACGCTCGGCGAGGACCTGACGTTCGTCTCGGCGACCGGCGGCGGCACCTACGACGCGGGCACGAGGACGATCACCTGGAGCGGCGTCGACCTGACCGGGGCGGCCGGATCGACGCCCAGCGTCGACTTCACCGTCACGGCGACGGTGTCGAACCCCATGCCCGCGGGTCATCTCACCGTCGTCAACGACGCGTCGGTCTCCCATCCCGACGACGTCAACCCCCTCAACGACGACGACACGGTGACGACGAGCATCGACGCCGAGGTGGACCTGGTCATCACCAAGGACGATCATCGGACGACGGTGGTACCCGGTGACGCCGCCACCTACGACGTCTCGGTCACCAACGTCGGCACTCGAGGAGCCTCCGGCGTCACGGTCACCGACGCACTCGACCCGAACCTCGAGTTCGTCTCCGCGACCGGCGCCGCGACCTACGACCCTGGCACCCACACGGTGTCGTGGACGCTCGGCACCGTCGAGGTCGGCGACGTCGTCGACCTGTCGGTGTCGGTGACGGTGTCGGATCCGCTGGCTCCGCTCTCGACGACGTCGATCACCAACACGGTCACCGTCGACGACGACGGATCGAACGGGCCGGAGCACAACCCGGCGGACAACACTGCGTCGGACACCGACACCACCGGCGCCGACCTCACGGTCACCAAGGACCTGGGGTCACCGCAGCTCGTCCCCGGGGCGGCGGCGACCTACACGATCACGGTCTCGAACGCCGGTCCGATGACCGTCGCTGACATCTCGGTCAACGACACGATGCCGTCGGATCTGACCGTGACGTCCCTGACCGTCGACCGCGGGACCATCGACGACGCGACGTGGCTGTGGAGCGACGTGAACCTCGCTGCCGGCCAGACGGCGACGCTCACCGTCGTCGTCGACGTCAGCCTCGACGCGACCGGTGACCGCACGAACACCGTCACGGTCACCGGCGTCGACGTCGGAGACCCGAATCCCGGCGACAACACCGCTGCGACGACCGATCCGATCGTGCCGACCGCAGATCTGGGCCTCACGAAGTCGCTCGATGGCCATCTGGTGCGCGGTCAGACCGCGACGTGGCGCCTGGAGGTCACCAACAACGGTCCGTCCCGCGCGACAGATGTCGTCGTGACCGACACGCTGCCGCTGGGCCTCGCTCTCGTGAGCGCGGTCGGCGACGACGGCGCCGTCTGGAGCTGCACCAGCAGCGATGCTCGCACCGTCAGCTGCCGGCTCGACCGGACGATGGAGCCCGCTGACACGGCAACGCTCCTGGTCGGCACCACCGTCGCCCCGGATGCGCCCGCGGGCACGATCACCAACACGGCATCGGTGTCAGCCGCCGAGACAGAGGTGACCACCGCGAACAACGCGGCCGTCTCGGCCGGCGTGCTCGAGGCGCTGCCGGCTCCGGCGACGCCGAGCCGGGAGTCCTCCGGTGACGCGACCAGTGCACCACCGAGCCTCGCCTACACGGGGTCGAACCCTCAACGACTGGTGCTCGTCGGCATCGGCGGCGTGATGATCGGATTCCTGCTGCTCCTGCTCCGTCGCCGGCGACGCTGAGGAGTCCGGAACCCGCCCCCAGCACCGGCAGACCCACCGCGACCGGGACCCGCGCGCGGCGGCCGCCGTTGCGGCGGGATCGGAACCCGGGCGCTCAGGAACGCAGGTCGGCGAGCGGGACAGCCAGGTCCGCGAGCCGGGCGGGGTCGATCACGGCCCGGGCTTCGACCAGCGCCTTCAGGTCGTCGACCACGTCCCACACGTTGACGTTCATCGCTGCGGTGAGCGCGCCGTCGCGCACCCAGAACGCGATGAACTCGCGGGCGTCGAGGTCGCCGCGGATGACGACCTCGTCGGAGCCGTCGCCGTAGCCGACGTACTCCATCCCCAGGTCGTACTGGTCCGAGAAGAAGCACGGCAGACGCGCGTAGACCTCGTCGCCACCAGCCGCGTTCCGACCGGCGGTGACGCCCTGGTTCAACGCGTTCGCCCAGTGCTCGACCCGGATCGGCCGCCCGTAGAGCGGGTGGAGTGCGTTGGCGACGTCACCCGCGGCGTAGATGCCCGGCGCGCTGGTCTCCAGGTGCTCGTCGACGAGGATCCCGTTGTCGAGGCGCAGCCCTGCGACGTCGGCCAGCTCGACCCGGGGGGGTGACGCCGACGCCGACGACGACCACGTCGGCGGGTTCGACTCTGCCGTCGCTGAGGACGACCTCCTCGACCGAGCCGCTGCCGCGCAGCTCGGTGACGCCGTTTCCGGGTCGGAGCTGCACGCCGTGCTCGGAGTGCAGCGCGGCGAACACGGCTCCGATGGTGTCGCCGAGCACGCGCTGCAGCGGGACGGGCGTCGGGTCGATGAGCACGACCTCGGCTCCCATCTGACGTGCCGACGCTGCGACCTCGGAGCCGATCCAGCCGGCTCCGACGACCGCGACGCGTCCGGCCGAGCGGATGGCCGTCCCGAGCCGTTCAGAGTCCTCAATGGTGCGCAGGTAGTGGACGCCGTCGAGGTCCGAGCCGGGGATGTCGAGCCGGCGGGGTTCGGACCCTGTGGCGATCACGGCCGAGTCGAAGGTGATCGGCTCGGCGCCGTCGACCGCGATGCGTCGTGCCTCCACGTCGAGACCGACGACCCGGCCACGGACGAGCTCGATGGAACGGTCGTCGTAGAAGCCGTCGGGGTGCACATGCGTGACGCTCACGTCCTTGTCGCCGCGGAGCACGTCCTTGGACAGCGGCGGACGTTCGTAGGGGACGCCGGGCTCCTCGCCGACGAGGACGATCCGGCCGTCGTGGCCGGCGTCGCGCGCCGCTTCGGCGGCCTTGGCTCCGGCGAGTCCGCCGCCGATGACGGCGATCGTGCGGTCGGCGCTCATGGTGCTCCTTCCCGGACCAGCTCGGCGTCGAGCCGAGCGGTCGCCTCGGTGGGTGTGAGGCCGAGCTCCGGGCCGATCAGTTCGGCGAGCGAGACGGCTTCATCGTGACACGCAGGGCAGCGCAGCAGGTGCACCCGGAACGGGTCGTCGAGGTGGCCGTCGGTGGCCAGGAGCGATTCGACGGCGACGTCGGTCTGCTCGAAGCAGTCGTCGCAGGACAGGTACGGGTCGCCGGCCGCGGTGAGAGCCTCGATCAGCTCTGAGTCGATGGAGCGGTGCTCGGTCATCGTGTCACCTCCGTCGTCGTGGCCTCCCGGGTGAACCCCTGCTCCTCGAGATGGGTGCGAAGTCGTCGCCGGGCGTCGTGCAGCGTCTTGTAGATGGCGTTGCGGTTGGAGCCGAGCCGGTCCGCGACGACGTCGATCGGCACGCCGTCGACCAGCAGTGCCACCACGACCCGCCGCTGGTGGTCGGTCAACGCCTGCGTCAGGCCGTCGCGCACCGCGGCGGCGAGATCACGGCCCTCGACGAACGACTCGGGTGACGTCGCCGCCGGTTCGAGTGGCTCTGAGACGTCGTGCCAGCGGACGTCGCGGTCACGCCAGAGCGCGCGTCGCATCTCGACGCCGGCGCAGAGGATCCCGAACTTGTAGGCCCAGGTCGTGAAGCGGCTCCGGCCCTCGAAGCTGTCCAGCCGCCCGAGCGCAGACAGGGTCGCCTCGTCGGCGGCGGCATGCGCGATCTCGTCGCGGCGGACCGCACCGAGGGCCGCCCCGTCGGGCATCCGAGAGACCCGGTGACGAGCTGCCCGCAGCATCAGCGCATGCAGGTGCTGCACCGCCTGGTCGCGCACCGGACCGGGGGTCCGCAGGCGCCCGATCCACTCGTCGTCGGCGGGGACGGAGTCGGGTCCCAGCAGGCGGTAGCGGCCGGCGGCGGTCATCGGATGTCCGTCATCCATCCCCCGAAGGGTACGGCGGCCGCTGCGGACAGCCGGTGGGTCACCAACGTCGAGGTCGGCGGGGCCGGATCGGACGAGGACCGCAGCACAGGTCATGCTCTCTGAGTGTCGGGCGAGCGCATCTTTCTTACCGCTGACCTCATGCCCTGTACGGCTCCGGGCCGAGCTCGGTGCCGACCGTGACGTTCACGCGGTTCCACACGTTGATCGCGCCGATCGCGACGAGCAGCTGAACGATCTCCTTGTCGTCGAACTCGGCTCTGACCGCAGCCCACACGTCATCGGGAACCCCGCCGTCGGCGATGAGGGTCACCGCCTCTGTGAGAGCGAGCGCCGCCCGCTCACGCTCGGTGAACATCTGCCCCGCCTCGTGCCAGGCGGCGACCAGGTCGATCTTGCGCTGCTCGACGCCCGCCTGGCGTGCCTCCTCGGCGTGCATGTCGAGACACCATGCGCAGCGGTTGATCTGCGATGCCCGGATGTCGACGAGAGCGCAGAGCGCGGACCCGAGCGTGCCCTTGGCGACGTAGCCGTTCAACCCACCGATCGCCCGGTAGACGTCGGGATCGACGTCTCTGATCGACATCCGCTGTTGCATCGCCACCGTCTCCTCCGCTGGATCGCCTGTTGCTTCGCCCATTGGGTCGCCCGCTGCATCGAAGCTGTGGCCAACCTACGGCGCGGGGTCGCCGACCGAGTGAGCACGGGGAGCATCCCGGGGATCCGAGCAACGTCTACGGCTCGAGGTGGTGCGGCGAGCGCTCACCACCGCTCGGGGCGGCGGCGCTCGAGCCTGTTCCGGTGCGGCGCTGGGCTCGGGTGAGGCCGCTCAGGTGAGGTCGTGGGTCATGCCGTCCACGGCGACGGTGACCGCGAGGATCAACACGGGATCGACCCCGGGCACGATCTCGACTCCGTATGTGTCGCGCAGGCGGAACCACTGCTTGGAGACCTCGGCCACCTTGCCGCCGGCGGACTCGATCTCGTACTCGTGGTCGACGATGTTGCCGTGGACCTTCAGGTCGTCGCCGCCGTCGACGTCGACCTTGAAGTGGTCACGGATCCCAAGAGCACGCTTGGTGACCGTGGCCGTGCGGCCGTCCAGGTCGATCTTCATCTTGTCCCGGACGGTGAGCTTGCGCTCCTTGATCTCCGCGACGTTCCTGCCGCTGGCGTCCTCAAGGATCCACGTGTCGCGAAGGCGCAGCGCCTTGCCGTCGACGTGGAAGACGCGTTCGCCTGCCGCGTTCTCGATCCATTAGTCGTCGCCGCCACTCAGGAGCTTCTCGCGCATCTGGAACCGCTGGGCCCCGTCATCGCCGCCACCCCGGTTGCGCAGCAATCCCATGGTCCTCCTCCGTCTGCTCGGTCCGTCGTGAACGGATGGTGGGCCCAGCGTGTTCGCGGACCGCCCGGCACAGCATCACCCACAACGGGTGATCGGCGCGCTGCGGAGCCGGACGACGAATCACCCGGCAGGGGCCCTGCGGCTGGGCTTGCTCGTCACGTCGCGGGAGCTGCGGTGTGATCGGATGGCCGAGCAGGTGCCCGACGCCGCGTAGGCTCCGCGATGCCGTCCGCGGTGCACGCCGCGCCAGGCCCGCCCGAGTAGCTCAGCTGGCAGAGCAGCTGTCTTGTAAACAGCAGGTCAGGAGTTCGATTCTCCTCTCGGGCTCCACCACGACACCTCGACAGTGGCCGAATTCCCTGCAGCGGCGGCTTCGACCAGCCAGCTTCGAGCGCCTTCGCCGATGGCCAGGAACTCGGTCTCCGCTGCGCTGGTCGGCTTCGGCTTGCGGGCCAACGGTCCGTCGGGTCGGGGCGGGTAGTGGGCGTCGTCGATCACCGGCGTGCCCGGGGTGCCCCGGCGATGTCGCGCAACTTCGGTGACACCTGACGGCGCGCAGTGGCACACGACGATCTCGTCGCCGTCGACGCGGACCCACACCGACTCGTCGACGAGCTGGTGTGGGACCGAGTAGGTCACGCCGCCGAAGCTGATCGTGGAGGTCCAGGAGACCTTGCGGGTCTCGCCCAGCACGGTCGTGTAGGGCTGCTCGGGCAGACGGTGCAGCCGCTGTTGTTCTTCGGTGAGCATCTCGACCGGCGCCCGGCGCGTCACCCGATGAACCCGCCCGTTCACCTCCTCCATGAACTCGTCGCACGCGTCGACGAGCTCGGCCCAGCACGTGTAGTCGGCCCGCAGGTCTGCGTCGGTCGGGACCAGGTCGGCCTTCGCGATCCGCACCGTGGCCTCCGAGCCGCCCTTCGATTCCGGGTCCGCGGGCACACAGGTGGCGACGGTGATCCCGTAGTGGCCGCCGACCGCGACGATCTGTGGGTGCCGGACGGCGATGCCGGCGACGTGGTCGATCGTGACCGTGCGCTCGTTATCGGTCAACCAGTACGTGGGTGCGCCGCCGAAGGCGCGCATCGCCCGGTCCAGGCACCCGATCGCCGTCGGCAACGTCCGGTCCCACGTCGGGATCACCACCCGGAACCTCGACCACGCCAACCACGCGCAGAACAGGTTCGTGGGCCGCCCGTCGATGACCGGGCCCTGGCCCCAGTCCCACTGAGCCCACATGCCCGGCTCCGGGATCCAGGGCCGATACACCCGCCGCCGCCCCGCCCGCCACGACGCCTTGGCTTCCGCCACGGCCCGGCGAACGGTGCGGTCCGAACCCGAGTAGCCGAGCGCCTGCAGCTTCTCGTGGCACACATCGGCTCGGACCTTGCCCTGGGACCGCTCCACCCACTCCTCGATCTTCGGCAAGAACGGATCGATGATCCGCTCTCGCCGCTCGGGGCCCTCACCTGGCAGCCGGCCCTCGTCGCGCTTGGCGACATACGCGGCGACGGTGTGATGCGAACAGCCGGCCAACTCGCCGGCATCTCTGAACGACCCAGTCAGGTCGAACGCTTCGAGTATCTCCATGATCTCCTCGCGAGACTTCACCTGCTCCTCCTGCTCGGCGGTCACTGGTCTTCAGCAACCGGCAAGTCGAGCGGGAGGAGCACCCCGCCCGGGGGACCCAGGCACGGGCAGCGGACATCAACACGGGCAGAACTGTTGGCCGCGAACGGGCAGAAACGCTGGCCACCAGCGGGCACCTACATGACCGCCACCGGGCACGATCTCATGGCCGCCGACAACGAGGGCATCTCTGTCCTCAAAGGGCTTGGCATGTCCAGCTGGCTTGGGGGATCGGGGCACGTAGGCTGCCGACCATGACCGATCCCGAGGTGGGCGTTGAGGCGCCTGTCCACCGTGAACCCGAAGGTCATCCTCACCCGGGTGCAGAGCACGGTCACCTTCTACCGGGCGTGCTACCGAGTGCCCTGGTACGGCCGACGACGGGACGGGACGCCGGCAGGGACGACATCGGCGAAATCCCACGTCACCGGCACGATCTGGGACGGGAGGGGACGGCGCGGGGTGGGCCGGTCAGTTAGCTCGTCGGGCTCATAACCCGAAGGTCGCAGGTTCAAATCCTGCCCCCGCCACCAAATCGCAAGGAACTCCAGGCCTTTCTGGCCTGGGGTTTCTGCGTTCTACCGGATCAGGCGGCCTTCCTCCGGTTGTTCCCACGACGTTCCACCGAGGTCTTCCCGGCCCGCCGGGTGGCCTTCTTCTTGGTCGACGGGCGCGGCTCGGCGAGCCGTTCGGCGGTGCGGGCCGCGTCGGCCTGCATGCCGGGCAGGACGTGCTGGTAGGTCTCGAGCGTGTGGGCGATGTGGGCGTGGCCTAGCCGTTCGCTGACGACTTTCACCGGGACACCTTCCTTGATGAGCAGTGTGCCGTGTGTGTGGCGCAGGTCATGGAACCGGATCGGCGGAACTTGGGCGTTGTGCACGATCCGTCGGAACGCTTGGTAGAGCGCGTGGGGGTGGACTGGCTCGCCGTGGCCGTCGCTAAACATCCAGTCGTCGGCCAGGTCGATGCCGACTGCGGCGAACTCTGCGGCCTGGTAGGCCCGCCATCCTTCGAGCACGGCGATGGTTGTCTCGTCGAGTTCGATGGTCCGGCGGGCGGTCTTGGTCTTGCCGCGGGTCTGGTGGACCTCGTAGCCGACGGCGACGAGCCCTCGGTTGAGGTGCAGCCGCTTCTTGGTGACGTCGACGTCGGACCACTTCAGACCGAGGACCTCGTTTCGACGCATTCCGGTCATAGCGGTGAGCCAGTAGATCGGGAAGAAGCGGTGCCCGGCGGCGGTGCGCAGCAGTTGACGGAGCTGCTCTTCGGTCAAGGCCTTGCCTTCGGTCCTCTGGAGGGACCGTTGCTTGGGGGCACGGGCCACGAGCGCCACGTTGCGGGTCACCAGGCCTCGTCGGTGCGCGTCGGTGAGCGAGCCACGGATGATGAGGTGGATCTCGTACACCGTCTTCGGGGCGAGCCCACGGCCCGTCTCTGGATGCAGGAGCATCTCGTAGAGTGCTTCGATCTGCTGGTACCGCAGTCTACGGATTCTGGTGCGTCCGAGCACCGGAAGGATGTGCAGCTGCACGTTGCGCTTGTAGCCCCGGTAGGTGCTCGTCGCGAGGTGAAGCTCCTTGGCGGGTAGCCACTGGCTGGTCAGATAGGCGCCGAAGGTCAACGATCGCACTGCGTCGGTGCGCTTGGTCTCCTCCGCGGCGAGCTTCTTGGCGAGACGTTCGGCTTCGGCCCGGTCAGTGCCGGCGGGATGCCAGCTACGGCGTTCCTTGCCGGTCACCGGATCAAGACCCTGGTAGATAACCGCGTAGAAGCGACCACGGCGCTGTGCCACATATCCATCCATGATGTTCCTCCTTCAAGGCGTAGATCCCGGCGATCGGGACCCGTAGGAACAATCGGTAGAACGGGTGTCCAACCGCACTCGGCTTACCGAAGCGGGCGAAAGCCGGCCAGGAGCCCGATTCCTCCTTTGCCGCAAACCCGGCGGAACGCGAACGAGAAGCGACTAGCGTCCGTCGGCGTGCGAAGGATTCTCGTCTTCGGTTTGATGCTGGTTCTTCTGGGTGCCTCATGCAGCGATTCGAGCGGCGGTGAGACCGGTGCCGACGCTCCGAGCAGTAGCACGACCAGGAACACAGAGAGCGAACCGACGAGCGGATGTGGGACCGATGGCCAACCGAAACCCGGGACTGAACGCATCGAGGTGGCCGATGACGGCCCGGACCGTGGCGGTGCGCGCGAACTCGAACGTGTCATTCCGGATTCCTATGACGGCATCTCGCCGCAACCGTTGGTGCTCAGCCTGCACGGCTTCACCTCGACCATCGACCAGATCGACCTCTTCTCAGGCTTGCCCGCGGCAGCGAACTCCCGCGGCTTCGTGCTCCTCACGCCCCAGGCACTGCCGGCGACCCTGCTCATCGGCGACACCGAGATCGAGGCCCCGTTCTGGAACGTGCTGCCCGAACAGGCTGACGACATCGAAGGCGCGAAGGACGACATCGGATTCCTTCTCGGGCTCATCGATGACACGGTCTCAGAACTGTGCATCGATCCTGACCGGGTCTACGTCACCGGGAACTCCAACGGCGCCGGAATGTCGGCCGCCCTGGCATGCGCCAGCCCCGGCCGGTTCGCCGCCATCGCTCCGGTGTCAGGGATCAACCTGGCCGGAACCTGCGACGATCTGGCTCCCGTATCGGTGATCACCTTCCACGGTGACGCAGACCCACTCGTCAACCATGAGGGCGGCAGTGCGGTGTCGGCCGAACTGGACGTGCCCTCGGTACCCGACCAGACAGCTGCCTTTGCGGCGGCGGGCGGATGCGATCCGGACCCCGAGACCTCGATGCCCCAGGACGACATCGAGGAATCCCGTTGGACCGGCTGTGAGCCGGGCATCGGTGTCGAGCTGTTCA
>JAGQSO010000014.1 GCA_020439505.1 Acidimicrobiales bacterium
ATCGTCTACCCCGACTTCGGCCCCATCACCTCGGCGGCCGAATACGGCAAGACCGCCCTGGCCAACGAGGGGGTCGACGACGTCGTGCTGGTCCCGTACCCGATCACCGCCACCGATCTGACCTCGCCGATCCAGGCGGCGGCCAATGGCGCCCCCGACGCGCTGATCATGTTGGCGGCGGACATGGGCTGCAAGGGTGCCTTCGACGGCTTCGACACCGTCGGGGTCGAAGCCCAGGTGTACCTGGTGGGCGCCTGCGCATCGCCCAAAATCATCGAGGAGGCAGGACCGGCCAAGACCGACGGCACCATCTTCAACGTCGAGAACCCGCTCGATCCCGACAACGTCGACTTCGCGCTCTACCAGGGGATCGCCGCCAAGTACGGCGACGGATTCGACCCCGTCGGTGCGGGCACCGTGTCATTCCGGTCGATGATGAACCTCTACCGCGTGCTGGCCGGGCTTCCCGAGGGCCAACTCGACGCCGCGGGGATCACCTCGGCCATGTCCGCCCAGGACGGAGACCCCAGCTTCATGGGCCACCCGTCGACCTGCGACCACGAGCAGATCGCCGGGTTGCCCGCGCTGTGCTCCCCCCAGCAGATCCTGGCCAAGCTGGTCGACGGTCAGCTGACCCAACTCGGCGGTTGGATCGACGTCGGCAAGGTGTACGGCGGTGGGTGAGGGCATCGGCGTTCAACCGTCCCCGGGCCGCTAGGGGCCACGATCAGCGACTATCTCGGGTACCTCCTGGCCGGTCTGGGCGGTGGCGCCGTCGTGGCGTCCTTGGCCTTGGGGCTCGTCCTCACCTGGCGGACCTCGCGCGTGGTGAACTTCGCCCACGCCGCCATGGGCACCTACCTGGCCTTCGCCTACTTCGAGTTCCGTGACCGCGGTGACCTGGTCCTACCCGTCCTCGGGTTGCCCTCTCGAATTCACCTGCTGGCGACCCCCACCCTGGCCTCGGCCCTGGTGTTCGCGTTGGTCCTGTCGGCATCGACGGGGGCAGTGGTCTATTGGGTGGTGTTCAGGCCCCTTCGTCGGGCCCATCCGCTGGCCCGCGTGGTGGCATCGCTGGGGCTGTACCTCTACTTCCAGGAGATGACCCGGCTCCGGTTCCCGACCGCGGGGGCCTCCGCCGTCACCCGCTTTCCGGTCCTGCCCGAATCGACGGTGAAGATCCTGGGCACCGGGGTGGGGGCCAACCGCCTGTGGCTGGCCGCCTTGGTGTTGATGGTGACCGGTGTGCTGGTGGTGGTGTTCCGCCGGACCCGCTTCGGCCTCGCCACCCGGGCGGCAGCCGGCAACGAGAAGGCCGCAGTGTTGAACGGGATCTCACCCGACTCGATCGGGCTGGTGAACTGGATGGCGGCGTCGGTGCTGGCCGGGTTTGCGGTGATCCTCATCGAGCCGATCGCCGGCCTGGACCCCGCCGCCACCAGCCTCCTGGTGGTGCCCGCTCTCGCCGCGGCGCTGTTGGGCGGTCTGACCTCCTTCGGTCTCACCGCCCTGGCCGGGCTTCTGATCGGCATGGTCCAGTCGCTGATCCTGGGGTACGCGGTACGCCCCGATACCAACTGGATCCCGGACTGGGTGCCGGTGACAGGACTCCAACAGGCGGTACCGGTGGCGCTGGTACTGGTGGCCCTGGCATGGCGAGGCGATCCCCTGCCCACCCGCGCCGCCACTCCCGAACAGCACCTGCCGCCGTCGCCGTCGCCCCAGCGAGTCGTGCTGTGGACGGCAGTTCTGGGCGCCGCGGCGGTTACCGCCCTGTTCACCTTTCAGGCCTCGGGACGCCAGGCCCTGATCATCTCGCTCACCGCCATGTTGATGTCGCTGTCGACGGTGGTGGTCACCGGGTACGTCGGACAGATCTCCTTGGCCCAGATGGCCTTCGCCGGCGTGGCCGGGTTCACCGCCATCGAGGTGGCCGACAACGGGTTGCCGTTCCCCCTGGCCGTCCTGGTGGCGGTGACGGTGGCGACCCTGGTCGGCGTTGCGGTCGGGGTTCCGGCCCTGCGGGTACGGGGGATGAGCTTGGCGGTGGCGACCATGGCGCTGGCCGTCGCGGTGGAGGCGCTGGTCCTGGGCAGCGACAGCCTGTCGGGCGGGGTCGGTGGCCGCAGCGCCCCACGCCCGTACCTCTTCGGGATCGATGTCGGGATCTCGGCACCGGGGGCCGCCAACTTCCGTCCGGCTTTCGGGCTCACCGTGCTGGCCACGGTCATGGTCGCCGGTTGGGTGGTTGCCAACCTGCGACGGAACCGGACCGGCCTGAGATGGCTGGCGCTCAGGGCCAACGAACGCTCGGCCGCCGCTGCGGGCATCGACGTGGCCCGGGCCAAGCTCGGGGCGTTCGCGGTGTCGAGCGCCCTGGCCGGATTGGCCGGGTGTTTCATGGCCTTCGGAACCTCGACGCTGTCGACGACCTCGTTCCTGGTCATCGGAGCCCTCGTCGCCCTGGCCATGACCTACCTGGCCGGGATCTCCAGCATCAGCGGGGCGATCCTGGCCGGGCTGATGACGCAGGCCGGGGTGTTGACGAGCCTGTCGGGTGGCGGCGGAACCTCCGACCAGTACGTGTACGTCACCAGCGGCCTGCTCCTGATCGTGGTGGCGGTGGCCGCTCCCGAAGGGCTGACCGGTATCGCCCAGCGGGGTCTGGCCCGTGGGGCGGAGATGGTGCGCTCACTGCGCCCGATGGGAACCCCGTCGTGAACGCCGGTCCGGTGCTGCTCGAGGCGGTCGAACTGTCGGTGCGCTTCGGCGGGGTGGCGGCGCTCTCGGATGTTTCCTTCACCGTCGAGGAGGGGGAGGTGGTCGGTCTGATCGGCCCCAACGGTGCTGGCAAGACCACCTGTATCGACGCCTTGAGCGGCTTCCAGCCCCTCCACGGGGGCCACGTTCGCTTCGCTGGCGAAGATCTCGACCTGCTCGCCCCCCATCAACGGGCCCGGAAGGGCTTCGTGCGGACGTTCCAGTCCCTCGACCTGTTCGACGACCTGACGGTCCGCGAGAACCTGGTGGTGGCGGTCGACACCCCGACCTGGCGTTCCACCATCACCGACGCCTTGTGGCCCAAGCGTCACCGTCACGATGGGGTGGATGAGACCATCGATCTCGTCGGTCTCGGCCCGATCGCGGACCGGCGACCGGCCGAGCTGTCCAACGGGGAGCGTCACCGGGTTTCGCTGGGACGGGCGCTGGTGTCCAAGCCTCGGCTGGTGCTGTTGGATGAACCGGCGGCGGGTCTCGATCCGACCGAGTCGGCCGAGCTGGGACGGCTCCTGCGGTCCCTGCCCGGCCGAGGCGTTTCGATCCTTCTGGTCGACCACGACATGGCGCTGGTCATGGAGATCTGTGACCGCCTGCACGTGCTCGACTTCGGTTGCCTGATCGCCAGTGGAGCGCCGGCGGAAGTTCGTGCCGACCCCGCGGTGGTCACCGCCTACCTGGGCACCCAGCCCGAGCCCGCTCGGGCCGACGGGACCGGCCCGGCCGAGAGCGGGGAGCAGGCATGAACGGAGCGGGAGATGAGCCGCTGCTCGAGCTGGTGGGCCTGACCGCTGGCTACGACGGAGTGGCGGTGGTGCACGACGTGAACCTGTCGGTGGGAGCGGGAGAGGTGGTCGTTCTCCTGGGGGCCAACGGGGCGGGGAAGACGACGACGTTGTCGACCATCTCGGGGCTGTTGCCACCTCTGGAGGGCGAGGTCCGCTACCTGGGTGACCCGGTGAAGATCAGCCGACGACGTCCCGCCGCCAGCGCCGCCGCCTTGGCTCGTTCCGGTCTCCTCCACGTCCCCGAGGACCGTGGCCTGTTCAACGACCTGACGGTGCGGGAACACCTCCGATTGGCCACCAGGCCTGAGGTGGGCGACGACCATGTGCAGTTGGTCATGGACCGCTTCCCCGCTCTCGACCCCTTGTTGGACCGGCGGGCCGGTCTGTTGTCGGGTGGCGAGCAGCAGATGTTGGCGCTGGCCCGAGCGTTGGTGGCCCGCCCTCGGGTCCTGATGGTCGACGAGTTGAGCCTGGGTCTGGCCCCCCTGATCGTCGCCCGGCTGCTGCCGGTCCTGCGGGAGATCGCCGACGACTTCGGACTGGGAGTCCTGTTGGTCGAACAGCACGTGGCGCTGGCGTTGTCGGTGGCCCATCGGGGTTACCTGATGCAGCGGGGCAGGATCGTCATCTCGGGCGACGCCGCCGACCTGGCATCCAACCTGGCCCAGTTCGAAGCCGGTTATCTGGGCGATGCCCGATCGAGCAGTTGACTCTGAGCCCACCGCGTCGGTGGATCGAGGTCATGCGTCGAGCGGAACGCCCTCGTCGAGGTCGGCCGCTACCTGGCGGGCGGCCCGGGCGAGGTCTTCGGGTAGCTCGTCCAGCCGGGCGAGTTCGTCACCGAAGCGGTGGCGGGGACGGTCCTCGGCCGGTACGGCGCGTGGCATCCAGGCCGAGTGCAGTACGAACGGAACGTGCATGGCGGACTTGGACAGCGTGGCAACCGGTCCCTTCGATACGTCGGCGGCGTCGAACACCTCGACCCGGAAGCCTCCGTCGTTCATGATCGGGACCACCACCCAGCCGTCGTGGCCGCCGGGGTCAGAACCGGCGTAGCGGCTGGTACCGGGGGCGTCGGGGTCGGTCGGTACGAAGATGGGCGAGGTGGGGAAGTCGTCCATGGCCAGCTCGTAGGTGGCGGTGACGGCCATGTCGTCGCGTGAGGCCGTGGCGACGAGGGGAGGGGTCTCCTCGGACGGCCACAGGCTCCGGTCGACCCGGTCGGCGTAGAGGGCCAGGACCCGTTGGGTGATCGCTTCGGGGCGCCAGCCTTGGTGGACGGTGTGGTAGCTGGTCGGACGACTCATCCCCTCGGTGCTCCAGTCCATGGCGTTGAGCTGACGGGTCCACAGCCGTTGAGGATCTCGCAGCTCGGCCCGGTGGGTCATGGTGCCCGAGTCGGGGTCGAAGGCGATCAGGGAGGTGCGGTCGGGGCTCATCGGAAACCCGTACAGCCCCCGTAGCGCGGGATCGCACGGTCGGCCCAGCGCGTCCAGGTCGCCATCGCGCTGGGTCATGGCCAGCTCGGCGTTCTCGGTGTGTTCGAACAGCACCTGGATACCGTCGCGGTCGTCGTACACCGCGTAGTAGTGGTTGTTCTCGGGGGCCACCCGGAAGGTCCGACACGGTACCGGCTGACCGGGGGCGGTGGCCTCTATCTGGTCTTTGCGGATGAGGTAGACGGGCCCGTCGTGGTTGGCTGGTTCGGTGCGGTCACCGCCGGTCAGCACCTGGGGTTCGACCTTGAAGGCGCAGTCGGCCACGATCAGCCATTCGCGGGTCTGGGTGATGGTGTGAACCGACTGGGGGATCAGAGCGCCCTCGATCGGCCACGTCCGGACCGGTCCTTGGCCGTCCCAGCGGACGACGTGGAGCTGGCCCCAAAAGGTGTTCACGGTCCACATGACGTCGCGGTCGGGGTCGATCACCGGATGGGCGGTGCTCATCACCAGGGGGAGCAACGGTTGGGGGGTCACCTCGAAGACCTGCCACTCGTCACGGTGCCCGACGTCGCCGAGGAACCGGAGCGACACGGGGTCCACCTCCACCGGCCGGCCGACGTCCCAGGTCGCGAACAGGCGGTCGCCCCACGGTAGGGGGGCGGTGTTGGCGGCGTTCACCACCCCGTAGGGCGACTGCACGCCCATCATGGTCGGGGTGAACACGTCGGGTCGGGCGGCGCGCAGGCGGGCCGACGGGGTGTCGAGGCGGCGTTGGCGCCAGGCGAACTCGTCGGGGCCGGCGCCGAAGGTGCCCGGCTGGAGCGACAGGCGGTAGATCATGCCCTCACCGAAGAAGGGGTGGGGGCCGTCGAAGGTCGCGGGGTGGGGAGCGCTGATGACCAGCTCGCCCCGAAGTCCGGCGGGCCAGGTCCCCTGGGTGACGCGGAGGTCGTGGTCGGTGGGGGTCTCTCGCGACAGAAGGCTGCGGGGGATGGGCATGGCTTCCTCCATTGGGCGTCCGAGGTCGGCTGGACCAACCGGTAGTAAACAGTGTTTACCTGGCGTTGGCAAGCAAGTACGGTTCGGTCATGTCGATCGATGCCCCTCCCGTTGGTGACACGTCGCCCTGGTCCTCGTCGGACCCCTTCCTGTCAGGAGCCTGGGAGCCGATCCACGACGAGCTCTACGTCGAGGACCTGCCGGTAACCGGTGAGATCCCACCCGGGCTCACCGGCAGCTACCTGCGCAACGGTCCAAACCCGGCCTTCGCCCCCCGCGGCGCATACCACCTCTTCGACGGGGACGGGATGGTGCACGGGGTGACCTTCGAGGGAGGTCGGGCCCGGTATCGCAACCGCTGGGTCCGCTCGGCCGGGTTGGAGGTGGAACGACGGGCCGGTCACGCCATCTTCGGTGGGCTGTCGGAGTTCCAGATGCCACCCGAAGATGTGGTGGCCGAGGTCGGGGCCATGAAGAACGTCGCCAACACCCACGTGTGGCGTCACGCCGGGCGGATCCTCGCCCTGATGGAGGCGGGGCGACCGACCGAGATCACCCCCGAGCTCGCCACGGTGGGGGAGCACACCTTCGATGGTCGGCTGGTCGGGCCGATGACCGCGCACCCCAAGACCGATCCCGAGACCGGTGAGCTGATCTTCTTCGGCTACAGCCCCTTTCCACCCTTCGTCCGGTTGCATGTCGCCGACCCTGCTGGACACCTGGTGGCGTCGGTGCCCGTCGACCTGCCGGCGGCGGTGATGATGCACGACTTCGCGGTGAGTCGGGACCGGGTCGTCCTGTTCGACCTGCCGGCGGTGTTCGACGTTCAGGCCCTGCTGGCCGGTCAGCCGGGAGTGCGCTGGGAACCGGGCAACGGCGCTCGCATCGGTGTGTTGGACCGGGCCGATCTCAACGCTGGGGTGCGGTGGTTCGATGTCGAACCGTTCTGGATGTTCCATGTGCTCAACGCCCACGATGACGGTGACGCCGTGGTCGTCGAAGGTTGCCGAGCCCCTCGCCTCAACGTCGCCTTCGGCGACGAGTCGCTGGGTGAACCGGTGGAACCTCTCCTTCATCGTTGGCGGATCGACCTGGCCGAGGGTCGGGTAACCGAGGAGACCCTCGATGATCGGGCCGGTGACTTCCCCCGCATCAACGACGACCTCGCCGGTCTGCCGGCCCGCTACGGCTACGTCGCCCACGCCCGGGCCTGGGACGAGACGTTGGTTGCCTTCGACGGGGTGGTCAAACACGACCTCGGAAAAGGAACGTCGGTCGTGCACTCCTACGGCCCTACCGCTCGTGCCGGCGAGGCGGCCTTCGCGCCCGATCTCGGCCGCTCCAACGAGGACGGTGGGTGGCTGCTCAACCTGGTGCTCGACGACGCCGACCGGTCGAGCGCCCTGGTGGTCGTCGACGCCGAGTCGATGGAGGAGGTGGCGAGGGTGCACTTTCCCCGCCGGGTACCGCTGGGCTTCCACGGGACGTGGCTGGCCGAGGGTGCCTCGACCAACAACCATCGTCGGGGGGCGTGAGCCATGTCGGTACTCACCGCCGCGCCGGCATCCCAGCACGGTTCGAATCCCGCTCTTGTCGACGCCCACGGCACCACGACCTGGCGCGACCTCGACGATCGGGTCAACCGGCTGATCTCGGGTCTGCGTACCCACGGACTGGCACCGGGTGACACCATCGCCCTGATGGCCGGCAACCAGCGCGAGACGCTGGAGGTGGCCCTGGCATGCCTCCAGGGTGGATGGCTGATGGTTCCCGTCAACTGGCACTGGGTGGCGGCCGAACTGGCCCATGTGATCTCCGACTCCGATGCCGTGGCCCTGGTGGTGGGACAGGAGTGGATACCGGTGGCCCTCGAGGCCGAAGGCCAACTGGACGGGGATCACATCCGGGTGAGGGTGGCGGTCGCCAAAGCGGACCACGTTCCGGCCGCTTACGTCGGCTACGAAGACCTCTTGTCGACCGGGGACCCGGCCGAACCCGACGACCAGCAGCGGGGCGGCGTGATGTTCTACACGTCGGGGACCACCGGCCATCCCAAAGGGGTGCGGGGAGGTTTGGCCCAGGTCGGCGGTCCGGTCGAGATCTGGCAGCTCGTGGCGGCGTCTCTGGGCGAGATCATGGAACCGGCCCCGGTCGATCCGGTGCAGTTGGTGTGCGGGCCGGCCTACCACTCGGCCCAATGGGTGTTCGCCGTCATTCCCCTGCTGCTCGGGGCCACCGTGGTGCTCCAGCACCGCTTCGACCCCGCCGAGGTGCTGGTGCTCGTCGACCGTCACCGGGTGACCAACATCCACCTCGTTCCCGCCCAGTTCACCCGCCTGCTCAAGCTCTCCGAGAACGAGCGGAGCGGGTTCTCGGGGGCCAGCCTGCACCGGGTCCATCACGGAGCGGCGCCCTGTCCGACCGAGGTGAAGCGCCAGATGATCGAGTGGTGGGGGCCGATCATCACCGAGTACTACGGCGGTACCGAAGGGGGTTTCATCACGGTGCTGACCGCGGCCGAGTGGGCGGAACGTCCCACCAGTGTGGGACGACCGCTGCCGACCATCGAGGTCCTCGTCGTCGACGCCGACGGGTCCCCGCTCGGCCCCGGCCAGCCCGGCGACCTCTACTTCCGCAACCTGCTCGGCATCGACTTCGAGTACCACAAGGCCCGGGCCAAGACCGAGGCCGCGCACCTCGAGTCGGGGGTGGGCACGTTGGGTGACGTCGGGTATCTCGACGAGGAGGGATTCCTGTTCCTGTCGGACCGCCGCATCGACATGATCATCTCGGGCGGCGTGAACATCTACCCCGCCGAGATCGAAGGGGCGTTGGTCTCCCACCCCGATGTGGTGGACGCCGCGGTGTTCGGTGTCCCCGACGACGAGATGGGTGAGCAGGTGATGGCGGTGGTGGTCCCCAGGGACGTCGCGGTGTTGGCCGACGACCCCCGACGGTCGGAGCTGGTGGGTGACCTGGAAGCCCACGTAAGGGCGAACCTCGCCGGATACAAATGCCCCCGCCGATGGGAGCTGGTCGAGGAACTTCCCCGCAGCGAGGCCGGGAAACTCCTCAAGCGGACCCTGCGCGACCCCCACTGGGCCGGACGCGACCGCGCCATCTGATGGGAAGGCGAGCCGACCCGTGCAACCATGAAGCGGTGGCCGTCACCCTCTCTCGCGACCTGGTGGTCGAGACCGCTCGGCGTCAACTCGAACGCGACGGCGCCACCGAACTGTCCCTGCGGGCGGTGGCCCGCGAACTCGGCGTTACCGCGCCAGCGCTCTATGCCTACGTGGACGACAAGGGCGAGCTGATGGCCGCGGTGGCGGCCGAACACTTCGAGCGCCTGATCGAACGCATCGAGACCGTGGACGAGGACGACCCCCTGGAGCGGGTCCGGGCGGTGTCGCGCGCCTACGTCGATCACGCGTTGGAGTCACCTGGGCTGTTCCGCTTGATGTTCAACTACCCGCCGTCGACCGCGGGCGAGGTCGACGCCTTCCCTCCGGCGGCCCGGGCTTTCGAGGTGGCCTCCCGAGCCATGACCGCGGCGCGCGATCAGGGTCTTTTGCGCTCCGATGACGTCGATACGGCCTGCATGGTGATGTGGGCGGCGATGCACGGGGTGGCCGAGATCTTGTTGATGGACTTCGGGTTCGACTCGGAGGCCGCCGAGTCGCTCATCACCTCGGCCATCGACACGATGCTCATCGGTTTGGTTGCGTACGACCGACGCTGGTGACCCGTAGGTCAGGCGGTGGTAAACAGTGTTCACCAAATGGCCGTCGAAGGGGCTCAGATGGCGACGCTCACCTCAAATCTCTTTCGGGGAACCGGCGAGACCGACCACCGTCTCGACGTCATAGCCGGGCATTGGCCCGACGACATCGAGGGTGCGGTGGTCATCGTCGGCCCCGACAAGCGCGAACCCGGCGGCCACTGGTTCGGGGAACCGGGGCTCCTGTGTCGAATCGACCTGACCCCCGACGCCTACGGGCGGATTCCGGTACGCCAACGCCTGATCCGCACCCCGCTGATGCGCCTTCGCCGTCGCCTGCCCTGGCTGTTCGCCAAGGTGGCCTTCGCCGAGGTGTCGCCGTTCGGGGTCACCAACCTCGCCAACACCAACGTCGAGGTGATCGAGGACCGCCTGTTCGTGGGCTACGACGCCGGCCGTCCCATCGAGGTGGACCCCGACAGCCTCACCTACCTGACGCCGGTGGGCTCCAACGCCGAATGGTTCCAGGCCATGCCCGGTCTGTACGAGCCGATGGTCTCGGTCGCCGCCCACCCGGCCTCGGCACCCGATGAGCCGGCCCTGTACTTCGTCAACTACTCACCGGTCCCAGCCCCCGACGGCTCGACCCAGATCCACCTCGCCCGGTGGGGGCTCGAGGGGCCGGTCGAACGGTGGCCGCTGGAGGGCGTGGTTCCCTTCGACACCATCCACGACGTGAAGTGCACCCGGGATCACGTCGTGTTCGCCGATCTCCCCTTCGCCACCGGACCCGAGGCGGTCGGTTTCGGGGAGCGGACCGTTCCCAACGCCGATGTGACCCACCTGACGATCGTGGCCAAGTCCGACCTCCGTGCCACCCCTCCCGGTCGACCGGTCAGGGCGACCACCGTGGAGATCCCCCTGCCGACCGGTCATCTCAGCGTCGACGACGACGGTGGGGACGGAGTCCTCACCGTCTACCTGGAGCACATACCCCTGGCCGATCTGATGATCATGTTGAAGGAGGGGGCCGCAGTCCACGGAAATGGCGGGCCGGTGCCGGCGGACTACGAGGGCCTGGTGACCCTGGGGGTCCAGCCCGGCGCCGTGGGCCGTTACCGGGTCGATGTCGCTACCGGCGAGGTGCTCGAGGCCGACGTCGTATGGGATGACCGCTTCTGGGGTCAGCTAATCGCCACCCGCGACCGCACCACGCCCGAGGCGCGGGCCCGATCCCGCCAGCTGTGGTTCGCCGGAGCCGGATATGACCCCGAGCTGATCCCCGAGGAGTGGTGGCGGCTGTATGGGGAGGCCGGTCTCAACTCGATCGTCGATCCATCCGAGCTCCCCACCACCGCCATCCCGGCCGCCCTCACCCGCTTCGATCTCGATGAGATGAAGCTGGCCGAGATCTGGACCTACGAGGACGGTGGGTTCCCCAGCCCTCCCCAGTTCGTCCCCCGCCGACGCGAACCTGGGACCGACGCCCGACCCGACGAGGGATACGTGGTGGTGCTGGTGCACCGCGACGGCGGCAAAGAGGTGCAGGTCTTCGACTCGATGGCCATCGAACAGGGCCCGGTGGCGCGGGCCACGGTCCGCGGGTTCAACCCGCCCCTCCTCCTCCACGCTTGCTGGGTGCCGCCGGCGTCAGGCGGCCGGCGCTCCCGCTATCGGGTCTCGATGGGATTGGACGTGTGGGGTGCGGTGCGCGACATCCCCCGACAGATGCTGGCCCTGGCCCGGTCGGGGAGAGCCATGTCCGAACAGATGGCGGCGGCGCGCCGTCAAGGCTGACCCTGGATGGTGTTGCGCCCTACTCGTCGGTGGCCAGGACCTGGTCGCGGTCAGGTGGTCGCAATCGAAGTGGTGGTCGCCCCAACTCCGTTGGACCCGTTGTCGGACGCGCGAGCTCGTTGCCCATTGTGGGGGCCGGGGCCTGGTGACATCGCGGCTGCCTCCAGCACCGCCCGAACGTGGTGGCCGAGTTCTTGGGGCGTAATGACGGCCAGCCCGTCGGCTACCGAGACGCAGGCTTCGGTGACCAGCCCGTAGACGATCACCGCCAGACCATCGATCGCCTCGGGGCGGAACACCCCCTGTTCGGCCAGAGGTCGCAGACCACCCAGGAGCGAACTGACCCCGAAGCGCCGGTCGGTCTCGTTCCATTCCCGCAACGTCAGGATCTGGCGGATCGGGTGCAAGACGCTCCGACCCGGACCGTCGGCCACGTACACCTCGAACAGCCGCATCGCTCCGGCCACGATCGGTTCGAAACCCTCCTGGGGCACCGACCGCGCCGCCACCAGGCACGCCCCGTTCAGTTCGCGGGCGACCTCCTCGTGCACCGCCACCAGCAGGTGGTGGCGGTCCTGGAACTCACTCCTCACCGCGGCCAGGTCGATGCCCGACCGCTCCGCGACCTGCACCAGGGTGGTGGCCCCAACACCGTGTTCGACCACCTGAGCCCTAGCTGCGGTGAGGATCCGTCTCCTGTTGCTCATCTTCGCTCCCCCGAGCCGACTTACGAAAGACTCCCACAGATAACGACAACGCACCACCAAACCTGAAGATCCCTTCAAAGGTGGGGCACGTCACCCATCCGCGGCCGAGGCACAGACGCAGTAGGTCCAAGAGCCCGGCGAGACATGGTGGAGCTGGGGAGAGTCAGATCAGTACGTGAACCCGCAGGTCGTGGCGCAGGAAGGCTTGCTCCAAGTAGCAACCGAAGCAGCAACCCGGTCTTTCAGCTACCAGATTACCGAGTTCTTGGTCATCGACGGGACCTTGCCGTCCGATGACACGATTCTCAGATCGTGCACCTCGGCGGTGGCCACGAGAATCCGGTCGCCCGGGTCGGCATTCTCGTCGCGGGGCACGGAGCGAACGCGTTCGCTCACGGCTAGGTCCACCGGAAGGACTTCAAAGGGAGACGCTTCATCGTGAAGGACTGCGAGGATCGCCTGGGCGTCCTCAACGGTCAGCGGATTCCGCGACTTCTCGACCGCGTAGGTGACCTCAACCATGGCGAAACTACTTACCCCGACCTTCACGCCTGCGTCAGTTTCGGCATGGAGCACTTCGAGCGCTCTAGTGGTCAGGCGCTCCGGCCCGGTCACGTACCAGATGAGTACTTGGGTATCGGCGAGAAGGTGGAGCGGCAATGATCAGATGGCTAGGTCGTCGCCGATGCCCGAAGCCATCTCGTCGCGAAGCTGACGTAGGTCGTCATCGCTGAACGCGGATCCCGATGCCGACGAGGCAACGCCCAGCATCCGTCGCGGACGAACGTCAGATCGAGCGATCACGACCACCCGGTCCCCCGGGTGGGCACCGATCTTGTCCAGCTCATCGGCTGGGACAATCAAGCCGTCCTTGGTGACCAGCACCTCGAGCGTCGCTTCGCCTGACATACGCCAATGCTATCTCGGGGTCCCAAGGAGATGGATGGCTCATTCCTGCCGTTTGGTGACTTGGCCGCAACTTGGACGGTGCCGTCGGGCATCGTGACCCGCTTGCCCTTCGCTCTCGCCCTGGCACCACCTCTAGGTCCCAGGTTGCAACCCAAGTGCCACGCTCCGCAAACTGTGGCAATCGACATCAGATCGCCGCAGGCGTCAACCACTCCGACAGACCCCAAAACCACCACCGAGATCGTTGCTGTACAACGATCTCGGTAGATCCTGGTGGTTCTTCGCAACGCTCTGCGGTCCTTGGCAGATTCGTTGGAAAACGGGGTTGGTGGAGCTGGGGAGAATCGAACTCCCGTCCGCGAGGCGGTTGACGACCGCGCTACGACCATTCCCGAGGCTGAGCCGTGACGGCTGGCTCGCTGCCGGGTCAGTTGGGCTTGCGCCCACCGCTCCGTCTTTCCGGAACGTCAGTGGTCTTTCTCACCGTCAGCGGTCTTTCCCGCCGTCAACCCCTACTTCTGTTGCCGGGCTGTAGTGGTGTGGCCCCGTGCGCCATTGCTGGTCACGATGTCTCTCTTGGCTAGATCAGTGAAGATCAGGCGGCGAGAGCGAAGTCGCCATCGGCGCTTCTTTGGGTTCCCCGTTTAACGAGTCTGAGAAACTCGGGTCGCACGTCCGGCTTCCGGTCCCCACGTCGAAACCGGTCAGCCCCTTGTCAAGGTTCCACCCACTTGAACGTGGCGGTGGGTGGACAGACCATGGTATCGGTCCCGCGTCGGTTTACCCGTCGGAGTTCCGGCGTCGACCAGCGGCCATGGCCCGGCGGGCATCTAGATCGGCGTCACGCTGGGCGATCATCTGGCGTTTGTCATAGTGCTTCAGGCCCCGGCCGAGGCCCACCTCGAGCTTGGCCCGACCCTCACGGAAGTACAGCGAGAGCGGGATCAGGGTGAGGTGTTCCTGGCTGACCTTTTGGTGCATCTCGTCGAGTTCGTGGCGGTGGGCGAGGAGCTTGCGGGTTCGCGCCGGTTCATGTCCGCCTTGGGCGGACGCATTGGAGTAGGCGTTGATGTGCAGGCCGACGAGGTACAGGTCTCGGCCTTCGAAGCGGGCAAAGGCGTCGTTGAGCGTGACCCGTGCCTCGCGGAGCGACTTGACCTCGCTGCCCTTGAGCATGATCCCGCACTCCCAGGTATCCACGATCTCGTAGTCGCGCCGGGCCTGGCGGTTGGTGGCCACCACCGTGGTGCCGGGGATCGGCTTGTTCTTTGTCTTCTTGGCAGCCATTGCTTCGGCAGTCTGGTGGGAACGGGGCCGGGTTCGGTCCTGGCGGGGGAGGCAGGCTATCGGAGCGGTTCGGTGCAGGTCCCGCCCGTTACGGTGAACGGGTGCTGTGTATCTCCCGCTCGGCCCATCTTCAGATGTTGAGCCATGCCATCTCCGGACTCCCGAACGAGGCATGCGGTCTGCTCGGTGGTCCGTGGGGTGGATCCCAGATCGATGCTTTCGTGCCCACCCGAAATGCGGACGAGTCGGCCAAGACCTACTCGATCGGACCCGATGGCTTCGCTGCCGCCGACGCCTGCTTCGTGCCTCTCGGTCTCGATGTCGTGGGGGTGATGCACTCCCACACCCACACCGACCCGTATCCGTCGCCGACCGACGTCGCCCAGGCCGACAACCCCCTGCTCGAGGGTTGGCACTACGTGATCGTCTCGTTGCGCGACACCGAGCCGATGCTGCGGTGCTGGCTGCTCGACCGGGGTGAGATCGTCGAGGAGCCGGTCGAGATCATCGAGGGGTGACAGCGGCGGAGCCCAGGCTCAACTCACCGTGTAGTTGACGGTCTTGGTGGAGACCTTGCCCTCGTTGTCGGTGGCGGTCACGGTGAAGGTTCTCGTCCCCGCGGTGGCGGTGCTGATGGTGGCGCCGTCGGCCACGGTGCCGACGCAGGAAGCCACGCCCACGCCGTCACCGTCGCTGCATGAGAAGTCGGCGACCAGCGCACTGTTCCGCGGGTAGGTGGCGCCGTCCGCGGGGGTGGTGATGGTGATCGTGGGTGCGTTCACGTCGTTGCTCACCCGTGTCGGGTGGAGTCCGGGGCTGGGGTTGGGGAAGCAGTTGAAGGTGGGGTTGATGGTGCCGTACAGCGTCCCGGTGACCTTGGTCTTCAGGGAGAGTCCGAACGCCGAGTAGGACGTGCCGTGGATTCTCTGGTTGATGGTCGAACCGAGTGCCGCAGTGACCTTGAGGTTCATGGTCAGCGTGGGCAGGGTGGCGGTGGTGTTGGAGGGGATCGGTCCCGGGATCGACACCTCGACGTAGGAGTCCGTGGCCGTGGACGTCGGGGTGCTGGCCCCGACTCCGGCCCAGCCCGAGATCGACTGGCTGTTGAGCGTGGTGCCGGTTGGGATTGCCACCCTCCACTTGAGTTGGCTGGTGTCGGCGACCGTTCCGTAGTCGCTGGGAGTCCCGTCCACGAAGTAAGGCTCGGGCACGATCTTGACCTCGAAATCGGCTCCGGGCTTCACGGCTTGGGGTGCAGTGACGGTGTAGTCGGACTCGACGGTCTGGGTTCCGTTGGGGATCAGTGCGTGGTTTGAGAGGACCTCACACCCGTAGCTGACGTTCGTGGTGACAGCGGTGGGCGGGTCATCGCATGCGCTCAGGCCCAAGGCCATCGCTGCGATCGCGGCGCTGCCAGCAAGGCGACGGAGGGCGGTGTTCTGTCGCAAGATTTCCCCTTGGTGTGGATCGGTGACGGCCCGCTCGGGCCGGTGGCGACGAACCGGGACCCTTTCCCGGTTACCGCCGGGTAACCGGGAAAGTGGAACACGTACTCGGGTGCGTGTCAACGGGTTTTGTGCCCCCGGTCACAATGGTGGGGGTGTCGGCTGGGGGAGCTGAGAACGACGGGAGATACGCTGCCCGCGTTGTTCCCGACCTGCCCGCATGACCGACCGGAGCCACGGTGGCGCTCTACCGCAACGTGATCGACCTCATCGGCAACACGCCGACGGTTGACATCAGCCCTCTCAGCCCCAACCCGGCGGTGCGCATCTACGCCAAGTTGGAAGGCCAGAACCCGGGCGGTTCGGTCAAGGACCGGGCGGCCAAGTTCATGGTCGAGGCGGCCGAGCGTGACGGGATCCTCAAGCCCGGCTCGGTGGTGCTCGAGTCGTCGTCGGGAAACACCGGGATCGCTCTCGCCATGATCTGCAAGGTCCGCGGCTACCACCTCAAGGTCGTGCTGCCCGAGAACGTGTCGATCGAACGGCGCCAGGCCCTCGAGGTGTGGGGGACCGAGATCATCGCATCCCCGGCCTCGGAAGGGTCCAACGGAGCGATGCGCCGGGCCCAGGCGATGGCGGCGGAACATCCCGAGTGGTGGTTCCCGTTCCAGTACGGCAACGACGCCAACCCCCGGGCACACTACGAGGGCACCGGACCCGAGATCCTCGCTGATGTTCCCGACATAACTCACTTCGTCGCCGGCCTCGGCACGGCAGGGACCCTCATGGGCGTCGGCACCTACCTCAAAGAAGCCAAACCCGACGTCCAGATCTGGGCCATCGAACCGCCGGCGGGGGAAATGGTCGACGGGCTCAAGAACTTCGACGAGGGCTTCGTCCCCCCGGTGTTCACCGACTGGAACGGTTACGAACTGCTGGATCGCAAGATGATCGTCCGGCCCCGGGAATCCATCGTCTGGACCCGCAGGCTCACCGAGGTGGGGGTTTTCGCCGGGATCTCCTCGGGTGCCATCGCGGCGGGGGCGGCCAAGTGCGCCGAGGCCATCGACGAAGGTGTCGTGGTCATGATCGTCTGTGACGGAGGGTGGAAGTACCTGTCCACTGGGGCGTGGACCGACGATCTCGACAAGGTCGAGGCCCGGGCCAAGGGGACCATCTACTTCTGAGGCCGGGGGCGATGCGGTCGGGGCTACCGCTCTCGGTCGGTGGACCCAGGGCAGAACGCGAAGGTGGCCGGGCGCTGGGCCCGGCCACCTCCAGTTTCAGCCCGAAGGCTGGAGCTGCTGAGTGGGTCAGTTCTCGCCCCGGTGGCGGAACTCGCCGTCGACGATCTTGGTGATCACCTCGGGCAGCTTGGCCTTGGCCTTGTCGGCCCGCTCCTGGGTCATCTTGCCGTCGGCCACCGCCTGGTCGATCCGCTCGGTGGCGGCGGTCACCAGGGTGTCGATGAGGGTCTGACGGTCCACGCCCTGGGCCTCGGCGATCTCGGCCAGGGTCTTGCCGTCGCGGAGCTGATCCTTCAGCTCATCGGTGGTGAGGCCGAGCGCCTCGGCCGCGGTCTCCATGCGGAACTGACGCCGCTCGGCCCGTCCCTCGTGCCCCTCGCCCCGCTCGGGCAGGGTGCGGTCGACCAGTTCGGCCATGCGGTCCGGGAGGGTGGAGCGCAACTCGTCGAGCTGGGCGTTGCCGGCGGCGACCAGGGCGTCGATGAGGGTCTGGCGGTCGACGCCGTTCGCTTCGGCGACCTGGGCCAGGGTCTTGCCCTCCTTGAGGGCGGCCTTCAGGTCGTCGACGGAGATCCCGATGGCCTCGGCTGCGGCCTCGAGCTTCATGCCGCGGAGCTCTCCGCGAGGACCGTGGCCGGCCTCGGGGGTGTCGGGGGCGACCGCAGTGGTGGGCGTCTCTTCCTGGGCGCCGGAGATGACCGGGGTTCCCATCACCGCACCGATGACTCCACCGGTGGTGAGCGCCGCAGCCATGGCGGCGGAGGCGATGATCTTGCGACTTGCCATCTGTCTTGTCCTTTCGAGGGGTTGCTTCTCGTGGTGACAACTCAACAGGGTCAACCTGTGAGAAGGCTGTGAGCAGGCAGCGAGTTCGCCCAACGGTCGGCAGGCGTCACCCATCCTGGCGGGAATCGGGGGAGGACGCAGGTCCGCCGGGTCCGGGATCCAACGGAAGGGCGATCTGCACCGTGGTTCCGCCGCCCGGGGTTGGGACAATGCGGACGTGTCCTCGGTGGGCGGAGACTACGGCGGCGACTATGGACAACCCGAGACCGGAGCCCCCCGTGGCGCGGGTGCGAGCCGAGTCGGCGCGGTAGAACCGCTCGAAGGCCCGCGCCGCCGTCTCGTGATCCATGCCGGGTCCGTGGTCGATGACCTCGAGAATTGCCCAGCCGTCCTCGCTTCGCAGCCTCAGATGCAAGGCCGTGTCGGGCGAGGTGTGAACCCTGACGTTGCCGACCAGGTTGGCGATGACCTGTCGGATTCGGGCTTCGTCGGCCGGTACCGTCATCGTCTCCGGGCAGTCGACGTCGATCGGTCGTCCGGGCTCGACCGCGGCGGCATCGATGGCGGAATCGCGCAAGACCTGGGCGAGATCGGTGGGGGTTGCCGTCAGAGGGCGGCCCTGGTCGAGACGGGCCAGGTCGAGCATCTCATCCACCAACTGGGTCATCCTCGCCGTCTCCTGCTCGGTTCGGCGCATTGCGTCATCGAGTTGGCCGGGGTCCTCCAGACCGCCCATTCGGTGGAGCTCGGCGTACCCGGCGATAGTGGTCAGGGGAGTCCGCAGTTCGTGCGAGGCGTCGGCCACGAACTGGCGCAGGCGCGCTTCCGACGCTGTTCTGGCCGCGTCATCGGCGGCTAGGCGGGTGAGCATGTGGTTGAGCGCGTCACCCAGTTCGGCCGCCTCGGTGCCGGCCCGGGTGGAGGGAACCCGCTGGGTGCGGTCGCCCTCAGCGATGGCTTGGGCGGTGGTCGTCATCTGGCGTATCGGCCTGAGTCCGAGACGGTCTACCCAGTAGGCCACCAGGCCGAGAGTCCCCAGGAACACCAGCATCCGGAGGATCTCGTGGTTTCGCACCTTTCGGACCGTCGCGTCAACGCCTTCCAGGGGTGCTCCCAGCACCACCGGCCGGTCTCGGGGCCCGACGCTGCGCACCTGCACCCGGTAACGGCCGGGCGAGCCGATGGCGTCAACGGTGAACGGCGGTTGGTCGAGGGCGGCCAGGGCGGTGGCGACGTCGATGTCGGGTGTTCCGGGATCGCCTTCGGTCAGGTCGGGTTCGGCGACCACCCGTAGCTTGCCTTCGTTGACGGCGGCCACCCACAGAGGGGAGGGCCCGGGGCTGGCGGCTGGGCCGTCGAGGCGGAGCCGGGGGATCGACCGGGTGAGGGTGGCATCCACCTGGCCCATGAGGGCGGACTCGGTGGTCCTCATCGCCCTCACTCCCATCACCGCCAGGACGACAGCCACCAGGCCCATCCCCACCGCAATGCGGAGTCGGAGGGTCACGGTGCTCTCAAGGCCTGGGCAGCCGGATCGTGTAGCCCACGCCCCGGACGGTTTGGATGAGCCGAGGCTCCTCACGGTCGAGCTTGCGGCGCAGATAGCCCACGTAGGTCTCGACCACACCACCGTCCCCGCCGAAGTCGTACTGCCACACGTGATCGAGGATCTGGCTCTTGGACAGGACCCGCCCCTGGTTGGTGAGCAGGTAGCGAAGGAGGTTGTATTCGGTTGGCGACAGGGAGACCTCGACCCCGGCCTTGGTCACCAGGTGGGCGTTGTCGTCCAGCACCAGGTCGGCGCAGCTCAGTACGGCATCGTCGACCGTCCCACCGACGCGCCGCAGCACCGCGTCGATTCGGGCCACCAACTCCTCCAGGCTGAACGGCTTGACCAGGTAGTCATCGCCGCCCAGCGTCAAGCCTCTGACCTTGTCCTCGGTCGAGTCCCGGGCGGTGAGGAACAAGACCGGGGTCCGGTCGCCGTTGGAGCGCAATCGCTGGCACACCGCGAAGCCGTCGAGGTCCGGCAGCATCACGTCCAACACGATCAACGCCGGACGGACGACGTCGACGGCATCGAGAGCGGCACGGCCTGACGACGCCGGATGAACCTCGTAGCCGCTGTGGCGCAAGGCCGCTTCGAGCATGGAGCGCAGATTGTCCTCGTCGTCGACGAGCAGGATCGTCTCACCAGACACGGGCCAATGCTTCCACTTCTTGCTGTGAGTTGGCTGGGAATCAGCTGTGAATCAGGTTCCGGGCCAACCCGGGCAACAGGTCGGCGCCGACCGTCTGCGACGATGGTCCTTCCGAACCCCCAGGAGAACCATGATGCGCTCCGACGGCCGAACCGATGACCAACTCCGCCCCGTCACCTTCGAACGCGACTTCACCATCCACGCCGCCGGGTCGGTGCTGGTGTCATTCGGTGACACCCGGGTGCTGTGCACGGCCTCGATCGACGAGGACGTGCCTCGCTGGATGCGGGGGCGGGGCAAGGGGTGGGTGACGGCGGAGTACTCGATGCTGCCCGGGGCGTCGGCCGAGCGGATCGGACGCGAAGCGGCCAAGGGCCGTCAGTCGGGTCGGACCCAGGAGATCCAGCGCCTGATCGGACGTTCGTTGCGGTCGGTGTGCGACATGAAGCTCCTGGGTGAGCGCCAGGTGGTGGTGGACTGCGACGTGCTCCAGGCCGACGGGGGTACCAGGACCGCGTCTATCTGCGGGGGTTACGTGGCGTTGCACGACGCCCTGACCCGCCTTGTGATCGCTGGCCAACTGGAGCAACTTCCCCTGACCGACTCCTGCGCCGCCATCTCGGTCGGCGTGGTCGACGGAACCGCAGTGCTCGATCTGCCCTACGTGGAGGACTCCCGGGCCGAGGTCGACATGAACGTGGTGATGACCGGATCGGGGACCTTCATCGAGGTTCAGGGAACGGCCGAAGGAGCGGTCTTCAACCGCCATGAACTGGATTCCATGCTGAACCTGGCGGAGTCGGGGATCGCAAGCATCACCACCATCCAGAACGAGGTGCTGTCGGTTCCTCCCGCTCTCCGGACGGCACCCTGATGCCCGCTTCGCCGGAGGCGGCTGACCCGGCTGACCCGGGCCGAGGGGGCGAGGAGGTCGTCCTGGCATCGGCAAACCCGAAGAAGGCAGCCGAGATAGTTGCCATCGTGGGCGACACGATTCGTCTGGTTCCCCGTCCCGACACCGTTCCCGAGGTGGTGGAGGACGCCGACACCTTTCTCGGCAATGCCCGGCTCAAGGCCCGGGCGTTGGTGGCGGCAACCGGACTGGCCGCACTTGCTGACGACTCTGGTCTGGAGGTGGACGCCCTCGCCGGTGCGCCCGGCGTCCGTTCGGCCCGTTACGCCGGTGAGGATGCAACCGACGAGCAGAACGTCGAGCGGCTCCTGGCCGAACTGGCCGGGAACCCCGATGCTGGCGCCCGTCGGGCCCGGTTCCGGTGCGTGTTGGTACTCGCCCGTCCCGACGGAACCGAACTGGTGGTCGACGGCACGGCGGAAGGATCGATCGCCTTGGCTCCTCGTGGCGCCAACGGGTTCGGCTACGACCCGGTGTTCGTTCCCGACGACGGCGACGGGTCGACCTTCGCCGAGATGGACCCGCAGGCCAAACATGACATCAGCCACCGGGGCCGGGCGCTGCGGGCCCTGGCGGTGGAGCTTGAGAGCTCTTGAGAGCTGTGGTGCCGACGGCGCGACTCGAACGCGCACTGGCCAGGACCTAAACCTGGTGCCTCTGCCAATTGGGCTACGTCGGCGGGACGGGTCAGCCTAGAGCCTGGGTGCCGATGGCGGTGATGGAGGGTGGAGCGTGCCCGCTAGCCTGCCGCCCATGACGCAGCCGCCGATGATCACCCCAGTGGCCCAGGGACCTGGAGGTTTCGACCCCGCCCAGGACATCTACAACCGTCTCCTCCGGGAGCGGATCGTGTTCCTCGGTACCGACGTGAACGACAACATCGCCAACCAGTTGGCGGCTCAGATCCTGTACCTCGACGGCCAGGACAGCGAGCAGGACATCTGGCTCTACATCAACTCGCCCGGGGGTTCGATCTCGGCCGGCATGGCGATCTACGACACCATGCAGTTCGTGACCGCCGAGGTCGGCACGGTGTGCATGGGGCTGGCCGCCTCCATGGGCCAGTTCCTGCTGTGCGCCGGTGCCGCCGGCAAGCGCTTCGCCCTGCCCCACAGCCAGATCATGATGCACCAGCCATCGGGTGGCTTCCAGGGCCAGGCCTCCGACATCGCCATCCAGGCCGAGCGGATGCTCTACATCAAGCGGCTGATGGCCGAGCGCATCGCCTTCCACACCGGCCAGAACGTGGACCAGATCGAGGAGGACTCCGAGCGCGACCGGTGGTTCACCGCCGAGCAGGCCAAGGAGTACGGCATCATCGACAAGGTGATCGCGGCCCGCGGCCAACTCGACGACTGACCCTTCCGACAGCCCCGGGCTTGTTAGTCAGCCGGAGGCCGGGGATACC
Organism: Acidimicrobiales bacterium; assembly: GCA_020439505.1. Taxonomy (GTDB): domain Bacteria; phylum Actinomycetota; class Acidimicrobiia; order Acidimicrobiales; family Iamiaceae; genus Aquihabitans. The sequence continues at coordinate 22,429 of JAGQSO010000014.1, forward strand.
AGGATCAGTTGCCCTTGGTCGTGGGCGTCGTCGAGGCGGGAGCGGTGGTCGCCGCCGTGTCCCGGGGGACGGTCGGGTTGAGTTCGACGTGGCATTTCGTGCGGGCGTAGTCGGCCACGGCCAGGCTGGAGGTGACCGCACGGTCGTGCTCCTTGACCGCGCCACGCACCGCCGCGGCGGCCTTGTCGGGGTCCGACGGGTTGGAACGGACGGCGTCGATCACCGCTCGCACCAGGTCCACCACCGCGGTGACGTCGGGCGCTATCTCCTCGGGGGCCGCTTCTCCCAGCCGATCGAAGGCGGTCTCGGCGTCGTCGAGTGCCCGGGTCAACTGGCCGGGCTGTTGGTCGGCGAACCCCGAGAGGACCGAGGCCAGCGACGGCACCCGTCTGAGGGCCGAGCAGAAATCGGTGGAGGACGCGCTCTCGTCAGCGGTACAGGCAGACACCGAGCCGATCAACACGATGACGCCGACCGCCGCCGAGACCAGTCGGATCGGTCGCGTTCGACCGGTCGGGCGGTGGGATGGATCCCAGTCCCTCGCGCTCATCGGCGCCGACCTGTCGTCGGGCTGGGAAAAGTGGGGTTCACCGGGTTCCGGCCGACTGGGCGGCTTCGGCCCGATCCCGCAGATCGGTGACCGCGTGGGCGAGGCCCTGGGGGTCTCGGTACAGGGCGCTGCCGGCGACCAGGACGTTGGCGCCGGCCGCGGCGGCACCGGCGATGGTGGATGGCCCGATCCCCCCGTCGACCTCGATGTCCACGTCGAGGCCCCGGTCCACGATCATCTGGCGCAGTGCGGCGACCTTGGGTTCCATGGTCGGTATGTAGGCCTGGCCGCCGAACCCCGGGTTCACCGTCATCACCAGCACCATCTCGACCAGGTCCAAGATGTGCTCCACCGCGTGAAGCGGGGTGGACGGGTTCAAGGCCACCCCGGCACCCGCCCCGGTGGAACGGATCTGTTCGAGGCAGCGGTGCAGGTGCACCGTCGACTCCACGTGTACCAGCAAGAGGTTGCACCCGGCCTCGACGTAGCGCTCGGCGAGCACCTCGGGGGTGTTGACCATCAGGTGGGCTTCGAACGGGATGGTGACGGCCGACCGGCAGGCCGCGATCACGTCGGGCCCGAAGGTCAGGTTGGGCACGAACTGGCCGTCCATCACGTCCCACTGGATCCGGTCTACGCCCGCTTCCTCCAGGGCGGCGCATTCCTCGCCCAGCCGGGAGAAGTCGGCGGGCAGCACCGAGGGGGCGATCTGAACGGGGCGGGGGGAGGCGGTCACGGCCGACGATCCTAAGCGTCTCGACCCCTAGGATCCGTGGCGTGTCCGGGGCGTCGATGGAGTTGAGAACCACGGCGATGGCCGTCGGGGGAGAGGCCGTGGCACGCGACGCCGAGGGACGTGTGGTGTTCGTGTCGGGGGCGCTGCCGGGTGAGCTGGTGGCCGTCGACGTGTACGACCAGCGGTCACGCTTCGCTCGGGCCTCGGTGGTGGAGGTCCTGGAATCGTCCCCGTCGCGGGTGGATCCTCCGTGTGGCCACGTGGAACGGGGCTGTGGTGGTTGCGACTGGCAACACATCGCGGTCGAGGCCCAGACCGCGTTGCGCCTCGGGATGGTCCGTGACGTGCTGGAGCGAGACGGTGGTGTCGAGGCGCCCCGGGTCGCGGCTGGGGCGCGGCTGGCCGCCGCTGGTCTTCGAACGACGGTCAGGGGCACGACGGGTGCCGATGGTCGTTTCGCATTTCGTCGACGTCGCTCGAACGATCCGATCGAGATCGACACCTGTCTGGTCGCCCATCCTCTGGTCGAGGAGTTGATCGCGGAGGGTCGGTTCGGCGACGCCGAGGAGGTGACCATCCGTGTCGGGTCTCGCACCGGTGACCGGATGGTGGTGGTGTCTCCCCGGGTGTCGCGGGTGCGGGTGCCCGACGACGTCAAGGTGATCGGGTCCGATCAACTCCGCAAAGGGCGGCGGGCCTGGATTCACGAAGAGGTCGCCGGCCGTACCTGGAGGGTGTCGGCCGAGTCGTTCTTCCAGGCCAGCCCCGAAGGGGCCGACGCCCTGGTCAACGAGGTCCAGTCGATGGTGGATAGGTGGGCACCGAACCACACCCGCCTGGTGGACCTGTGCTGTGGGGTGGGTCTGTTCGCCGGTTCGATCCTGTCCGAAGAACCGGGACAGACGGTGGTGGGGGTGGAGCGAAACGCTTCGGCCGTCGCCGACGCCCGTCACAACCTCGTCGACGAACCGGTGAGGATCGTGAAGGTCGCCATGGGTCGGTGGCGCCCGTCGCCTGCCGATGTCGTGGTCGCCGACCCCGCCCGCAGCGGCCTGGCCCACGAAGGGGTCGCCGCGGTTTCGGAGTCGAGGGCGCTCCTTTGCGTCCTGGTGAGCTGTGATCCGGCATCGTTGGGTCGAGACGCCCGCTTGCTGGGCGAGGTAGGGTACCGCCACCGGGGAACGACGGTTTTGGACCTGTTCGGCCATACGGGTCAGGTCGAGGCGGTGTCCGCCTTCGTCCTCGACGACGCCGGCGCGGACTGAGGCCGGCCGATGCTCGCCTACCGGATCACCGACTGGTTGGCGCCGGCCCGTCTGGTGGAGGTCCCCGTCCCCGAACCTGGACCCCATCAGGTGCGGGTGAAGGTGGCGGGTTGCGGCCTGTGCCACAGTGATCTGGCCATGGGGCAGATGCCCGGCGAAGTGGGGGAGTCGATCGGATGGAAGGTCCCGTTCACCCTGGGCCATGAGACCGCCGGTTGGGTCGACGCGGTCGGCACCGACGTGGACGCTGGGTTGGCGCTGGGGGAGGGCGACCCGGTGGCGCTGGTGTCCCCGTCGTCATGCGGTTCGTGCCGTTGGTGCCGCCGGGGACAGGAGAACGCCTGCCCCCACGGGCTTGTCGGGCGCGGCTACGGCCGCGACGGCGGGCTGGCCGAGTACGTGCTGGTCGAGGACCCTTCCCGCTCGCTGGTACTGCTGGACGGGCTCGACCCGTTCATCAGTGGTCCGCTCATGGACGCAGGGGCGACATCGCACCATGCCGTCAGGCGGGTGCTCTCGCACTTGACGCCCGACAGCACCGCGGTGGTGATCGGGGTCGGTGGCCTGGGGAATTTCGCTGTCCAACTGTTGCGGGCGATGACGCCGGCACGCGTCGTGGCGATCGACCAGAACGGGCGCCGACGCCAGGTTGCCCTCGATCGCGGCGCCCATCACGCCATCGAGGGCGTTGACCCTTCGACCGCCGAGGTGATGGTCTCGATCGTCGGGTCCGACTCGATCGACGTGGTCCTCGATGTGGTGGGCACCGATTCGACGATCGCCTTCGCGACCACGGTCCTTTCCCCCGGCGGCGCACTCGGGCTCCTTGGGGCGGCGGGTGGTTCACTTCGCCGGCCGTGGTTCGGGTCGCTGCCCCGCGACGGCCAGGTGTTCACCTTCCAGGGTTCGGACCTAGTAGATGCCCGAGGGGTTGTCGCCCTCGCCGCCACCGGCCGTGTCACCGTGGACGTGGAGCCCTTCGCCCTCGACGATGTGGCCCGTGCTTATGAGCAGCTGGAGTCCGGCCTGCTCAGCGCCCGTGCGGTGGTACGGCCAGTTACCTGACCCCGTTTCGACGTAGTCCACCCAAAACCGAGCTAAAGCTCAGTGGGTCTACGGTATTCCCATGTAATGCAGGTGCCTTTCATTGTTGCCGTGGCGGTGTGTGCGTGGTCACAATGGCCACGCATCGTTGGCATCAGGGTCACGTAGGGGGACCAGTTGAAGAAGATCGTGATAGCCGGAGTGTTGGCCCTTTTCATGGCCGCCTGCACTCCCAAGCTCATCCTCACCCCGGGCGAAGGTGAGATCGTCGCCCCGGGGACCATGACCGTCACCGGCGAGATCCCCGAAGACCTGGTCATCGGCGGCACCCTCGTCGTCAACGGCATCTCCACCCCAATCGGACCCGACCGCAAATGGTCCCAGGTCATCCCCACCTCACCGGTGGGCAAGGTCACCGTCGTCCAGGCGATCTACACCGATCCCAACGGCGTCGCCCACCGCCAGGAGACCGCGGTGGTCGCCGGTCCCCGGCTCACCCCCGGTGAGTTCTCGGCCAACGGTGTCGGCATGAACTTCACCGCCACTGGCCTGGCCAACCTCGGCCCGATCATCAACGACCTGGCCGGCGGATCCTTCGACATCAGCGCCATGATCCTGGCCCAGGACCCGCTGATCCCCCCGACCGACGCCGGTAGCGGTGTCACCATCACCGGCAAGGCCTATGAGGCCGGCTCGGCCGGCGTGGCCCTCGGTGCCGAGAGCACCGACACCGGGGTGAAGACCCACATCGAGGTTCAGGACCTCTACCTCGGGCTCGACCTTCAGCTCAGCGGTTTCATCAGCGGCCCCTGCAAGCTGGAGCTACAGGTGCCCTCGACCACCATCGACGCCACCTTCGACTTCGCCCCCAACGGCGACCAGGTGGACGTCAATCTGGTGGGCAACCCGGTGGTCAACACCGTCGGTGTCAGCTACGAGTTCATCTCGGGCAAGTGCGATCCGAGCTCGCCGGTGCTGGGCAGCATCATCAACAGCGCTGCCGGTGGGGCTATCGAGGGCACGGTGAAGAACGGCTTCTCCAGCCAGCTCGGAGACCCTGATGGTTCGGGCCCGGCGGACTCGGCCATCGCCGATGCCATCGAGACCGCCCTGTCGGGCATCTCGATCGCCGGTCCGGTGGGCGAGGCCGTAAAGGCTCACCTGAACGCCCCCTTCACCGCCATCACCGAATCGACCGGTGGCATCGACTTCCGGGCCAACGCCGACTTCTACGCCACCAAGGGCACCAACCCCGGTGACTGCAACGCTCCTCCCGGTGCCCCCAATCTGCCCAACACCTTCGATACCCCCACCGCCTACCCGACCCTGGGCGGGACGTCTCCCTCGGGTGATCCCTACGGCTTGGGCTTGGTGATCTCGGCGTCTGCCTTCAACCAGATGCTCGCTGCCATGACCGAGTGCGGTCTGTTGAACCAGGACATCACCGAGATCGCCCTCGGGGGTGCTCCGATCCCGATCACCTCGTCGGTGCTGGCCGGACTGGTTCCCCAGTTCGGAACCAAGCTGCCTGCCAACACCCCGCTGTTGATCCGCATCGACCCGGTGTTCAGCCCGTACATCACCGAGAACGCCGGTCCCAACGGTGAGACCTCCGAGCTGATGCTGGCCGACCTGCGGATCAACTTCGTGGAGCCCAAGGCCGGCGGCGACGTCACCTGGCTGACCCTGGCCATCGACTCGCCTCTCGGCTTCGACATGGCCTTCGACCCGGCCCAGTCGCTGCTGACGCCGACCATCACCGCCCCGACGGCGGCCAACGTCACCGCCCGTCTGCTCGACAACCCGATCGAGGCCGATGAGGCGTCGCTCGAGGCGTTCTTCCCGAACCTGTTCCCGATGTTCGTCGGGGGTCTCAGCGACAGCTTCGCCGCCTTCCCGCTGCCGAGCTTCCTGGGCCTGAACCTCGAGGTGGTGGAGATCGCCCGTCAGGGCAACTCCTACGTGCTCTACGCCAACCTCAACCCCACGCCCCAGACCCACATCGCCAACGTGACGGTGAAGGACCGCAGCACCCCTGACTACGCCGTCGACAGCCTGTCGTTCGACTCGAGGGAATGGCGTCACCGCATCCGCAAGCAGATCTCACCCACCCAGGTGAAGGTCAAGCTAGGAGGCATGATCGGTGCCGACGCCTGCTGCACCGTGGAAGACGAACTGGCCACCGCCTTCGCCGGTTACCGAGTCGATCTCCAGGTGGTGGCCGAGCCCGGTGAGGCATGGCGCTTGGACCTGAGCTCGGTGATCCGAGGAGCACACAGGGCCGTCAGCGAGGGCGTGGGTGGCGGCTTCGGCGCCCAGAGCAACATCAGCCAGGTCAAGGCCAGCTGGCAGCTCGACGACGGTCCCTGGAACAACTTCCACTTCGATGTCGGCAACGGCGTCGGTGCCAATCCCAACGAGACCACCCCCTGGCAGGGCGGTTGGTGCGGGTGTGGGTTCAACGAGCCCTTCGCCGGTTCCAACAGCGCAGTGATCACCGGAACCGGTACCCATTGGGTGTACGTGGAGTTCAACTTCAACGTGCAGGCCTGGTCGGACTCGAACGCCGCCGGACCGGCCGAGGCCGGCAACGAGAGTGCCATCGTGTTCGGCGTCAACGACTCGCTGACCAACGGCTTCACCGCCGGTGACTACCCCGGCTACGGAAACCGCAGCATCGCCGATGACGGCCACTACGGGACCATCACCCTCACCCCGCTGCCGTGATCTGACCTAGTCGCTGCTGTCACCGAGACCCCCGGTCACTCGCCATCTCAGGCGGGGGCCGGGGGTTTCCCGTTTTCCAACGTGAGGTCGTCCGATCGCGATGTCTGGCCCGATACGTCGCACATCCGTGTCCCATAAAACCGACTAGAGTCGGTTTCATGGGATTTCGCAGTCGACGCATGATTCCCCGGGCAGCGCTGGTACTTGCCTTGGCTCTACCGCTGGCCTGCGGGGGTGGATCGTCGACATCGAACGAACGCCGTGACGGGCCAGGCATTGCGGCACAAGGCCCGACATCGGCGTCGGAGAAATCGTCCCCCGAACGCCGTGAGGTCGTGAGCAAGGACTGCCTCGACGATGCCCAATGCCCAGCGCTCGAGGTGGTGGGTGACGAACCAGCTGTCTTTCCCTCGGGTGCGTCCTCGCCGCTACGAGGGCTCTCCGATGCCACCGTCCGCCGGGACCCCAGGACCGGGATCTTGTGGATGGCGTATTCATGGCCGAGCATCCACGTTGAGCCGGGAGGTCCGCGTGGTACCCGGGTAGAGACCCACCTAGCCCGTAGCGACGACGACGGCGCTACGTGGACTTTCGTGTCAGCGCTATGGCCGGCGACCGCTTCGGTCGACCCCGCCACCGGTGCCACCGGGTTCACGGATCACGAGGTACCAAATCTGCTGCCGCTGGCGGACGAAGACGGTGGGCCGGTGCGGTGGGTGGGTGCTCGTCTCGATCTGTTCGCGCCGGCCGGGGGCACACTCGGCAAGCGCCCCGGTTCCAGTTTTCGGATCGCTCTCATGACGGCTGCGGACCCGGAATCTCTAGGTGATGCAACCCCGGTCATACTCGGCAGCTCCGGTACCGACCCCGGGTGGGACGTGGCCACTGATCTCACCGCACTGCATCCCTCGCTGGATCGCTGCACGCTGTGGAACGAGCCAGCCCTCCACTTCGACGGTGGCACTCTGTTCCTGGCCCTGCGTTGCCTGCCGGTGGGAGGGTCCGGGCCTGACGTGGGTGACAGCTCGATCGAGGTCTTTGCCACCAGGCCCGAGGGGGCGCCGAGCGCTTGGACCTGGGACTATTCGGGCCGCCTCGCTGGCCACGCAGAGGCCGAGGAGCTCGGTGGCGACGGATTGACCCAGCTCGAACTGGCCGAAGCCCGAGATGGCACGTTGCTGGCCATCGTCACTCCCGACCGTTGGGATGTCGATCTGCGTGAGTTCGTCCACACCGGGTTGCAGGTCCTGGAGGTCGAGTCCCTGAGCCAGCCACGACTGGCCCGAGATGAGAGTGGAGACCTACGGGTCCGTGCCCAGGTGACAGCAAGTGACCTCGACCAGTTCGGTCCCGGGGCCGGGACCTATGAGCCCAGCGCAGAGCTCGGGATCATCCTCATGCGTAGGGTGATCGGATCCGGTGGTCTGGTGGCATCCCTTCATGACACCGGCATTCACCCTTGACCGCTGACACCGGGTCATCCGCGCCGCGGCGCGGGCCGCTTCAAGAACGATCTCGACGAACCCGGGACGTTCTGGTGGAAACGGCCCTCGACCTCTTCGTACGACAGGGATTCGAGGCCGTCACCATCGACGACATATGTGCTTCGGCGGGGGTGGCCAAGGGCACCTGCTACTTCCACTTCCCGACCAAGGGAGCGTTGCTTGCGGCGGGGTTCCAGCGAAGTGACGATCGCATCGGATCTGTGGTTACCGAGATGGTCGACGCCGGTGTCCCCTTCTGCGACGCGGTGTACAACCTCGGCGAGGTCACCGCCGCCAACACCCAGCGTCTACCCAAGGATCTGGTGCGTCGCGCCGCTCTCGAATCGATGGGACACATTGGTTTTGGAGCTGCCTCCGAGCAGGGAGATCCGCGGCGGATAGCGATGGCCCGCCTCGTCGAAATGGGACGAGACCAAGCTGTGGTTCGTGTCGAGGTTCCGACCAGGGACCTGGTCATGACCCTCGGGTGGGCGATTCTGCATGCGATCCTCCTCTGGTCCTCGGACGAAGGGGACGGGCCAGACCTGAGCTACCTGGTCCGAAACCGGTTGGAGCGATCCATGCACGGCATCATCTCTTGAACGCCGGTCAGTCCACTCCCTCCATGAAGCTGCCCATGGCAGCCAACCCCGCCACCGGCTGATCTCGCCAGGCCCCGTGTCCGCAGTCTGGGAAGGAGACGAAACGGGCCCGGTTGCCCAGCGCCTCGGCCACGGCATTAGCGCCATCGATCGGTATGACCGGATCCCGCTCGCCCGCCAGGATCAACGACGGTGAGGAGATGCGGTCCAGTTCATCCCGAAGGTCGAAGTGGTGGTGCTCACCGGTCACCACCCTGGGTCCCGCCCCATAGATCAATAGGGGTAACCCCCGATGGCGGTCACCGTGGTAGTCCGAGACGATCAACTCATGAACGACTTCACCTCAACTCAGCCCTCGACTCCCTCGTCGCCGCCCCTTCCGACCTCTTCACAGGCAGCAGCAGTGATCCACCGACGCGAAGCCGCCCGAGTGCTCCCGGGTCGCACTCGCCGCCAGATCTGGCAGGCCGTCGCAGCCGTCGTGGCGCTGCTCGTTGGATCGGCGATGGCGATGGCTTTGAGTGTCATCATTGGGCTCTGTGGGACACTCGGTGTCCAGTGCACCGACTCCGAGAACCGGCAGATAACGCTGCTCTTCTACCTTGCCTTAACCCTGCTCGCCGCGACCGTACCGACCGCGTGGGTGCTGCTCAGGCGACGTGCGCCGAAGTGAACCCCTGCCCCCCCACTTATCCTGCCTCCGACGTCAACGACATTCGGCGACGACCCGACTGCGGTCGCCGCGCTGAGCGAGGCGGAATGGCCACAACTTTGGCTACGGGCGATCTCGGACTTGGTTCAGCGTGTTGGATAGAACCCGCGACCGCCCATGGGGACGACGAAACCCCTGGTAGTGCAGCGGATTCGGCTGCTCACCAGGGGCTTCGCTTCTGGCACCCCCAACGGGATTCGAACCCGTGCCGCCACCTTGAGAGGGTGG
>JAGQSO010000015.1 GCA_020439505.1 Acidimicrobiales bacterium
AGCGAGGGTTCCATCTCGTTGGCTCAGGCGGCGTTGATTGCCCGTCATGTGCCGGCGTCTTATGAGGCGTCGGTGATGGAGTTCGCTCCTCATGCCACGGTCTCACAGTTGCAGCGCACGCTGCCCAAGGTCGCGTTCGACCCCGACCCCGAACCGGTCCCTGATGTGTCCGATGGGCCCGAGCCCGGTGGTGATGGCACCACGGGAGACGACAACCCGCCTGACCCTGACTCTGGCTCTTGTGGCGGTGACAGCACTGGCACCGGCACCGGCACCGGTCCAGCCGGGCCGACGCGTACCAGGTTGATAGAAGAACGCCGGGACTGGGCGATGGGCCAAAACGAAGATGGTTCGTGGTGGTTCAACGGTCACCTTCCCGCCGATGAGGGTGTGCTGTTGCATCACGCGGTGAAAACCGCTCGAGATGATCTGTTCGCCCAGGCCCGCGCCGGGTTGCCTGAAGGGGCCCCGGTTCCGCGGGTGTCGTTGGTGGACGGCCTGTTGTCGATGGCCGAAACCTCCCTGGCTGCGGGCCAAGCAATGTTTCCGTCTTCTGACCGTTACCGGATCTACGCGCATCTGGAGGCGGGCCCTCATCGTGGGGCTCCGAACTTGTTGTCGTTTCATCTGGGACCGGTGCTGCCCGAACATCTGCGGTTGTTGCACACCTGTGACGCCAAGCTGTGCCCGGTGCTCGAACGCGATGGCACCCCGATCAATCTGGGTCGGGATCAGCGGATCGTGCCCCGCCGGATCCGTCGCCTCATCGAGCACCGTGACGGGGGTTGTGTGGTTCCGGGATGTGGTCTTCGTTACAGCCTGGACATTCACCACATCACCCATTGGGAACACGGTGGCCCCACCGACAGCGCCAACCTTGTCACGCTGTGCCGCAGGCATCACCGGCTCCACCATCTCGGTGGCCTGCAGATCTGGGGCAACGCCGACCTGGGTGACCAGCCGGGCGGGCTTGGTTTCGCTGATCAATGGGGTCACCGGCTTCGTTCCACCGGTACCCCCAAAACCCCTGATCTCACCCGTGGGCATGGGGCCGCAGCCGCCGAAACCAGCTCCGGCATCAAAGCCGGGCCCTACCAGAACCCGCTCGGTGAACGACTCGACCCCACCCTGATCCACTTCCGACAAGACCCCAACTGGACTGTGCCCCAACCTCGATCGGCCGAGCCAACATCGCCGGAACCAACCGAGCCGGACCCTGACCCAGACCCGACCGTCTCCCCCGGTGCGCAGCGTTCATGGCCACCAGCGGCCAGCGACGACCGAACCCGAAGCGGACAAAACCCCTCCCAAACCACCGACCCCACCCGAGCCGGACCCGAAGCCGCATGAACCCCGCCCCCGTTTTCCCTTCAGCGGGTTCCGTCGTGGTGGGTTCAGTCGTGTTGAAGTGGCCCGCCCTGATCCGAGCCGGGCACGGCACCTATCTTGGTTGGCGGACCTGGGGCCGCCCTCGCCCTGGGTCAGCCGTACCTATGACCCTTCCTGACCGCCAATCTCTAGTTCGGATCGCGCCGGCCGTTGTGGCGGTTTGGGCGGCGGTCACCTTCAGTGGTGTGCTCTCGGACCGGGCCAGCCTGGTGGCGTCCAACTTGTTGCAGACCATGGTGCCGGCCCTCGCCGCCACTGGGTGCTGGTGGGCGGTGAAGCGGTCGCCCACCCGGGTCGATGCTCGAGCATGGGCGTTCCTCGGCGCTTCTGCGGCAGCATGGTCGGCCGGGCAGTTGGTTTGGACCGTCTATGACGTGATCGGGGCCGGTTCCCCGTTCCCGTCGGTGGCCGATCTCGGCTACATCGCCGCGATCCCGCTGGCATTGATCGGCGTCTGGTCGATCACCCCGAAGGTGGCGACATCGACCCGGCTGGTAGCGGTGGTGGACGGCTTGATCATCGCCGGGTCGCTGGTGGCCATCAGCTGGCCACTGGTGTTGGCGCCGGGGTGGGATACCGGAGAAGGTGGCCCACTGCTGGTGGCCCTGAGCCTGGTCTACCCGGCTGGAGCTCTGGTGATCGTGTCGTCGATCCTGATGGTCCTGGTGCGCTCTCGGCGCGGCGGCACCATGCCGATCGTCGCCATCGCCGGGGCGATGTCCCTGTTGGGGTTGGCCGACAGCTACTTCGTCTGGCAGGCATCGCAGGGCATCGAAGCTGATCTGTCCCTGGCAGACGGGGCATGGGTGGGCGGTCACCTGCTGCTTCTCGTGGCCGCTCTGCGGTATCCGAGAGGCATCGAGCGCGTTCCACTTACACCTGCCATGGAGCGGTCCTTCCGCAGATCGGCGGTGCCGCTCACCTTGGCCTGCCTGGCCATGGTCGTGCGGGTGATCCTGGCCTCCACCGGGCATGTCGGTGATGCCTTCCTGGACGTGGTGATCGTGGCGGTGGCGGCGCTGATCGTGGCCCGCCACCTGATGGAGATGTGGGAGAACCGTTCGCTCACCCGGGCGCTGGAGGTCAAGGTCGTCGAGCTGACCGCTCGTGAGGCCGAGCTCAGCCACCAAGCCCTTCACGACCCGCTGACCGGGTTGGCCAACCGTCGACTTCTCGGCGACCGGGTAGACCACGCGTTGGAACGCAGCCGCCGCACCGGTGAACGGACCGCGGTGCTGTTCATAGACGTCGACGACTTCAAGACCGTCAACGACAGCCTCGGTCATGCCGCCGGAGACCAGCTGCTGGTCGGGGTGGCAACGCGGATCTCGGCGTGCGTGCGCCCGGGCGACACCGTCGCTCGGCTCGGCGGCGACGAGTTCGGAATCTTGATGGAGGACCTGGCGTCCCCCGACGAGGCCGCGGTGGTGGCGGCCCGGGTTCTCGACGCCCTGGAGATCGCCTTCCCTCTAGACGGACGCCAGGTGTTCACCAAGGCAAGCATCGGGATAGCCCATGCCGACGCGTCGCGCGGGGCGCGAGGCGATCAGGTTCTCGCCGATGCCGACGCCGCCCTCTACGAGGCCAAGGCGGCAGGCAAGGCAACCTTCCGCCAGTTCGAGGAGGAGATGCGGGACTCGGTGGTGGCGCGCCTCGAGATCATCCAGGACCTGCGAGGTACGTCGGCGCCGGGCCAGTTCGTGTGCCACTACCAGCCCATCGTCGAGCTCTCGACCGGTCACACCGTGGCGGTGGAGGCGCTCGTGAGGTGGCACCACCCGACCCGGGGCCTGCTGGAGCCCAACGCCTTCATCGCTCTGGCCGAGGAGACCGGCGCGATCGTCGATCTGGGGATCGAGGTCGTCAGGCAAGCGACAGCCCAGGTGGTGCAGTGGTGTGCCTCGGGAGAGGTGCCCGCCGACCTTGAGCTGCACGTGAACCTCTCGGGACGTCAGCTCGAGCAGGAAGACCTCGCCACCCAGATCTGCGAGGTCGTCGACGGCGCTGGCTTCCCTCGAGACCAACTGGTTCTGGAGATCACCGAGAGCATCGCGGTAGACATCGATCCCGACCATCTGGAGAGGCTTCTCGAACTGCGTGGTACCGGGATCCGCCTGGCCATAGATGACTTCGGAACCGGCTATTCGTCGCTCAGCTACCTGCGGACCCTTCCCATCGACGTGTTGAAGGTCGACCGGACGTTCGCCGGGCCCAAGGCGGGGGCCACCGATCTGGTCCTGATGGAGGCCATCGTCCGACTGGGTGCTGCCCTCGGAATCGACGTGATCGCCGAAGGGATCGAGAACGGCGACCAGGTGGAGTCTCTCGTCAGCCTGGGCTGTGAGCGCGCCCAGGGCTACCTGTTCGCTCACCCGGTGCCGGCCTCTGATTTCCCTGGAGTGGTGAAATCAACCAGACCGATAGTTCGTGGCCTGGCCCTACGGGGAGACACCTCCGTGGCACACTTGCCGCGATGAGCCTCTACGACCACGCAGTGAAGTCCCTCGACGGGGGAGATGTGGACCTCCACGACTTCGACACCAAGCTGGCCTTGGTCGTCAACGTCGCATCCAAATGCGGCCTTACCCCCCAATACGCCGGGCTGGAGCGGATCCAGCGGGAGTACGAGGGGCGGGGGTTCACGGTCCTTGGGTTCCCCTGCAACCAGTTCATGGGGCAGGAGCCGGGTACCAACGAAGAGATCGCCACGTTCTGCTCGACCACCTACGGCGTCACCTTCCCATTGTTCGAGAAGATCGACGTCAACGGTGACGACCGCCATCCGCTCTACGGCGAGCTCACCGAGGTGGCCGACAGCGATGGCACGGCCGGTGACGTTCAGTGGAACTTCGAGAAGTTCCTGGTGGGGCCGGGTGGAGAGGTCCTCGGACGCTTTCGGCCCGGCGTAGAACCTGAGGCTCCCGAGCTGATCGCCGCCATAGAGGCCAACCTTCCCCTTTGATGCCCTTGGCCGCTCACCGAGTGAACGGGTAGGCGAGTTGGCGTAGGTACCCCTCGTCGGGCACGGGATCACTCACCCCGTAGCTGGTGGGCCAACGGTTGGACGGTAGGTAGGCGGTCCCGAACAACACGTCGACTATCGGGAACGGTGAGAAGTTCCGGTCCATGGGGACGGCGTCGGCGGACCCCGAGCCATCGCGTGAGCTCGTGGCGTGGTGCCAGTGATGCCACTCGGGATTCGGGATGACCCATCGCAGGCCCGGCAGCCGCAGCCGCACGTTCGAGTGGTCCAGGAACGGGCCGACGGCGAAGACCAGCGCCCACGCTCCAAAGGTGGAGCGATCGAATCCGAGAAGCAGCAGGGGAGCCCCGGTGCAGACCGCCGCGAACACGGCGTCGACGGGATGTAGCCGTGCCGATGCCAGCCAATCCAGTCTCTCGGAGCTGTGGTGGACGGCGTGGAACTTCCAGAGCCATCCAACAGTGTGGGTCCAGCGGTGTGACCAATAGCGGGTCAATGCCACGACCGTGATCGCCACCAGGAACCGGGTCACAGGTGCCTGAGCGGCGGCGAAGTCCCGAATGCCGTCGAGCCCTGGGACCGCCCCGAGCCGAACGGCTACCACCAGCGGGGCGAAGGCCACGACCGTCCCGACGGCGATGAACAGGTAGTTGACGAAGAAGTGGGCCACGTCGGTGGCCCACCCGGCTCGGAGGCGGGGCTGGGAGTGCAGGCTCCACCGAGTCTCGGCGATGGAGAAGACCCCGGCGAGCAACCCGAACCCGATCAGGGCTGGAACTCGGGCCGCAACCGCGGCCACCAGAAGCGTTCCGGTCAACAATCGTCCAGCGAATCGTCTCCAGCACATCGGCGTTTCCCAAGATCGGTGGCCTGGGGCGTTGCCGCCCTAGCTGCCGATTGTGAACGACGAACCTGAGAGCCGGCTGTGAATCCTCAGGGAGACATGACAGAGCACGTGAGAATTGCTGGCCGGAAATTGGGCCGCGGTCTCCGGATCTGAGGCAGCCTGAGGTGGTGCACCGCGTGGATGAGAACCAAGTGCCGGTTCGGCTCACAGCGGGGGCGTCGAGCGCGACTGTCTACCCGGCGATGGGGGGACGGCTGGGTCAGCTCGACCTCGGGTTTGGGCCACTTCTGCGGGGGTGGTCGGCCGATCTCGGATGGGACGAATGGGGCTGTTTTCCGCTTCTTCCTTGGTCCAACCGGCTCCCGCGAGGGAGGCTTCGCTTCGGCGGGGTGGAAGCCGATTTCCCACCAAACTCCGCTGACGGCAGCGCCATCCACGGACTGGTTGCTTCGCGCCCGTGGAAGGTCGAGGCCTACTCAGACCACCGCATCAGCCTGATGGTCGACGTGGTCGAAGGGCCCTACCGCCTTCGTGGCACCCAGACCTATGAACTCGAGCCCCGAGGTTTGGGGCTCTCGTTGTCGGTTTCCAACACCGGCAACCAGCCGGTTCCGGTTGGGATCGGCATCCACCCGTGGTTTAGGTCCGCTCCGGTCTCGATTCCGGCGGAACGCCGCTGGCCCGGTGAACCGATGCCAACGGGACGGCCCGTTCGCGTCGCGGGACGCTACGACCTGCGGGGTGGGACCCTCCCCGAGCCGATGGACTGTTGCTTCACCGCGCTAACCGCAACGACGGCCAGGGTCGGGGATCTGGAGCTGACCTGGGAGGGTCCAGTCACCGACGTAGTGGTGTTCAGCGGTGTTTCAGGGTGGGTGTGCGTCGAACCGGTCACCATGGCCAACGGCGCCTTCGGTCTATCGCCGGGCGACGCTGCTGGGTATGGCGGGCGGTTCCTGTCGCCAGGGAAATCCCTTGCCGTCACCTACCGGTTCGACGCGCTCACCTAGGCGCCTTGGCCCTGTCGACCTTGCCTGAACCGTCGTCATTCCACGGCAATAGGTTGTGCGCTCCGCGGCCGGGCAGCCGGTCTCCTCAATCAACGGCGTCGAATCGGATACCGGCGTGGGCCTCCAGTCGCTCCACCAGGCGGTCGCCGAAGGCAGCAGCCGGGGTCCAGAACCCTCCGGCCAGGTCGTCGGGGCTGGTCTCCACCAGGGTG
The DNA here is from genome assembly GCA_020439505.1 of Acidimicrobiales bacterium. Classification (GTDB taxonomy): domain Bacteria; phylum Actinomycetota; class Acidimicrobiia; order Acidimicrobiales; family Iamiaceae; genus Aquihabitans. Next base: position 6,442 of record JAGQSO010000015.1, read on the forward strand.
CCCGCGGCCTCGGCCAGCATGCGCGCCGTTCCGGCATAGCCCGGGTCGCGATCGCCGGTGACCCGGGTGCGAATGGTCGAACCTGAGCGGGTGGTGCCGAAGAACCGCAGGTCGAACGAACCCTTCTCCTGGCTCTGGACGCTCGGACCCTGGCCCGGCTTGGGCAACACGTAGCGGCTGAGAACGCGCCGGGTGGGACCGATCGCGGCCAGGCCCATCCCTGCCACCAGGCCTGCGGACAGGCCACCGGCCTTGGCTGCCCCGAGCGGGCCAGTGCCCATCGACATCGCTTCGTCGTAGGTGAAGTTCGGTCCCCACCGCTGGCCCAGCAGTGCGTTGGTGCGGTGGACGACCTTCACGTTCACGCCGGCCATCACGAACGGTGCCACCCACTGTCCAGAGACGTTGTCGTGCTTGGGGCCTCGCAACTCCGCTGAGATGGGGCCGGTTCGCAGGTCGACGGGGTTGAGCCCTCGGGCATCGGACAGGAAGCCGCGCAGGGTCGGATCCGACGATGCCTCATCCACCACGTTCATCATCGAGGCCATGGTTCCTCCGCTGGCCCCACCTCGGAGCGAGGCCACCCGCATGGCGACGGTCTCGCACGGCTCACCGAAACGTTCCATCGACAATTGCTGGAGGTGCCATACACCCAGGTCCGACGGCACGGAGTCGAACCCGCACGCCGGCACCAGCCGGGCTCCGCTCATCTCCGCTGCCGTGGTGTGCTCGTCGATCATCCGGCGGATCCACTGCGGCTCACCGGTCGAATCGCAGTAGTCGGTGCCGGCTTCGACGGCCGCCGCCACCAGGGGTGAGCCGTGGACGGCGAAAGGGCCGACGGTCGACACGACCGCCTTGGTCGACCGGACCAGGTCGGCCAGAGCGGCACTGTCGGCGGCGTCGGCCACCAGTCGTTCCACCTCGGCGCCCGTCTCGGCCGCTACCCGGGTCAGTTTGGCGGGGTCGCGGCCGGCGATGGCCCAGCGCAGAGCCCCGTCGGTTCCGTACCGCTCCACGAGACGGCGGGTCAGGATCTGCCCGACGAAGCTCGTGGCCCCGAAGAGGATCAGGTCGAAGTTGCGGCGTTCAGTCCCCATGGGTGCAATGGCCTACCAGGTATCAGGCACGGCCAAGCCCGCGGGCTGGTCGGGCTCCTGGGCTGGTTCACCGACGGCCACCGAAAGCGGGATGACGCCAGCCCACACCGGGAGGTCGAGATCCTCTGGATCGTCGACTGCCCCGTGGCCGCGCACCTTCACCGACCCTTCGGTGATCGGAACGCAAATCACCAGCGTCTTGCGCAGCTCGGCCGCGTTGGCGGGGCGGGCCTGGCTCGAACGACCGGGAACGGCGTGGTCCACGATGGCATCGAGGGCGGCGGCCTTCTCGACGTCGTCGGTGACCTGGCGACCCCGGCCCCGCAGTACGACGCAGCGGTAGTTCATGGAATGGTGGAAGGCGGAACGGGCCATCACCAGTCCGTCGAGGATGGTCACCGTCACGCACACCTCGGCCTCCACCCCGGACCGCAGCAGGCCGTTGGCCGCCGCTCCGTGCAGATAGAGACGGTCGTCGACCCGGCCGTAGGCCATCGGCAGAACCACTGGCCCCGATTCGGTGGCGACCCCGACGTGGGCGACGTAGGCCTCGTCGAGAACCGAGTAGGCGAGCTCACGGTCGAAGGTCACCCGTTCCTTGGCCCGACGCGCTCGGGTCCGATCGGTCTCCGACAGATCAGCGCTGACAGCCATGAGGCCATCCTCGCTGTTGTGCACGCTCACCTTCCAACAGATTTCGAACCCCGTCTCGAGATAGCGGCCATCGGGCGATGGTGCAGGCCTACATTGGGGCGATGGCAGTTGAGCGCGGTTTCCGGTTCCTGGTGGCTACCTGCGGGTTGACCCTGGCGAGTGTGGTGATGGTGGGCTGTGGTGGCTCGTCGGACAAGGTCGCCGACAGCCCGACCACCGAGGCGAGATCGGTCGACACCGGATCGGCGGGTCCGGGCACCGAACAGGACCCGACCACCACGACGACCTCTACCACCGTTCCCTCCACCACGGTCCCATCCACGACGACCACGACCGCCCCGACGACGACCGCGCCTCGCTCGGGCGGCGGTGGCAGTGGCGGCGGCAGTGGAGGTGGAGCCGGGTCATCTGGTCCGTCGCCCGACGCTCTGCCCCCCGGCATGAGCTACGGGATGCCGTGCGAGGTCGGTTCCCACACTGACTGCATCGACCCCGAGGGTGACGGGCAGGGTGTCCTCCTCCAGGGCGGGGGCGTCTGCATGTCCGAAACCGCGGCGGTGATGGGACCGGAGATCTGCCTCGACCTAGACGGTGACGGAAAGGCCGGATACCCCGACGCCGGGTAGCACGACCCGCGGAGCATCATCGCGGCGGGAGAATGATGACCGTGATGCCGTAAAATGCGCATCATGCGCACCACCGTCGCGATCGATGATCACCTGCTCGCCCAAGCCAGAGACCAGGCCCGCAGGAGCGGGGTGTCGCTTGGTGCGGTCATCGAGGACGCCCTTCGGATGCAGTTCGCTCGTGTCGCTCCCGATTCGGCGCCCGAGATCCCGGTGTTCGCCGGTACCGGTGTTCACCCTGGGGTAGACCTCACCTCCAACCGGGCGCTGCGCGACCTGCTCGATGAGGGAACGGAACTGGACCAGCGGCGATGATCCTTCTCGACACCAACGTGGTGCTCGCCGCTCAGCGATCCGACCACCCCCATCACGGTGTTGCTCGGCCGTGGCTGGCTCACATCGTCGATCGGCGAAAGAGCTTCGGAGTTCCTGCCACCGTCTGGGCGTCCTTCGGCCGGCTCACCACCGATCGACGGGTGTTTAGGGAACCGACACCAATAGCCGATGCCTTCGCGTTCATTCGTGCGGTCGTAGGCCAGCCCGGGTATCAGCGGATCGAGGCCGGGGAGCGACACGTCGAGGTCTTTCAGGCGATGTGTGTCGAAAACGAGGTTGCAGGGGGTCTCGTGGTCGATGCTCACCTGGCCGCGCTGGCCGTCGAGAACGGCGCGGCACTGGCCTCCTTCGACCGCGACTTCGCTCGGTTCAGCAACCTCGAGTGGATCCTTCCCGCCATTCCAGGTCTGTGACGCCTAAGGAGGCGAGCCGATAGGTGAGCCGACCCATGAGCACGGCATGGTTAAACCGAGGCGAAGCCTCGGTCTGATCACCCTCGCAGCGACGACGACCGGACCTATCCGCTCGGGTCCTACGCGGTGAACCGGACCAGGGCCAGGGCCAACACGAAGGCTGCCTCGGTGGGGATGGCCAGGCGGGTGTAGGGGTCATCGGCGGCGCGGTCCACGACGGTGCCCACCACCCGGGTGGTCAGGACGGCGCCGGCCAGGAACAGCACACCGGTCAGTGCCTCCAACTCCAGGCCTCGGCTCCACAGGTAGGCGGCGAAGCCGGCCAGACCCCATGACACGGCGCCGTAGTAGCAGCGGATCTCTGTCTTGCCGGCGGGGCGCACCCAGGCCAGCCCGAAGCGGTCGGCCAACTCGGGCCGGAACAGGAAGCCGAACCCGAACACCACGAAGTATCCGATGGCCCCGAACACTGCGAACTCGACGGCAGACATGGCCGACATCCTGGCCGGTTGACCGTCAGCCGGTGTAACGGGCTCCTCCGGTAACCGGGGTGGCGGGCGTGGCCGCCGGCGGTGGTGGAGGTGGTGGTGGCGGTGGTGCGCCAGGGGTTCGGGCCTCTACCTCGGTGACGTGGGCCACCGAGATCGTGCCGTCGGGGATGGTGGCGTCGCTTACCACCTTGTAGGTGGCTACCAGCTTGTCGGCGGAGAGGTCGACGACGGTGTAGCCCCGCTTGCGAGCGTTGACGTACTCGACCCAGGGGAGCGGGCGGACCAGGCCCTCGGCGGCGTCGACCAGGTCGGCGGGGAAGGTGGACGCCACCGAGGTCCCTACCAGTTCGGTGCCGATCCGGGGGCTCGTCACATCTTCGAGATCGTGGTGGAGGTGGGCGACACCGGCGGCGTGGATGTCGCCCGTGCAGATCACCGGGTTGGGACGGCGGCGCAACATCTCCCACACCTCCTGGCGGCTCTCGGGGTAACCGTCCCACTGGTCGAGGTTGAAGAACGGGCCGAACGGCATCGGCGCGAACACCGTCTGCTGGCCGACCACGTCCCACGCCGAACCCGAAGTCTCCAGCCCGTCACCGAGCCAGGCGGTCTGGTTGGCGCCGAGCATGGTGCGTCCCGAACCGACGCGGTCGGGGCAGTCGGTGATGGCGCCGTCACAGGGTGCCGGGTCGCGGTACTGGCGGCCGTCGAGCATGTGGAAGGTGGCCAGGTTCCCCCACGAGAACCGGCGGTAGATCCGCACCTCGTTCCCTCGCACACCCGTACCTTCGGGGGCGGGGCGCCCGCCGGGTCCGGCGGGGATGTCGAGGCGGATCGGGATGTGTTCGAACCAGGCCCGGTAGCCGGCGGAGCGTCGGGCCCGGATCTGTTCGGTGGTCTGACCGTCCTGGCCGACGTCGCCGGCGTAGTTGTTGTCGACCTCGTGGTCGTCCCATACCGCCACCATGGGCGCGGCGTGGTGGGCGGCCTGAAGGTCGGGGTCGGTCTTGTAGACGCCGTAACGGTTCCGGTAGTCGTCGAGGGTGATGATCTCGGCGGTGCCCTGGGACCGGACCGGACCGGTGGCGGCGTTCTCGTAGATGTAGTCACCCAGGTGCAACCACAGGTCGACTTCTTCGGCCGCCAGCCCTCGCAGCGCGGTGTAATACCCGGACGCGTAGTGCTGGCAGGACACGAACCCGAACCGCAAAGGAGCGGTACCCGAGGCGGGCAGAGTGCGACCCCGGGCGACGGGGCTGTCGAAGCCGTCCGCACTGAAGCGGACCCACCACTGCGAGTCCGGCTCCAAGCCGTCGACGTCGACGTGGACGGTGTGGGCCAGGTCGGCCACCGCGGTCGCCGAGCCCGAGCGCACCACCGAGGCGAACCCGGCATCGGACGCCACTTCCCAGGTGACCGCAACCGGGTCCGGGGCCATCCCCCCGCCGTTGGTGGGGTCGGGGGCCAAGCGGGTCCAGGCGATGAAGCCGGTGGACGTGGGGTCACCGGTGGCGCATCCCAGGGTGAAGGGGTCGCCGTCGAGGGCGGCGGTTCGGGCGGCGGCGGGCAGGGCGAGCCCGGCGGCTTGGAGGCGGAGGGATGCCACGGTGGCGGCCGCCCCCACGATCAACGATCGACGACCAATGGGTTGCATTCCGGCATCGTCGCGCGTCGGAGCCGGGTGTGCCGGGGATCGGGTGGCGGCATTTCGCTCGCGTCGGGACTGGTCGGTACGGGACAATGGGTGAGTGACCTCAACTGCTGGATGTTCCACCCCGCCGACCATTGCCAGCGTGGACCTGGTGGTCACTGACCTGGACGGCACCTTGTGGCACACCGACAGCCATGTGGATCCCAAGGTGGTCTCGGCCTTCACTCAGCTACAGGCCGCCGGGGTGCCGGTGCTGGTGGCTACCGGTCGGCGCATCGACAGCAGCCGCCGTCCCCTGGCCGCCGTGGGGCTGGCCCCGCCTGCGGTGGTGCTCAACGGGGCGCTGGGCCTCGACCTGGCCACCGGTGTCCGGTTCCACCGGGCGCCTTACGGGGCGGGCGAAGCCGCAGCGGTGCTGGCGGCGTTCACCGAGGTCGGGCTCCAGCCGGTCGTCCACGTGGATGGGGGAGAGGTCGACGGGATCCACGCCTTGTTGGGCCCGGCGCCGACCACCCACCCCGAACATGCCGCCAGCTTCGGCGACACCGCTCTCGTGGGCGACCTGGCCGAGAACCTCGATCGCTACCCGGTGTTGGGGTTCTCGGTCATCGGCGTCGACCACGCGGCCTGCGTGGCGGCCCGGGACGCGGTCGGCGACTCCTCCGAACCCCACCTCGACCGGTCGCTCGACTATCCCGGTCTGGCCACGCTCACGGTGGCACCCAGCGGCCAGTCCAAGTGGGACGGGGTGCTGGCCTACTGCGCCGCCCAGGGCATCGACCCCGGCCGGGTGCTGGCGGTGGGCGACGGCCGCAACGACCTGGAGTTGTTGGACAAAGCGGCGGTGGCGCTGGTGCCAGAGGTGGCCCACCGAGAAGCTCTGGCCCGAGCCGACCACGTGATCCCCGCCGCCGCAGCCGGTGGATGGGTACAAGTCCTGGATCACGTCTGGCCCTGACCAGCCGGAGGCTGAATCAGAATTCCAGCGCGACCCCGACGGGGTCTGATGCGTGTGTGGTGTAGAGGACGGGAGCCCCATGGACGACTTCGCACAACTGGTGAGGGGTGAGAGCCGGGGGTTGATCGCCGCGGTCCAGGCCATCGTGGGTGACCGTTCCCGGGCCGAGGAGATCGTCCAGGACGCCTTCGAGAAGGGCTACCGGAGTTGGTGGCGGGTGTCGCGCCTGGACCGGCCGGGGGCGTGGGTGCGGCGGGTTGCCATCAACGAGGCCATCTCGGTCGGGCGACGCCGGGCCAGCGAGGACCGGGCGGTGGCCCGTCTCACCGCCATGGTGGCAACCGAGGCGGGTGGGGACCCGTTGGCGGCGCTGGGCGACGACGACGTGTGGGCGGCGGTGCGGGCCCTGCCCTCCGAGCAGGCCTCGGCGGTGGCCCTTCGCTACGGGGCCGACCTCAGCCTCGACGAGATCGCCCAGACCATGAACATCTCGGTCTCGGCGGTCAAGTCCCTCCTGCACCGGGGCCGGGCCTCGCTGCGGGGATCCGAACAGTTGCAGTCCCATGTGTCCTGAAGGCAGGTCGTCATGAACCAAGACCAGAACCAGAACCCCGACCACGACCCGGTACTGGCCGATGCCGGAGCCCGACTGCGCGATGGGGTGGAGCCGCTCAGCCCCGCCGAGGTGGAAGCGGCGGTGCTCAAGCGTCGGTCCCGTCGCCTGGGGGCGGTGTCGCTGGTCTCGTTGGTGGCGGTGGCCGTGCTGGCCGCCACCGTCATCGCCCAACAGGGTGGCGACAACGACGGCGGCGCCGGCCGCAACGGGGAGGGCGTGGCGGGGCGGGCCAGCGCAGCCCAAGTGGAGGAGGTGCTGGCCGGGCTGGGTGACGCCCCGGTCGACCCCACCAAGGTCCGTCTGGTCAGCACCGTCACCACCTTCGCCGACTGCGACGCCCTGGTGGCCGACCTGCGCCGGGTCGGTGCTCAACACGTCGGCAGCCGCGGCTTCGGGGCCGGAGTCGGCGGGTGGCCCATGTACAACTTCAACCCCGTCGGTATGGCCATCGAAGGAGCGGCCGGCAGCGATTCTCTGACGCCCATGGCCCGGCAGGACTCGAAGCTGGCCTACACCGGGCCGGGCGATGAATCCACGCTGGGAACCAACGTTCAGGTGGCCGGGGTGGACGAACTGGACTCGGTCAAGGCGGTCGGCGACCTGATCTATGACCTGGACGGCCGCGGGAACCTGCGCATCACCGACGGGCGCAGCTTCGAGGTCCGTTCCCTGCTCGACGTCACCCCCGGCGCCGATGCCTCCGACCAGGAGACCAGTGAGAGCCCGCGGCCTCCGGCCACCGTGAGCCAGATCCTGGTCGGCGACGGCACGGTGGCGGTGTTCGGCGAGGAGTACGAGGTGTCCGAACCGATCCCCGGTGACCCGTCGGCCACCCAGGCCAGCACCCCGTTCATGACGGTGACCATGGTCGACGTCTCCGATCCGGCCGCACCCAAGGTCACCGATCGGGTCCGCCTGGAGGGGACGCTGGTGTCGGCCCGCCTGGTCGGCGGCCAGGTCAGGCTGGTGACCACGTCCAACCTGGCCGACCTCGGATTCGTGGTCCCCACCACGCCTGCCGCGGTGCCGATCGCCCTGGACCAGAACCGCCGGACGGTGGCGGGCTCCGCCGTCTCGGACTGGATCCCCGACTGGCAGCGCAGCGGAGATGCACCCCAACCGCTGGTGCCCTGCGAACGGGTACACGTGCCCGACACCTTCGCCGGGGTGGCGATGACCTCGATGGTCACCTTCTCGTTGGCCGCCCGGTTCGAACCGGTGGCCACCTCGATCCTGGCTCCCGGGGCCACGCTGTACGCCGGCCTCGACCTGGTGGCGATCAGCTCGGAGGTGTGGGTCGATCCTGCCGAGCGGGAGGCCCGGCGGTTCAAGGACTGGCAGACCGCCATCCACGAGTTCCGCTTCGCCGAGGCCGGCGATGCCCCCACCTACCGGGGGTCGGGGATCATCGACGGGTCGACCGTGGGTCAGTTCGCCTTCGGCGAGGTTGGCGACACCCTGGGTGTGGTGTCCTCCAAGGGCACGCCGTGGTCCTACAACCCCGAGTCGGCGGTGAACCTCACCCTGCTGGGCGCGCCCGACCGGGAGGGAGGAACCCTGGCCCGGGCCGCCACGTTGGACGACCTGGCCGACGGGCGGGGGGCGGTCAGCGCGGTCCGCTTCCTCGACGGGCGCATCGTCATCTCGACGGGGATCTTCGGTCGAGAGACGTTGGTGATCGACACCACCGACCCGGCCTCACCCCGCCGGGCCGGCCGGGTAACCGTTCCGGGTGAGGTGGGCTACACCCACCCCCTGCCCGACGGCAAGGCCCTGATGATCGGCAGTCGTTCCGACGAGGTCGGGACCGGCAACGACCGCCAGCAACGCACCTGGGTCCAGGCCCATCTGCTCGACGTGTCCAACGCCGACGCCCCGGCGGTGCTGGCCACCTGGGAACGCCCCTGGTCGGCCGACATGGTCGCCGGTGACCACCACGCCTTCACCTGGTGGCCGGAGCGGGACCTGGCCATGTGGGGCGTGGTCGACACCAACTGGAACG
>JAGQSO010000110.1 GCA_020439505.1 Acidimicrobiales bacterium
GCCGAAATCGCCCACCTCCGCACCGGCCTCGAAGCCCTCGCCGACCGAGTCCGCGACCAAGAAGAACGACTCCGCCACCTCGAAGGCCGAACCACCACCCGCCGACGAGCGAACTGACCACCGCCGGATCCACACCACCGGTCGCTTCAACCCGGGCCCAGATTGGCCGGTTAAGCGTATGACAATGCCCTCATGGAATGCGTGATCGGCCTGTACAAGACCGAGTGCATCCGCACCACGGTCTTCCACGCCGGCGCCTACCGGACCATCAGCGACGTCGAGTACGCCACCGCCGGCTGGGTCGACTGGTACAACAACCGCCGGCTCCACAGCACCCTCAGCTACACGACCCCCGTAGAGTTCGAACAAGCCCACTACGCGACCCTCAACCGAGAGCCGCAACCCGTATGAGAGCGGCAGAAAACCTGGGGCGCTTCAGGGCTTCTAGGATCTTGCGTGGTTTGATGAAAGCGAATGTTGAAGAACCCTGCCGCCAAACGTTTGTGTGGCGTGGTCGAACAATTCTTGTTATTACGTTCGGATTCGCCGCAGTCTGTGTTTTGTGGGGGTTCGGCGAAATAAGTCCGGTCTTGGGAGGCGGGCTGGCCCTTCCACCAGGTTACCTGGCCTTTCGTGCCTCACGGTGTGCGTTGCATCTATCCCCCGAAGGGGCAACTAGCTATGGGCTATTTCGCACTCATCGATTCCGTTGGTCCGAGGTAGTTGAAGTGTATCTTGGTCCAGGTTCTTCTACCGGGCTTCCCTGGATGATCCCAGTGTTTGAACTGCGCGAAGGAATAGTCAAAGCTCAGGAGGTGCGTTCGCTCCGTGAAGGCGGTACTCCAAGCAAGGCGGTCGCTCTAGCAAACTACTACCTGAAGGCTGAGCGCTCGGATAGGTAGCGACGACCGGGACCTGATCTGTGAGCTGCTTGTTGATTCGGACTGGGTTTGACGGGTGCTCGGTGGGTTTGATTTGTCAGGCCGCATCAGCTTGTTCGAGGCCACGGTAGTGGGCGGCTTCGACCTCGGCTGGAGAGAGATCGGAGGTTGTCCCGCTCGTCGTGGAAGTTGGGGTGGCGGTCCCCCGCTTGAGACCTGCCAGCTGGTAGGTGTCGGGCGTTCGCCAAAACACCGAGAGCAAGGGACCACCACCTGTGAAGAAGAACTATCAGAAGAAGACCGCGTCTGGGGTGACCGCCGTCGAGCTGGTCCTGCCTGACGCGGTGACCGTGGCGATGGCCGAGATCGGCGACGCCGTGAAGGAAGGCCTGTTGGCCTTGGCTGTGGCCACCGGCTTGCAAGTCATGACCGCGATGATGGAGGAGTCGGTCACCGCGCTGGCGGGCCCGAAGGGCCGCCACCAGCCCGACCGGGCGGCGGTGCGGCACGGCACTGAGGCGGGGTCGGTGGCGTTGGGAGGGCGCCGGGTTCCGGTACGCCGCCCACGGGTACGCGCCACCGATGGCTCCGGCGAGCTGCCCGTCGAGGCGTATGACACGTTCGCTGGGTCCGATCTGCTCGGCGAGCTCGCCTTGGAACGGATGATGGCCAAGTTGTCGACCCGCCGTTACCGGGCCGGGCTCGAGCCTGTCGGCGCCGAGGTCGAAGCCACGGCCCGCTCGACGTCGAAGAGCGCGGTGTCGCGCCGGTTCGTGGCCCGCACCGAGACCGCTCTGTCCGAGTTGATGGCCACCGACCTGGCGGGCCTCGATGTGGTGGCGTTGATGATCGACGGCGTGCACTTCGCCGGGCACTGCTGTGTCGTGGCCCTGGGCATCACCATCGACGGCACCAAGCACCCCTCGGCGTGGTCGAGGGCGACACCGAGAACGCGACAGTGGTCAAGGACCTCCTCGCTGATCTGCGCGGCCGGGGCCTCGACACCACCCGCCCAGTCCTGGTCGTGATCGACGGCGCCAAGGCCCTCGCCGCCGGCGTGAACGCCGTGTTCGACCACCCGGTGATACAGCGCTGCCAGCTCCACAAGATCCGAAACGTCCAAGCCAAGCTGTCCAAGACCATGGCCACCACCGTCGCCCGCAAGATGCGCGCCGCCTACCACGACCCCGACCCGCTCGCCGCCGAGGCCACCCTCGAAGCCCTCGCCCGCAGCCTCGACAAGGCCCACCCCGGCGCCGCCGGGTCGCTGCGCGAGGGCCTCACCGAGACTCTCACCGTCTCGCGTCTCGGGGTGCCACCGACGTTGGCCCGCACCCTGCGGTCAACAAACGCCATCGAGTCCATGATCGGAATCTGCCGAGATCACTCCTCGAACGTGAAGCGCTGGCGCGACGGCCACATGGCGCTGCGCTGGTGCGCAGCCGGCATGGGAGAAGCCGCCAAGCAGTTCCGTCGAGTCAACGGCCACCTCCACCTCCCCGCCCTCCGCCAAGCCCTCACCGACCACGCCGCCGGGACTGTCACCCCCACCGACCAGAATGAGGAGGAAGCAGCCTGACCATCACCGGCCGCCACCCCAAGTCCCACGGAACTCGGGACATCCTCGAGAGATCGTCGAGTTCGCCGTGGATGCGGTCCTCGTTGAACCAGGCGACCCACCCGCAGGTGGCGAGCTCGAGGTCGTCGAGTCCTTTCCAGTGGCCGCCGTTGGCGGCGAGCACGGCAGGGCTGCGGTGCA
>JAGQSO010000111.1 GCA_020439505.1 Acidimicrobiales bacterium
TGACCTGTGTCTGACTTGATGTCGCTGTTCCCGGGGGTTTCAGTCCGCATCGGCGGGTCCTCGGGTTCGGTTGGTGCGATGGTAGGCGATGCGTGCGGCGCGGGCTCGGGTGAGGCCGTCTCGGCGAGCGGCTCGGATGGCTTCTCCTTCGCCTCGGTGTTCTTGGTCGGGGGTGACGTAGCCGATGCCGGCGTGGAGCCGGACGGTGTTGTAGTGCTCGCGCTGGATGGCGAGCTCGGCGCGCAACACGTCGATGTCCTCGATGAGCTCGAGGTGGGGTTGTTCGACCTTGAGGTGCCCGAACAGCGACTCGATCCAGGCCTGGTCGGTGGGGGTGCCGGGGCGACCGAAGTGGGTCGCGATCCAGCACAGGGCGAGGAACTCTCGGGTCGACCCGGAGCTCATCTGTGGGCCGTTGTCCGACATGGCCAACAGCACCGGGATGTCGTCGCTGTCGGGATCCCACGCGACCCCGTCGGGGTTGGCGGCCTCGATGCGCTCCTCGATGCCTTCGTCGCGTAGCGCTCGGGCGAACACAGCTTGCACCTCGGTGCTGGTCTCATCGGCCGAGGTGAGGTCCGCGATCCACTTGCGGCTGATCACATCGGAGATGACCGTGGTCGCCGCGCCGGCCCGACCCCAGTGGGTCGTGTCATAGATCCAGATCCGGTTCGGGGCCCGCTCAGCCCAGTCCGGCCACTCACGTTTGGGCGACCTCCCTTCACGTTTCGGGGCACGAAAACGCAGGTCACGGCGCTCCAGGACCCGTCGCACCGTCGACGGATCGACCCAGAACCGACCCAGCCACGACCCCCGATGCGCCAGCTTGCGATGCGACCGGTCGATGTCGGCCCACTCGTTGAACACCGCAACGATCTCGTCCTCCTCGGCTGGGGTCAGACCATGCACCGGGTTGCCGCCCGGCGACTCGTCGTCGAGGCCGGCGCCATCAGCGACGCGTCGCCGCCACCGCTCCAAGCGCCGTTGAGACAGCTCGAGGTAGCGGCACGCCGCCCGTGTCGACCAGCCCCCCGCCTCGGCGCTGTCGACCAGGCCGATCAGCGCTTGCTTGGTGGCCGCGTCAACCCGCCGTGGGACCCGGCCACTCAGCCCCAAGGCTCTTTTCCCTCCGCGAGCGTGAGCCGCACCGCCATCTCCGCCAACGCGGTGCGCAACCGCTCCGCCTCGGCCTTGGCCTCCTCCAGCTCGACATCACGCTGGGTGCCCCGCCGGCCCGGACGGGACTGCGCCAACGCGTCGAGCGCCCCCGCCTTGGCCACCTCACGCAGCTTCGAGATCGTCGCCCGATCCACCCGCGCCTGCTCGGCCGCCTCAGCGACCGTGGTCTCACCACGCACCAGCTGCATCCAGATCTCGTACTTCTCCTGCGGCGCCAAGAACCGCTTCTTCTTCCGTCCAGGCTGGGTACTCACGGGCCCTCCTCAGGCTCCAGAGAGAACCCACCCATGCTGACTGATTCCCGGCCGGATCAGCGACACGAAGTCAGACGCAACACA
>JAGQSO010000112.1 GCA_020439505.1 Acidimicrobiales bacterium
CTGGTCGCCAACGGCCAGCGCAACGTGTGGGGCTACAACCCGCTGGCGTGGGCAGCACCCCACAGTGGATACGCGTCCTCGGGAGGCGACCCGGTGGCAGAGCTGCGCTGGGCGGTCCAACGGTTGCACGAAGCCGGCCTGGAGGTGTGGCTCGACGTGGTGTTCAACCACACCTGTGAGGGTTCGTTGGGGGTGGGCCCGATCCTGTCGTGGCGCGGCTTCGACAACCGGGCTACCTACCGACTTCGCCAAGGCGCTGACGGTCTGGTCGACGACGACGTCACCGGCTGTGGGAACGCCGTGAACACCTGCTCGCCCTCGGTTCGCCGGTTGGTGGTCGAGACCCTGGCGGGGTGGGTGCGGGACTACGGGATCGACGGCTTCCGCTTCGACCTGGCCGCCACGCTCGTTCGTGACGACCACGGTCCGACTGCGGATCACCCGCTGCTGGCCGACCTGGCGGCCTCGCCCGCGCTGGACGGCGTCAAGCTGATCGCCGAGCCGTGGGACCTCGGTCCCGACGGGTACTGCCTGGGACGGTTCCCTGAGCCATGGCGAGAGTGGAACGACCGCTTCCGAGACACCGCCCGCGACCTCGGGAGGGGAGTGGCAACCCCGGCATCGGTGGCTGCCGCTCTCACCGCCACCGCCGATGTGTTCCACGGCCGCCCGGTCACCACGACGGTCAACGCCGTCGCCACCCATGACGGGTTCACCGTTACCGATCTGGTCTCCTATTCGGACCCAGTGGACGGTGGACACGGCCAGCGGTCGTGGAACGGAGGCCTGGAGGGGCCAACCGCTGACACGGCGGTGTCGGCGGCTCGGGCTCGGCGTCAACGGGTGATGATCGGGCTCACACTGTTCGCCCAAGGCGTGCCGATGTTGGTGGCGGGCGACGAGATCGGCCGGTCCCAAGGGGGTCGAGGCGACGGCTACACGCTGACATCTGACCTGTGGGGCGTCCCGTGGCCCGACGCAGATTGGGACCTGGCGACATGGGTCGCCGAAGCGGTGAGGGTCCGCAAGCAGTTCTCGGTGCTTCGACGCCCCGAGTGGGTCGGCGTCGGCGACGGACGAATCGCCTGGTACGACGGCGACGGTCGACCGATGGCCGAGGACCTGTGGCACCGAACCAACCTGACCGTCGACCCCGCCGATGACGATGGTTCAGGCGACGCGGGACCGAGCGGGCTGGATGGCGGCCCAGTGGCGCTTCAGGGTCTTCTCAGCCCAAACCCCACGGTCGGTGAGACCGGACCTCCGGTGCTGTTGGTGGTGGTCACCGGTACCGGGAGGACCGAGGTCCTCCTCGCCGACGGAGAGTGGGTATCGGTGATCGATGCTGCCCACCGTCGACCTGAGCTCACGACCACCACCATCACCCGGCTCACCATGGATGGCCCGGGCCTGGTCGTGCTGACCCGACCGGCTCAGTGGGTGGTTGACCGGGCTCGGTAGCGGCCCCGGGTGACATCCAGTTCCACCGCGATGTCGAAGGTGTGGCTAAGCGCTGACGCGGTCACGGTCTCGGCCAGAGGTCCCGATGCGGTCAGCGCGCCATCGCGCATCACCAGGGCGTGAGTGAACCCCGGTGGGATCTCCTCCACGTGACGGGTCATGAGAACCACCGGGGTTGAAGGCGTCACGGCGGCAACGGCGAGGGTTGGCTCTAGGGTTGCGCCGTGCAGATCGGCATCCTTGGAGGTACCGGACCCGCGGGCAGCGCTTTGGGCGTTCGCCTGGCATCGGTGGGGTTCGACGTGGTCATCGGTTCTCGGTCCAAGTACCGGGCCATGGAGGTGGTCGACAAGCTGCACGAGCAGTGGCCCGCCCTGAACTTGTCGGTGACCGCCGGAGACAACGCCGCGGCGGCAGCGGCCGACGTGGTGGTCATCGCCACCCCGTGGGACGCCGCCTACGGCACCGCCACCTCGGTGGCCGACGCCCTCGACGGCAAGGTCGTCATCTGCATGGCCAATGCCCTGACCCGCATCGGCAAGGAGTTCCAGCCTCTGGTGCCGCCCCGTGGGTCGGTGGCGGCCAGCGTCCAGGCCGCGGTGCCGGGCTGTCGGGTGGCAGCGGGGTTCCACCACGTGCCGGCCAAGGAACTCGGCGATCTCGATCATCCGATCGAGTCTGACGTCCTGATCTGTTCTGATTTTCAGGACGCCACCGATGTGACTTCGCGGATCGTCGCCAGCGTGCCCAACATGAGGCCACTCGATGCCGGTGGCCTCTCTCAGGCCACCCCGATCGAATCCTTCACCGCGGTGCTGCTCCAGTTGAACGTCCACTACCGCACCCGGGTTGCGGTCAAGTTCACCGGTATCCCCGAGCCGGAGCGGCCGGCACCGGGCCTCGACGGTTCGACCGGGGGCGAGTCCGAGGCGGAGGAGGCTTGATGGGGTCTGACCCGATGAGGCTCTACGACACTGCCCGCCGGGAGGTCGTCCCGTTCGAGCCGGGGCCGGTCGTCACGATGTACACGTGCGGCATCACCCCCTATGACGCCACCCACATCGGACACGCCGCCACCTACCTCACCTACGACGTCCTACAGCGTCGCCTGCGTGACCGTGGCCACGACACCCGCTGTGTTCGCAACATCACCGATGTGGACGACGACCTGCTGCGAAAGGCGCGGGAGTTGGGCGTCCACTACCTGGATCTGGCCGCGGGGGAGATCGCCCGATTCAACTCCGACATCGAAGCCCTGGGGCTTCTCCCGGCGTGGAGCGAACCGAGAGCCACCTCCGCCATCTCTGACATCCGGGGATTCATCGGGATGGTGCTGGACCGCGGTCACGCCTACGAATCAGGTGGTGCGGTCTATTTCGACGTCGACTCGTGGCCGACCTTCGGCACCATCAGCCACTACGACGGCGCGGAGATGCTCGACCTGGCGGCTCAGCGGGGCGGCAACCCCGACGACCCCAACAAGCGCAACCCCCTGGACTTCGTGCTGTGGCAGCCGTCGGCACCTGACGAACCGGCGTGGGAGTCGTTGTGGGGTCCCGGTCGCCCCGGGTGGCACATCGAATGTTCAGCGCTGGCATTGCGAGAACTGGGCACCACCATCGACCTGCACGGCGGTGGCAGCGACCTGATCTTTCCCCACCACGAGTGCGAGTCGGCTCAGTCCGAGGCCGCCACCGGCGAGCCGTTCGTCCGCCACTGGATGCATCAGGCGATGGTGCGGATGGACGGAGAGAAGATGTCGAAGTCGCTCGGCAACCTGGTGTTCGTCAGCGAACTGCGCAAGGAATGGGACCCCCGGGCGATCCGGCTGGCCACGCTGGCCCACCACTACCGCACGCCGTGGGAATGGCACGACGAGGTCATGCCCGAGGCGGCGGCCCGCCTGGCGGCGTGGGAGAACGCCGGGGACGGCAACGCCGCTCTCGACGAGGTACGGGCCGCGTTGGATTCGGACCTCGACACACCGGCCGCGGTGGCGGCGATAGACCGGGCGGCCGCCACGGACGGTGGCGTTGCCAACGCAGCACGTCTCCTCGGTGTGGATCTGACCCCCAATTGACGGACGCCTGGCGGACGACGTTCGCTGATATCGGTAAATGTCGACCCCTGTCAGCAGTCTCCGGTCAAGCTTCGGGCGCGCCGACGAAAGTTGGTACGCACGGGGCCCCGCGATGAGGCATGATGAAGGTCCGCTATGGGCTCGAACGATGTAGGCAAGCTGTACCCGGCCGCCAAGGCCGTGCTCACGCCTCTCTTTCGCGCCGCCTGGCGGTTCGACCTACGAGGGCTGGAGAACGTGCCGGCATCCGGCCCCGCCATCTTGTGCCCCAACCACACCTCGGTGCTGGACTCGTTCTTCGTTCCCGCGATGCTGCCGCGCCGCGTGACCTACGTGGGCAAGGCCGAGTACATGGACGACTGGAAGACCCGGCGCCTGTTCCCGGCGCTGGGGATGATCCCCATCGATCGCAGTGGAGGCGACGCAGCCGAACGCGCCTTGGCCACCGCCCAGCGGTTGCTCGAACAGGGTGAGCTATTCGGGATCTATCCCGAGGGCACCCGGTCGCGAGACGGTCGGTTGTACCGGGGTAAGACCGGCCCTGCTCGTCTGGCTCTGCGAACCGGTGCACCGATCATTCCGATCGGCATCCGTGGTGCTCGCGAGGTCATGCCCCCCGACGCCAAGTTCCCGACCCTGAGGCTCCCGGTCACCATCTCGTTCGGCCGTCCCATCGACGTGACCCGCTACCTCAGCCGCGCCGACGACCACATGGTTCTTCGTCAGATCATCGACGAGGTCATGTACGAGATCCGCGAGCTGTCCGGGCAGGAGTACGTGAACGAGTACGCCGCAGGCCGCAAGCCGGTGGCTGTGCCCGAGCCCGTCATCGACCTGCGCCCCGAGCACAAGACCTCACCCAGCGTGGAACCGGTCATGGCCGAAGGCGGCTCCGGCAACGGCCAGGGAAGCCGCAACGGTCACAACGGACACAATGGCCACAACGGACACAGCGACCGACTGAACGGTGGCGGTGTTCCGGCCGAGGTTGGCTCGGTCGACCAGCCTGACGGGGCGGACCAGAACGAGTTCGTGAAGGCAACCCAGCCTCGTTCGTCGGCTGACGTGTTGCGAAAGCCTCCGCGCCGGGCCCATCTGACCACCTGATTCCGCATCGAGCGTCGGGTCTGACCACCGACGCAGCGATGACGAGCTGACCGGCCCACCAGGTATCGATGGCCGAGGGCGAGCATGGGCAATGGCCTTCGGGGGTGGGCGAGGGCTCGCCTACCATCCGTCGATGGCCGAAATCGTGATCAAGCTGCCCGACGGATCTGAACGATCGGTTCCCGCCGGCACCACCGTTGCCGGCCTGGCCGAGTCGATCGGGCGACGGCTGGCCAAGGATGCGGTGATCGGTGTGGTCAACGACACCGAGCGAGACCTGAACTGGCAGCTCGCGGAGGGTGACAGCGTCGAGATAGTCACCGCGGCCTCCGAGCGTGGGCTCTACACGATCCGCCACTCCACGACCCACGTGATGGCCCAAGCTGTCCTCGAGCTGTTCCCCGGTGCAACCTTCGCCATCGGGCCGCCCGTGGAGGATGGCTTCTACTACGACTTCGAGCTGCCCGTCGGACCCGACGGCCGGCCGGGCACCTTCGTCCCCGAGGACCTGGAGCGGATCGAGGCCCGGATGCGCGAGATCCTGGCGCAGTCCCAACCCTTCGTGCGCGATGAGCTCCCAGAGGCACGGGCCCGGGAGGTGTTCGCCGGTCACCGGTTCAAGCTCGAGATCATCGAGGGACAGACCGACGACCCGATGTCGGCCACGGCGTCGGGGGTCGTGCGTACCTACGAGAACCCTCCGAGCGAACCATGGGCGGAACCGGCCTTCACCGGCTACCCCGGTTTCATCGACCTGTGCCGAGGCCCCCACGTACCCGACACCGGATCGTTCCTCGGGCACTTCAAGCTGATGCGGGTCGCCGGCGCGTACTGGCGGGGGGACGAACGCAATCCGATGCTCCAACGCATCTACGGGACGGCATGGGCGACGAAGGCCGACCTCGACGCCCATCTGCACCGTCTCGAGGAAGCGGCCAAGCGCGATCACCGCAAGCTGGCCACCGAGCTCGACCTGTTGAGTTTCCCCGAGATGCTGGGCGGGGGCTTGGCGGTGTGGCACCCCAAGGGTGCCATCGTGCGCAAGTTGATGGAGGACTACTCCCGCACCCGTCACCAGGAGGGAGGGTACGAATTCGTCTACACCCCCCACATCGCCAACGGGCGCCTGTACGAGACCTCGGGCCACCTCGACTTCTACGCCGAGGGCATGTACCCGCCCATGGAAATGGACAACGGGCGCTACTACCCCAAACCGATGAACTGCCCCATGCACAACCTGGTGTACGGATCCCGCCAGCGGTCCTACCGGGAGCTGCCACTTCGGCTGTTCGAGCTGGGTTCGGTCTACCGCTACGAGAAGTCCGGCACCCTTCACGGACTGATGCGTATTCGGGGCTTCACCCAAGACGACAGCCACATCTACTGCACGCCCGAACAAGCCCACGGTGAAATCCGCAGCCTTCTCGGGTTCGTGCTGTCGGTGTTGCGGGCCTTCGGCTTCGACGACTTCGAGGCCAACCTGTCAACCCGTCCCCCCGAGAAATCGGTGGGAACCGACGAGGGGTGGGCAGCGGCCATCGACGCTCTCCGGGCCGCGCTGGAGGCCGAAGGGCTCGACTACGAGGTCGACGAGGGCGGGGGAGCGTTCTACGGGCCCAAGATCGACGTGAAGGTGAAAGACGCCATCGGGCGAAGCTGGCAGCTCTCCACCATCCAGTACGACTTCAACATGAACGAGCGGTTCGATCTCACCTATGTAGGTGAGGACGGCAAGCACCACCGGCCGATCATGTTGCACCGCGCCCTGTTCGGTTCGGTGGAACGGTTCTTCGGGGTACTGCTGGAGCACTACGCCGGTGCCTTCCCGACCTGGCTGGCCCCGGTCCAAGTACGGGTCCTTCCGGTGCGAGACGACCACGACGACTATGCCGCCGAGGTGGTGGACGAGTTGGCGGCCCTGGGCATCCGTGCCGACGGGGTGGACGCGGACGAGAAGCTGGGCAACCGGATTCGCAAGGCCAAGGGCGAGAAGATCCCCTATGTGCTGGTGGTGGGAGACGACGACGTGGCGTCGCGCACCGTGGGGGTCAACCCTCGGGGCGGCGAGGTCGAACGGGGCGTCTCCCTCGACGTGTTCGCCCAGCGGGTGGTCGACGAGGTGGACGACCAGATCCACCTGGCCCGATGACCGTTCCTCCCGCCGGGGATCCCGCCGGTCAACCTCACGACGGGGGACCGTCGCCCGCCCTGTCGCGGTTGTGGGCGGGTTGGAGGACCACCTACATCACCCGGGTCAGTGACGATGCCGCCGAGGTCCGCCCCGACTCGGCCGGCCGGTCACTGTTCGAGAGGATCCTGGCCAGCGACCTGCCCGACCGCGAGTCAGGTGTTCTCTACCGGGGGGAGACCTGTTTCGCCGTGCTCAACGCCTTCCCCTACGGGTCCGGGCACCTGATGGTGCTGCCCAACCGTGCCGTCCCCGACCTTGGCGATCTTTCCGATGAGGAGGCCAGCGAGTTGTGGAAGCTGGTTCACCGGGCAGTGGCTGCCATCCGCACGGCCTACCGGCCCGACGGGGTGAACGTCGGCGTCAACCTCGGAGCAGGTGCGGGGGCCGGTGTGCCCGATCACCTCCACGTCCATTGCCTTCCCCGGTGGTCGGGTGACACCAACTTCATGACCGCGGTGGCCGAGACCCGGGTCCTGCCCGAGCCCTTGACCGTCTCCTGGGACAAGCTCACCGACGCCTGGCCTGATCCGGGCCGGTAGGGGAAGCCACGACGAGGAGCGGGGGCCACCCGACCGAGTCGGCTCGCCTCACGTGACCTCACCTAACTACCGTCGGCCCTGATGGAAGACGAGGCACAGGGCGAGAACGACGTCGCGGGCAGCGACGACGAGGTTCGCGACGAACTGCCCGAGGACCTGAACGCCTCGGCCTTCGTCGGGCCGTACGTGTTCCCCAACAACAACCGTCGCCGCGTCCCTGGGTATCTGTACATCGGGATCGGGGCGGCGATGGTCCTGGCTCGCCTCGTGGCCGGTGCCGACGCGGTGCTCGTCAACGGCGGGTACCTGTGGGGTGGTCTGGCCCTGATCGCGATCGGTTTGTACCACCTGGTGGCCGGATGGAACCTCGACGTCGACGAACGTGATGCTCTCGTCGCCGCCACCATCCAGGTTGGGTTTCCGGTGGGGCACGCTTCGGCCCAGTTGGGATGGCGGGGACTCGCCAGCCGTCCGACGTGGAGAATCCTGCTGTACTCGGCCGAGAACCCGCCCGAAAAGCGCGGCCTCGTGATGGTGGACGGCGTAGACGGTTCCATCGTCGACTGGTTCAGCGAAGCCAACCCCGAAGACTGGTCCGATCTCGACGGTGACCTCACCCAGTGACCACATGGACCCAGGGGGCGGAACCAGCCTCTCTCGGGTGGTATCAGACGGGATGAAATGCCGTCATGTGAGGGTTGTCGCGGACTAGACCTGTTCTGTCGACCGCGGAAGTGCTAACTTCTGCAAGCACAAGTAGTCCCCTCTGGAGGAGACCGATGTTCGACGGCCATTTCCGTGCCGACGCCGAACGCACGCTCAAACCCGTCGGCCAGCAGCTTCGGCGCACCGGCATCAGTGCCGACCACCTGACTTTGATCGGCGTGGCGATGGCGGTGGGTGCCTCGGTTGCCATCGGGATGGGGGCATTGCGGCTGGGTCTGCTCCTCCTGGTGCTGACCGCGTTGCCCGACGTGCTCGACGGCGCGGTCGCCAAGGCCTCGGGCACGGCGTCTCCCCGCGGCGCCTTCTTCGACTCGGTGGCAGACCGTTTCACCGACGCCTTGTTGTTCATGGGCGTCGCCTGGCACCTGACGAACACCAACCCCGGGCGCATCGTCCTGCTGCCGATGGCGATCATGGGCCTCTCCATGCTCATCTCCTATGAACGCGCCAAGGCCGAGTCGCTCGGCTACGACGCCAAGGGCGGGCTCATGGAGCGAGCCGAGCGGATCATCGTGTTGGCCCTCGGGCTGCTGTTCAGCCAGTTCCTCATCCCCGTCCTGTGGGTGATGCTCATCGGTACCGCGATCACCGCGGTCACCCGTTTCGCCAAGGTGTGGAACCAGGCCACGGCCTCGGTGCCGAGGCTCGCCGACCGCTCCCTGGAGCGTCAGCGGATGCGAACCCGCAACCGCCAGGACCGACGGGTGGCTCGTTCCACCACCCGTCAGGTGCGCCGCCGCACCCAGCTGCGGCCGCCCCGCTGACCGTCGTTGGCCGGTAGGTCGGCGTATGTGGCTTACCGCTCTGGGAGTGCGGTAGCCAGGGCCCTTCCCCAGCGCGCCGTGCGCCCGTTCGCCCGGGCAACCGGGCGCCTGGCATCGGTGGCGATGTCGGAGCGGCGCCAGATGGTCCGCCGCCACCAGTTGAGGGTGCGCCCTGATCTGACCGAGGCGGAGCTCAAGGTGGCGGTGCGCGAGACCTTCTCGCACTACGCCCACTACTGGGTTGAATCCTTCCGCCTCCCCGGCACGCCACCGGACGTTCTCCACCGGGGACTCCGGGCCGAGGGGGTGGAACACATCACCGACGCGATCGCAGCCGGAACAGGGTGCATCCTGGCCATGCCCCATCTCGGGGCTTGGGAATGGTCGGCGTTCTGGTTGACCAGCTACCACCAGATGCCGGTCACGGCGGTGGTGGAAGCGGTTGAGCCCCCCGAGCTGGCGGCGTGGTTCGTGGGCCTTCGGACCCGCCTCGGAATGGAGGTGGTCCCCCTCGACGCCAATGCCGGTACGGCGGCGGCACGGGCCCTCAAGGCCAACCGGGTGTTGTCACTGCTCAGCGACCGCGACGTCGCCGGCGGCGGGGTGGAGGTGGAGTTCTTCGGCGAACGAACCACCCTCCCGGCCGGACCGGCGACGCTCGCGCTCAGGTCGGGGGCTCCGCTGGTGCCGGCGACCACCTACTTCGATGGCGACGGCCACTACGGTGTGGCCCGCCCACCGCTGGACACCTCGCGGCAGGGGAAGCTCCGCGAGGACGTCGCCCGGATCACCCAGAACCTGGCCCACGAGTTCGAGGCCATGATCCGCAAGGCGCCCGAGCAGTGGCATCTCCTTCAACCGAATTGGCCCAGCGACCGCGAGGTGGGCTGAGCGGTGCGGATCGGGCTGGTCTGTCCCTACAGCATCAGCGTTCCCGGCGGGGTCCAGGAACAGGTGCTCGGCCTGGCTCGGGCGTTGCGCGCCCAAGGTCACATGGCCAGGGTTCTCGCCCCGTCTGACGGGCCGCCCCCCGACGGGTGGGTGACACCGCTGGGCAAGAGCATTCCGACCGCAGCCAACGGCTCGGTTGCTCCGATCGCTCCCGATCCTTCCGCCCAACTCCGCCTCATTCGTGCCGTG
Organism: Acidimicrobiales bacterium; assembly: GCA_020439505.1. GTDB lineage: Bacteria > Actinomycetota > Acidimicrobiia > Acidimicrobiales > Iamiaceae > Aquihabitans. The sequence continues at coordinate 10,009 of JAGQSO010000112.1, forward strand.
CGGGATGAAGGTTTCGACGTCTTGCACGTCCATGAACCAATGGTTCCCGGACCGTCCACGACGGCGTGCTTCATCAAACCCGCTCCTCTGGTCGGGACCTTCCACGCCGCCGGCAACCACGCTTCCTACCAGCGGCTGAACTCAGCCCTGCGATGGCTGGCCGGACGTCTCGATGTGCGGACGACGGTCTCGGCCGAGGCCGAGGCCCTGGCCCTGGAACACCTCGGTGGGTCCTACGTGCGGATGTTCAACGGGATCGAGATCGAGAGGTTCGCGTCGGTCGAGCCCTGGCCGACCGACGCTCGGACCGTGTTCTTCCTCGGGCGCCACGAGGAACGCAAAGGTCTCGAGGTCCTGTTGGAGGCGCTGCCGTCGCTTCCCCCCGACGTAAAGGTGTGGATCGGCTCCGACGGTCCCGACACCGAGCGGTTGAAGCTGCGTCACGCCGGCGATCCTCGACTGGAGTGGCTGGGCCGTCTTGATGACCTCGAGAAGCGGCGGCGTCTGGCAGCGGCCGACGTGTTCTGCGCGCCCTCTCTCCACGGCGAGTCCTTCGGGGTCGTCCTGTTGGAGGCGATGGCTGCTGGCACGGCGATCGTCGCCTCGGACCTCAGCGGTTACCGCCTCGTTGCCCGCCGCGACGAGGACGCCCTGTTGGTGGAGCCGAAGGCTGCTGCCGAGCTGGCTGATGCACTGAACCGGGTACTGGCGGACACCGAGCTGCGAAATGCTCTCGTCGCTTCCGGGCGCCAGCGGGCGGTCGAGTTCTCGATGGACCGACTGGCGGAGCGCTACGTCGAGCTCTACCAGGCAATCGCGGTATCGCCGGCCGCGGCACGGGGATGGCGCCGACCCGGCTCTGGTCGTGGTCGTCTCGGGGTCTGAGGAAGCGAGCCCAACGGTCGGCGGACCCATTTCTCAGCCACCGGGGGTGTTCTTTCAGGGTGCCCACCCCCAGCCTCGTAGAGTGTTTCGGTCCAGGGCTGTCGATATCTGAGGAGAACCAGGTGTTACCCGTTGTGATCGTGGTGGTGGTGATCGTCCTGGCGCTCGTACTGCTCGACGTGTTCTTCTACCGCAGCCTGGTCAAGCTTCGAACCGAGGTGGAAAGGGCCGCGGCGGCCGTGGCCGCCAGCGAAGGTGGAGACGGCGAGGGACTCGAGGCGGCGCGACAGGCCTATGCATCCGCTGCGGACACCTACAACACCAAGATCGAGACCGTGCCATGGTCAGCCATAGCCCGACGCTTCAAGTTCGAACCGCACGAAGCCTGAGCCCAGGCCCGCGGATCGAAGTGAACGAGGAACTCATACGCAACCGTCGTAGTTCGACCCTTCTGATGGCTACCTACGTTGTGGTCACCACCATGATCGGCTGGTTCTTCTTCGGATTGGTGGGGCTCGGCGGCCTGACGGCGGCGGTTGCCGCGGTGGCGTTCGCCTCGGCGTCGGCCGTAGCCGCCTACCGGTTGTCCGACGTCGTGCTGTTGAGGACCAGCCGTGGGGTCGCGGCCGATCCCCTCGAGTTCGCTCGTCTCCACAACCTGGTCGAGGGGCTCTGCGTGGCCGCTGGCCTGCCCAAGCCGGGCATCTTCGTGATCGACGACTCCGCCCCCAACGCATTCGCTACCGGACGCAGTCCCCGTCACGCCTCGATCGTGCTCACCAGCGGTCTCCTGGATCGGTTGACCCGCATCGAGCTGGAGGCAGTGGTGGCCCACGAACTGGCGCGGGTGAAGAACAACGACATCCAGGTGGCGACCTTGGCGGTAACGGTCCTGGCCCCACTGACACTGCTGTCGGATCTGTTGATCCGACTGGCGTGGTGGAACGGAGGCAGAACGGACCCGGACGATCGCCAAGGCGGGGCGGCCCCGGCGGCCGCGATCCCCGGCTTCGCCCTGCTGGCCGTCGCCCCGGTGACATCGAGGCTTCTCAACCTGGTGGTGAGCCGTCGATCCGAGATCGTGGCCGACATCGCCGCGGTGTCGATGACCCGTTACCCGCCCGGCCTGATCGGGGCCCTCGAGAAGATGGATGCCGAATCGACCGTCGTTCACGCCGGAGGGCGGGCGACCGCCCACCTCTGGCTGGCGTCGCCCCTGGCTCGAACCGACGCCGAAGGCCGACTGGCGAAATGGAACGTCATGTTCGACACCCACCCATCGTTGAGCGACCGGATCGACGCACTCCGCGAGATCTGACTGTCACGTCAGCGCACCGGTCCTCCGTTGGACCGCCTCGATGTGATGACGCGTGGGCCAAGCCACCAGGGGCCTGGATCGGTATCCACCCAGTCGGTGGTCCCACCGGACAACCTTGACCCGATGACACAGTCAGAACGAGCCCCCCAACGATTGGATCCACGCCTGATCGGGGGAGTGGCGGTAGCGCTGTTGATCCTCGCCGGTGGTCTGGTGTTCGCCCTCAGCCGCGGTGAAGACGACGAACCGGTCACAACCACGACCACCAGGCCGGTGACCACAACCACCGAGGAGGTGACGACGACAAGCGAGCCGGCCACCGGTCCGATCGCGCCGCTCACCGGACTTCACGTCGCCGACCCCGCGCTGGTGAACCGGCCCGCCCTCGCCGCCAAGATCGACAACCTCGACACCGGCCGCGAGTCGGCCCTGCCCCAGGCGGGGCTGAACCGAACCGACCTGGTGTTCGAGGAGGTCGTAGAGGGGAACATCACGCGGCTGGTCGGGGTGTTCCACTCCAAGGCGCCGGGGCGGATCGGTCCGATCCGGTCGGCCCGCACCACTGACATCTACCTCCTTCCCCAACTCGGTCAGGTGCTGTTCGCCTGGTCCGGCGGCAATGACGGGGTGGTGGGGGAGGTCAGACGGTCGCCGTTCCTGATCGACGTCGGCCACGATGCCGCCAGCGCCTCCTACTCGCGCCAACCCGGCCGTCGAGCACCCCACAACCTGTTCGTGGAGGCGGACCAGCTGTGGGCGCGGCGACCCGAGGTTGTCGCGCCGCCCAGGGCCCTTTTCTCCTACCGCGGTGACGGGCAGACCTCCTCGCCCGAGGCAACCCCGGCGTCGGGTGTGGACATCACCTGGGGCGGGGGATCGGCATCGTCCCCGGTGGGTTGGCGTTGGGACCCCGGGACGAAGCTCTACCTGCGCACTCAGAACGGTCGGCCCCACCACGACGCCGACGGCTCGCAGGTGTCTGCCTCGAACGTGGTCGTGATGATCACCGAGTACGGCCGCAGCGCGGCCGACACGCGCTCGCCCGAGGCCCACACGGTGGGCGAGGGTGAGCTGTTCGTGTTCACCGACGGAAAGGTGGTGTGGGGCCGTTGGTCTCGGCCGGCCCAGGACCAGCCCGCCACCCTCACCGACAACGCCGGAAACCCGATCCTGCTGACCCCCGGAAACACCTGGGTGGAGCTGCCGCGCCAGGGCGGCGTCACCACCGTTCCCTGACACCGGCGCTCGAGCGTCACCCGCCGCCCTCGTGGTTCCTGGCGACGAGACCGCCAGGTCGCAAGATGGTCGTTTTCGGGCTTCTGCGCGGTCGACGGGGCTCCCTACACTTGACCCATGCCCGACGTGTCCCCCTCCGCCGCGATTCCTGCCCCTGAGACCGGAACTCGGCTGGTCAAGCGTGGCCTGGCCGAGATGCTCAAGGGCGGCGTCATCATGGACGTCGTCGATCCCGAGCAGGCCAAGATCGCTGAGGACGCCGGTGCGGTGGCGGTCATGGCGCTGGAGCGAGTGCCGTCGGACATCCGCCGTGACGGCGGAGTCGCCCGGATGTCAGATCCCGAGATGATCGAGGGCATCAAGGCGGTCACCACCATCCCGGTCATGGCCAAGGCCCGGATCGGGCATTTCGTCGAGGCGCAGATCCTCGAAGCTCTCGGGGTCGACTACGTCGACGAGTCCGAGGTGCTCACTCCGGCCGACGAGGCTCACCACATCGACAAGTGGGCGTTCACCGTTCCTTTCGTGTGCGGAGCCACCAACCTGGGTGAGGCGCTACGTCGCATCAGCGAGGGCGCCTGCATGATCCGTTCCAAAGGCGAGGCGGGCACCGGCAACGTGGTGGAGGCAGTGCGCCACCTTCGTTCGATCACCGGTGACATCCGCCGGATCACCCAGGCCGACAGCGCCGAGCTGTTCGACTGGGCCAAGAAGCTCCAGGCCCCGCTACCCCTGATCCAAGAGGTCCACGCCACCGGCAAGCTGCCGGTGCCGTTGTTCTGCGCCGGCGGGTTGGCGATCCCCGCCGATGCCGCCCTGGCCATGCAGCTTGGTGCGGAGGCGGTGTTCGTCGGTTCGGGCATCTTCAAGTCCGAGAACCCGTCGGCTCGGGCCAAGGCCATTGTCGAGGCGACCACCCACTTCAACGATCCCGCGATCCTGGCCAAGGTCAGCAGGGGGCTCGGCCCGGCCATGCCCGGTCTCGAGATCGGCTCCCTGGAGCAGACATTCGCCGATCGGGGCTGGTGACCGGCAATGCCGCGCCGTTCCTCTCGCTCCGCCACGACCCACTCCGACGGCCCCCGGTCGTCGGAGCCTCCAGGAGCGGTCACCGGTGAAGATCGGACTTCTGGCTCTGCAAGGCGCAGTCGCTCCTCACGCTGATGCCTTCGGCGCGCTCGGCGCCGCCACCACCGAGGTTCGGACTCCGGACCAGCTCAACGATGTAGATGCGCTGGTGATACCCGGCGGTGAGTCCACCACCATGTCCAAGCTTCTGGTCACCTCAGGCCTGGCCGATCCGTTGGCGGAGCGACTCGCCGGGGGGATGCCGGCCATGGGTACCTGTGCCGGAATGATCGTGCTCGCCGACGAGGTGCTCGACGGTCGAGCGGATCAACGCAGCTTCGGGGCCATCGATGTGACCGTGCGCCGCAACGCTTTCGGTCGTCAGGTCGATTCCTTCGAGGCGGATCTCGACGTCGCGGGCCTGGCCACGCCGTTCCACGCCGTGTTCATCCGGGCACCGTTCGTCGAAGGGGTCGGGTCCGGAGTCGAGGTGTTGGCTTCGACGTCGGGTCACCCCGTCCTGTGCCGTCAGGGCTCGGTGATCGTGTCGGCCTTCCATCCCGAACTGACCGACGACCTCCGTATCCATCAGCTGTTCCTGTCGCTCACCTGACCCCATCAACCCTGCACATGGCCTAGACCATGTCGGTCCTCAGGGGACCACCAACCAACCGCCGAGGAGGCTCCATGTCCGGCCATTCAAAATGGGCAACGATCAAGCACAAGAAGGGCGCGACCGACGCCAAGCGGGCCAAGGTGTTCGCCAAGCTGATCCGCCAGGTCGAAGTGGCCGCTCGCGAGGGTGGCCCCGACCCGGAGATGAACCCGTCGTTGCGGACCATGTTCCAGAAGGCGAGGGACCAGTCGGTCCCGCTCGACACCATCGAGAAGGCCATCAAGCGGGGTTCGGGTCAGATGGAGGGGGTCGCCTACGAGTCGATCACCTATGAGGGGTATGCCACCGGTGGGGTTGCCCTCCTGGTCGACGTGCTGACCGACAACCGCAACCGCAGCGGGTCCGACGTGCGCAGCGTATTCACGAAGCGGGGCGGCTCGGTGGCCGAGCCTGGCGCGGTGGCCTGGCAGTTCGACCGCAAGGGCACGATGTTGGTCGATGGCAGCGTCGACGAGGATGACCTGATGATGGCGGCGATCGACGCCGGGGCCGAGGACATCGCCCGAGAGGGTGACTACTGGCGTGTCACCACCGGCCCCACCGATCTGCACGCCGTCCGCACCGCGGTGGAAGAAGCCGGGTTCAAGGTGCACGAGTCCGACCTCACCATGGTTGCCCAGAACCTGGTCACCCTCGACGACAAGAGCGCGGCCAAAAAGGTCCTCGACCTGGTCGACGCCCTCGACGACCTCGACGACGTGCAGGCCGTCCACGGCAACTTCGACATAGCCGACGAAGTCCTCGCCGAGCTTGCCTGAGGTGGAGAAGCAACCGACTTCGAGCGCTATAGGGTCGGACCCATGGGTTTGACCAAGGGTGACGCGGCGCCTGCGTTCGAGCTGCCGGGCGTTCGAGACGGAACACGCGGCACGTACACGTTGGCCGGGTTGCTCGGAGCGCCGGTGGTGCTGGTCTTCTACCCGGGTGACAACACCCCGGTTTGCACCCGTCAGCTCAACTCCTACAGCGACGACGTGGCGCGCTTCGCCGAGTTGGATGCTCAGATCCTGGCGATCAGCCCCCAGGGACTGGACAGCCACGAGGCCTTCGCC
>JAGQSO010000113.1 GCA_020439505.1 Acidimicrobiales bacterium
CCGCTGGCGATGCCGGTGGCCACACCCCATGGTGCCCGGGCGATCTTCGCCGGTCGGGGTGACCGCCTCGCCACCACCGACCAGGCCCGGCGCCTGTGGGAGCACTGGGACGAACCCGAGACCTGCTGGTTCCCCGGCAACCACGTCGGCTACCTGTGGTCCGACACGGTGTGGAAGTTCGTGGCGTCGGCCATGGACCGCCGAGGGCTCACCGCCTGAGGCCCGAAGCGGTCAGCCGATGATGGGGAACTGGCGCTCGGCGGCGAGGCGGTCCATGGCGTCTTGCATCTTGGTGGTCAACTCGTCGTAGCAGGCTTGGACGATCTCGGGATCGTCCTGGGCGTCGGGTCCGAGTCCGGTCCAGTCGATGGGTTCCAGCAGCTCCACGGTGATCTTGGCCGGCAGCGGAAGGGTGGGGATGCCGGGCGGGACGATGCCGAAGGGCCCCAGAACCAGTGGGAGCACGCCGACTCGGAAACGGCGATCGAGGCCCAGCCACTTGGCGATCCCTTCGCCCCGGGCCAGGACCACCACCGACTCGTGGGCCCCAACCGACACGGCAGGGACCACCGGGACCTGGGTGCGGAGGGCGAGGCGTATGAAGCCGGTCCTGCCGCCGAAGTCGATCTTGTTGCGGTCGTTCCAGGGTCGGAACACCTCGTAGTCCCCGCCGGGGTAGTCGACGAGGATCGAGCCGGAGCGGAGGATGGCCTCGGCGGCCTCGGGCCCAGCCTCCACCGCTCCGCCCCGCGACATCAGCGAACCGATGCCCGGCAGACCGATGAACAGCGAGTGCATGAGGACGTGGATCGGTTCGTCCTCGCCCCGTTCGCGCCACCAGGCGCTCAGCAGCACCGGGATGTCGGGGGGGAGTTGGCCACCCGAGTGGTTCCCCACCACCAGCATCGGTCCGCCCTCGGGTAGGCGCTCGAAGCCGGTGACCTCGGCCCGGAAGTAGGAGGCATAGGTCTCGAGGAAGGGCCGGGCCGCCCGGAGGAAGTCCGGGTCCCGGGCCGAGCCGTGTTCAGCCTGGTCAGAGGTCACGGGATGAGGATATTGCCGGTGGGGCAGCCGGCTGGCCGGTTGCCCCACCGCGGCGGTCTTCTATGAGGACGCTCAGGACGCTGACTTGCCGATGTTTTCGACAGAATTCTCGGTGACGTCGATCAGGCTGATGGCGAGCCGGTTGGAGGCATCGATGACCTGCTGGGTCATGGCGAACGCGGCATCGATGATCTTGCCTCGGGGCCCGTCCTCGCCGAGGTCGGGGAAGGCGTCGTTGACGCTGTCGACGAAGCGCTTGACGGCGTCGAGCGCTGCGGTCTCGTTCTCCTGCAGCCCTGCGACGAGGCGCTGCAATCCGTCGGTGGCCTTCTCGGCCGACTTGGTGGCGGTGGCGGTTGCTGTTGGCATGACCCCTCCTGAAAAGGCCGGGTGCCGGGTGCACCCGGGAACGCATTGAGCCTTACACCGAATTACACGACAGGCCACCAAATGGTTAGGTGTCACACGCCGTGGCCACACCGCTGCCGTGTGGTGTAGGGAGGCGAGCGGGTAGGCGAGAACCGAGAATCACCGTGACCGGTCCATGGTTGGAGTAATGCCGGTAGGATTCCTACCATGAAGGTCACTGAGAAGGGCCAGGTCACCATCCCTAAGGACATCCGAGACGCCCTAGGCATCGGGGCTGGAACCGAGGTCGAGTTCGAGCGCCGCAAGGACGCCATAGTCGTTCGCAAGAGCGACCGAAGTCCCACTCGGGGGCGTCAGCTCGCCGAGCGTCTCAAGGGGCGCGGAGATGTCGGTATGACCACCGACGAGATCATGGCCCTCACCCGGGGCACCTGATATGGCCGATGGCACCTTGGTCGACAGCAACGTGCTGTTGGACATCATGACCGAGGACCCGGTGTGGGAGAACTGGTCCACCAA
>JAGQSO010000114.1 GCA_020439505.1 Acidimicrobiales bacterium
CGCAGGCAGTCGCCCAGGAACCGGGTGGGGAACGGTGCCCCGCACATGCGGTCCAGGTGGGCACCGGCGTCGGAACCACCCAGGATCGAACGGTCGTCGGCCCAGGTCTGGCGACGCAGCTCCCACGACTCGGCGTCGCCGTCGGGGGGGATGGGCCACAGGACGGTGCGCAGGTCGTCGGCCACCACGATGTCGACCAGGGTGGCGAAGGCGTCCTGGCCCCGCTCGGCGGCCAGGTCACCGACCCGACGCCCTTGGAGTCCCTCGTTGGCCTCGGAGTAGGTGTCGCCGATGATGTAGTTCTCGAAGTCGGCCAGGCGGCGGAACACACCGGCCTCCTCGGACCCGGCCCGTTCCACCATGAACGCCTGGGTCTCGGAATCTTGGAGACGGGCCATGCGCTCGGCCAGCGGGAGGCGCAAGATGTCACCCCACCCGGGGATCAAGAACAGCCCGCAATGGTTGAGGAAGCTCATGTTCATGGGGACCTGCACCGGCAGGGTGAGGGCCACGATGCGCCCGCCCCGTTCGGCGGCGACATCGGCGGCCGAGAGCTGGCGGGGGATGCGGTCGGGCACCTTGGAATCGATGGTGAGCACGTTCCAGTTGAGGGGACGTCCGGCGGTGGCCGACATGTCGGCGAACAGGTCGATCTCCTCGTCGCTGAACCGGTCGAGACAGCCGTCGGTCATGCCTTCCAGCGTGGTGCCGGGGTAGCGGCCCACCACCTCGCACATGGCCAGGATCTCGTCCTTGGTGGCCCACCGCGACGACACCGGCTGGCCGTCGCCGTCGGAGTGGGTACGGCTCTGAGTGGTGGAGAAGCCGAGCCCGCCGGCCTCGATCGACTCGGCCAGGACCCGCTGCATCTCGGCCACCTGCTCGGCGCTGGCCTCGTTGCCGATGGCCTCGGTGCCCATCACATAACGGCGCAGGGCACAGTGCCCGACCAGGAACCCGATGTTGACGCCGACCTTGCCCTCGAGCACGTCGAGGTACTCACCGAAGGTCTCCCAGTTCCACGGAACGCCCTCTTCGAGAGCGGCCACCGACATTCCTTCGACGCTGGCCATCATCTCGCGGGTGTAAGCCCCGTCCTCGGCCCGCAGCGGCGCCAGGGTGAACCCGCAGTTGCCGGCGATCACCGTGGTCACACCGTGCACGTTGGACGGCGAGGCGTAGGCGTCCCAGTGGATCTGGGCGTCGTAGTGGGTGTGGGGGTCTATGGCACCGGGGATGACCAACATGCCGGTGGCGTCGGTGACCTGGCTCGCCTCTTCGGTGATGGTGCCCGGGTCGGCCACCGCCACGATCTTGCCGTCCCGTACGCCGATGTCGGCGGGTCGGGCCGGGGCACCGGTTCCGTCGATGACGGTTCCGCCGGTGATCAAGTGGTCGAGCATGTGGGAAACCTCCGGGGACCGCCCGGCACCGGGCGTTTCTGACGGACCGTCAGATACTACCGTCCCTGTGGGCTGCACACCCACGCCATCGGCTGGCAGGCGGGCTCGGCAGGGTCGGTAACGTCGGGGGACCAACGGAAGTACCCCACGGAAGTGAGACCGTCGCCATGACCGACAACGCCCCGTCCATCGTCTACACCCACACCGACGAGGCCCCGGCCCTGGCCACCCGGTCCCTGCTCCCCATCGTGGAAGCCTTCGCCCGCCAAGCCGGCGTGCCGGTGACCACTGCCGACATCTCCCTCAGCGGACGCATCCTGGCCGCCTTCTCCGACCTGTTGCCTGCCGATCAGCGGGTGCCCGACACCCTCGCCGACCTCGGCGCCCTGGCCCTGCGGCCCGAGGCCAACATCATCAAGCTCCCCAACGTGAGCGCTTCGATCCCCCAGCTCAAGGCGGCTATCGCCGAGCTCCAGGGGCTCGGCTACGCCCTCCCCGACTACCCCGACGAGCCCTCCACCCCGGCCGAGACCGACGCCGCGGCCCGCTACGACAAGGTCAAGGGCAGCGCCGTCAACCCGGTGCTGCGCGAAGGCAACTCGGACCGCCGCGCCCCCCGCTCGGTCAAGGAGTACGCCCG
>JAGQSO010000115.1 GCA_020439505.1 Acidimicrobiales bacterium
CGGCGTCGAACACCCCGCTCACGGTCCGGGCCGCGTCGGGGCCCACCCGGCCCGGGGCCACCGCCACCGCCTCCACGTCGCAGTTGGAGCGCAGGGCGGGCAGCAGGGTCAGCCCGAGGAAGTCCTGGGAGGCCAACACCACCACCGAATCGGGGGTGAGCTGGTCACACAAACGCTCCACGCCGTCGCGCCCTCCGGCCTGCCAGGTGGCGGCCCGCAGCGGCCAGGTGGTCCGGGCCGGGAAGATCACCCAACTGAAGGCCATCGCCACCGCCAGCCCCTGACCGAGGACGTCCCGTCCCGCCACCTTCGGCCAGCGTCGCCAGGACGAGGCGGCCTGAGCGCCGACCGCAGCCAGCACCAACAGACCCGGGATCGCGGTCGGGACGTAGCGGCGTATGAACCACGGCTGGTCGGCGTCGACCGAGGGGATGTACAGATACAGGACGAGGTACGGAACGATCAGTCCGACCAGCACCACCTCGCCGGGCCGGGCCCCACCCCGCACCAACCGGTAGCCCACCACGGCCAGACCCGCTGCCCCTGCCGCGATAGCGGCCGGCCCCGTGTACCAGGCGATCCGCTCCACCGACCGCTCGGCGTAGGTTCGCTTGCCGTCAGGCTCCATCCCCTCGTTGGCCTGAAGGCCCTCCATGATCCGCCAGCCCTGACCGCCTCGGTGGTTGCGATCGGGCCCCAGCAGTGGTCTCACGACCCAGGCGAAGGCCGCCACCGCCACGATCAACACCGCCACCCCCGCCGCGATCCGGTTGCGGTGCCGCCGGATCCATCCCTCGAGGGGAGCCACCAGCCGCCGACCTCCAACCGTGCCGGTAGCGGCCAAGACCAGGGCCACGGTCCACCCGATCAGCGCCACCGCCGCCACCGACAGGGCCTCCGAGCGCAGGTCGTGCAGGTAACGAGGGCTGCGGGCGGTGAGGTCCACCAACGCCAGCACGACCATCGGTGCAGCGCCCGCCGACCACCAGCCCAGAGCAACCCACGGGCGCGACCCAGGCCCCTGGCGACGGACCAGCCACACCAGGGCGACGGGCAGTGCCATCACCACGATCCCGGCGTCGATCCGGGAGGTGAGGGCAGCAGTGGCGACGGCCCCGGCCACCACCAGCCGCTGGGGGCGCTCCTCCCACGCGCCGACGGCGTCGACCAGCAGCGCGGCGCCGCCCATGGCCAACAGCATCAGCAGCGGCTCGCTCAACGATGCCCTCACGGTGTACAGCCACGCCAAGTCGACGGCCATGGCCGCCACCACCGCCACCGCCAACCAGTCGGCCACCACCCGCAGTGCCAGCCAGAACAGGGCAGCCAGCGCCAGCCCCCCGATCAGGGCGGGGACCGCCGATGCCCCCCGTGAGCCCGCCACCCATTCGCCCACCGCCATCACCGACGGAAAGAGGTGAGCGCCCTGGATCTGCACCCGACCGGCGACCGGGGTATCGGTCTGCCCTCCCCCCGACACCACCACGCCGTCCACCGCCAACACGTCGTCGCCTACCCCGCTGTCCACCCACAAGGTGCCGTGCTCCGCGATCCACTTGCCCGCCACCACGTAGATCCCCGAGTCGCGGTCGGTGATCACGTACTGACCCTGGTGGCGGAGGTTGTGGCCGGTCGAGACCAAGATCACCGCCATCCCCGCCAACACCACCCAGGTCCGAGGCTGACCACCGCTCCCGGCAACCGCCCACCAAGGCCGGTTCACCCCCCACCCCACCAGAGCAGCCCCCCAGAGGGCGATGGCGACCAACCCGACCGCCAGCGGCGTCGCCCGGCCGACGACGGCCAGCCCCAACGTCGACACGCCCAACGCCACGAATCCGGTCACCGACGCGACCATGAGCCGATCGAAGACGGTCACCACCGTTCAATCATGCCCTGACCCCGGGGGTCGGTCTGGGGTCTCGTAGGCTGGCGGACGTGTCCACGCCTCACCGATCCCCTTCCACCCGATCCACCCGCCGAGGAATGAGGGTGATCGCCACCCTGGTGGTGGCCGCCGGCTTGACCGCCGGCCTGGTCACCGCCGGGCCGGCTCAGGCCGCCGAACCGACGAACCCCTACCACCCGTTCCCCACGGCGGAGGCGTTCGTCAACCAGACCTACAAGGACTTCTTCCGCCGGGAGCCCACGGCCCGCGAGCGCCTGAACGCCATCGACCGCCTCGAGGACGGGGAGACCATGGCCGAGTACGTGGTGTGGCTCAGCGAGACGCCCGAGTCCAACGCCGACATCCGCTCGGTCATCCGGCTCTACCGCACCTACTACCTGCGCAACCCCGACTTCCGGGGCTACTACTACTGGCTGGAGCAGCGCCAAAAGGGCATGGCGCTCCAGGACATCTCCACCCAGTTCTCGATCGCGGGAGAGTTCGCCATCCGCTACGGGGTGCTCACCGACGAGAAGTTCATCGATCTCGTATACCAGAACGTCCTGGACCGCCTGCCCGACGGCAAGGGACGCGCCTACTGGCTGACCATGCTGAAGGGCGGCCTGTACCGCGGCACCCTCATGACCCTGTTCTCGGAGACCCCCGAGTACGTGAACAAGTCGTTCGGGGTGGTCACCACCGCCCAGCTCTACACCAGCCTCCTCCAGCGCAGCATCAACACCGGCCTGTCCGACACCTACGGCCCCCGGGTCCAGAGCGGCAAGATGACCCCCGTTGAGCTGGCCGGCCGGTTCATGAAGGACGACAAGTACCTGCGCCGGTTCAAGAACCTGGCCGGATAGTTGCCCCGGCCCGCCGCCAGGCGAGCCGCCCCATAGGAACGGCCGTCCCCCGGAACGGTGATCTGGAGGTTCTACCTCTGGACGACGGCGTGCCGGTAGAGGTCGTGGATGGCATCCACCGTCCGGCCCCAGTCGAACGAGGCAGCGCGGATCCGACCCGCGGCGATCAGACGGTCGCGGAGCATGGTGTCGGTGAGCACCGACGCGATCGCCCCGGCCAGCGCGTCGACGTCGCCCACCGGGACCAGAAACGCCCCCTCACCCACCACTTCGGGGACGGCACCCGCCGCGGTGGCAACCACCGGGGTACCGACCGACATGGCGTCGAGCGGCACCAGCCCGAACCCTTCGTAACGGCTGGGATAGACAACCAGCGAGGCGCCCCGCACCAGGCCCCAACGGTCGTCATCGGCCACCCAACCGAGGCGCACCACCCGACGCCGGTGGGCACACCGGTCGATGGCGTCGGTCAGGGCGGCGGCACCCCACCCGTCGGGACCGGCGATCACCAGACGGAGGGTGCGGTCCTCGGCGGCCACCCGATCGAACGCCTTCACCAGGAGAGCCAGGTCCTTTCTCGGCTCCACCGTCGCCACCGCCAGCACGTAGCGGTCACCTCCCGCCAGGTACCGGCCCCGAGCCGAGTCTGATACCGGCGACGGCTCCGGTGGGGAGCGATGGCCGTTGGGGACCGCCACCACTCGGTCCCCGGCCTCGGGAAATGCGTCACGGACCTCACCGGCGACATGTCCGCTCACGGCGTGGACCCAGGCCCCGCGGGCCAACGCGAGCCGGAGCAGCCCAGGCCATTGGAGGACATCACGGGTACACATCTCGGGATAGTGCAGGGCGGTCAAATCGTGAATGGTCACAACTTCGACCGCGCCGCCCCCGGGTGGGACCACGAAGTTGGGTCCGTGCACCACGTCGACCGGTCCGGCCAGGTCACGGGCCGACGGACGACGAAGGCCCCGCCGCCACAGCGTCCGGGCCAGCCGGGCCGGGACGGGACGGTTGGCCACCGTCGCCCCGACCGGAGCGACCGAGCCCAGCCGCCGACCACCGCGGAGGCTCACCGCGAACGCGGTCACGTCCACCTCACCCATCGCCGCCAGCCCGGTGAGGACCTCGCGCGAGAACGTCCCCACCCCGGTCGGGCGGTCCAACAGCGAGGTGGCGTCGAATCCGACCCGAAGCGAGGACCGGCCCTGCGAGGTTGGCGACGGTGACGGATCTGACACGGAAGCCAAGGGTAGAGTCGAAAGCCACCTGTCACGTCCGGTCCACCCGGAGGCCCAGTGCGTCCCGCCCCCGCGCCAACCCACTCTGCACTGCGTCGACGCCGTCGGCTCATCGGTGCGCTTCCCGCTCTCCTGGCCTCTTGGGTGGTTGTCGCGGCCCTGCCGCTGGGATCACCGGCGCCCGAGCTCGGGTCGCTCCACACCCAGACCTTCATCCTTTCCGGCGACCCGACGTCGACGGCGGGGGCCTCGAGCACCTACGACCGGGCGGTCACCCGTTCGGCGAACAGCGTCGGAGCGGTCACCCTCGACCTGGATGACCCCAGTCAGGCGGTGGCGGTGACCTGGACCGGGACACCCGACGGCCGAGTCGAAGTGCGAGGCCGCACCGGTGACGCTTGGTCCGGATGGACCGAGATCCACGCCGACACGACCGAAGTTCCCGACCGGACTGGGGCCGCCGCCGAAGGTCCCGCAGTCGCGGTCAACGGCGACCTCGTGTGGTTCGGAGGGGCGGGGGTCACCCAGGTTCAGGTGAAGGTGGCATCGGGACCGCTCGAGAACCTGAAGGTGGAGGCCACCCGCTACGAAGCCCCCGGCCGCGGCAAACCGGTCCCGGCGCTGCTCGGAGCTCGTCCGGCCGGAGCCGCTGACACCACTCCCGCCATCCACCCGCGCTCGGAATGGGCGAAGGCCGGCTGGGCGTACGGGAACGACGACTGCGAATCGGGGCCGAAGCTCGCCGATGGGGGCGTCAAGTTCGCCGTCGTGCACCACACGGTCAACTCCAACACCTACGGAGAGTCCGAAGTTCCGGGCATGTTGGCCGCCATCTACCGGTTCCACACCGAGTCTCGGGGCTGGTGCGACATCGCCTACAACTTCGTGATCGACCGGTTCGGCCGAATCTGGGAGGCCCGCACCGGCAGCATCGCCGGCGCGGTGATCGGCGGCCACGCCCAAGGCTTCAACACCAACAGCGTCGGGGTGTCGTTCCTCGGACAGCACAACTCCGGAGACACGCCCACCGCCGTCGCCCCCACCGCGGCGCAACTCGAAGCCGCCGGGTCGGTCATCGGCTGGAAGCTGGGAACCAATGGTTCACCCGCCACCGGTACCGTCACCGCCCCCAACGGGACCACCATCGAGCGCATCGTGGGTCACCGCGACGTCGGGTCGACCAGCTGTCCCGGCGGGCTCCTGTGGGACAAGCTCGCCACCATCCGCACCAAGGCGGCATCGGTGGCGTCCAAGACCACACCGACCACGCCGCCGACCACCACCGCCCCGACCACCACTACGAGCGGCCCGTCGGGACCGAGCAAACCCCTCGGGCCCTTCGCCAGCGCCGCCGAACTGGTGGACCAGTCCTACCAGGACGTCCTACGCCGTAAACCGAACGCCAACGAGCACAACCTGGCCACCGCGGCCGTCTCCAACGGCCTGAAGGCCGAAGAGTTCCTGGCCAACCTGGTCACCGGAACCGAAGCGGACTCGATGGTCCGCCAGCCGGCCCGGCTGTACCGCGCCTACTTCCTGCGCAACCCCGACCACGACGGCCTGGAGTTCTGGGTGTCCCGTCGGCGAGCCGGGTGGTCCCTGGATCGCATCTCCAACGAGTTCGCCGCCTCGGCCGAGTTCACCAAACGCTACGGCTCGCTGACCTCGGGGCAGTTCGTAGATCTGGTGTACCGCAACGTGATGGGCCGCGCTCCCGACCAGGCCGGTCGGGTCTTCTGGGAAGGGCGTCTCGCCGCCGGGACCAGCCGGGGCAAGGTGATGACCGGGTTCTCGGAGTCCCCCGAGTACCGGACCAAGACCGAGGCCGGCATCTCGGTGGTGGTGCTCTACGACGCGATGATCCGCGCCACCATCCCCCAGGGCACCTACGACTACCTCGAGCCCCGCCTACGAAACGGGACCACCAGCACCGCTGGCGTGGCCCGCTACTTCATGGACAAGCCCGAGTACAACGCCCGCTTCAAGTAGCGCCGAAACGATCCGCCTTCGGCCGACTCCGGTTCCGGAGGTGAGCCGAGAGGGCGAACCAACCTGTCTGTTTGCCCTCGAATCGACGCCGGCTGGACCTATTCGCTAGTGCTGCAACAGACAACGTTTGCGCTGTCGCGAGCTTGCGAGCACTGGGCAAACGCCGTCGAGCCCCCGCAACGAAGTGAGGACCGGGCTCGACGGAACCAGGGATCGTCCGCCGAAGGCGGCCCACGAGAACTGGGCAGCGTGCAGTGCAGGTGAGTTGCATCCCATTCAAGGGGCGCCGGACACGGGCGCTAGCCGTGGCCGGAGGCGACGGCGATTCCACCGACCAGGCAGCCGATGGCGATGCCGGCGCACAACGCGTATCCCAACGCCGGGCTCTGACGGCGGAGCGCGGGTGACGACAACGCGAAGCCGGCGGCGGCACCGCCCATGAGGCCACCGATGTGGCCGCCGACCGAGATGCTCGAGATGCCGAAGGTGATCAACAGGTTGAGCACCAGCACGCCGATCAGGGGAGAGTCCCGGAACGGAAGTCCCTGGATCCGCTGGACCACCAGGATGAATCCCATGAGACCGAATACGCCACCCGATGCACCGGCGGTGAGGCTGTCGGGGCTGAGGATCAACGCCCCCAACGATCCCGCCAGTACCGCCACCCCGTAGGCGGTGGCCAGGCGGGCCCGTCCCGCCATCGCCTCGGTGGCCGACCCGAGGATCCACAGGGCATACATGTTGAACAACAGGTGGATCAGCCCGAAGTGCAAGAAGCCCGAGGTGATCATGCGGTACCACTCCCCGTGGGCCACGCCGATCAACTCGCCCCGGAAGAAGGCGCTGGCGATCAGGCCGAGGCGGACGTGAATGGTCCCGGCTGATCCCTGCAGCGTCTCGGGGCCGTCCAGCACCACCATGAGCAGGAACACGGCCACGTTCAGGCCGATCAGCACCTGGGTGAGCACCGGGGCGGTGCGCATAGCCGCCGGCCCCCGGTAGACCTTCTGGGCGCCGCTGCGGGTGCATTCGGGGCAGTGGAACCCGACCGATGCCTGGTGCATGCAGCGGGGACAGATCGGCCGGTCGCAGCGTTGGCACACCACACCGGCTGGGCTGTCGGGGTGGACGTAACAGGTCTGCGTCTGGGGGTACACGTCGGGGCACGGTAGTGGCCCACACCCCCATCCCGGCAGACGCGCTAAGGCACCCAGCAGATAGGTCCAGTCCTCATCGCTGCGAGGATGATCAGACCGAGGGCTTCGCCTCGGTTTAACGATGCCGTACTTATGGGTCGGCTCGCCTGGCGGATGCGACCTCAGGTCAGGTCGTCGTCGATCTCGTCGACCAGGGAGAACCAATAGAAGCCGTAGGGGGGCAGGGTCACGAAGTAGGGCAGCTCACCAATCGGCGGGAACGGAACCCTCCCGAACAGTTCGATGGGCTGCTTGCCCGCCAGGTGGGGAAGCTCCAGCTCGACGGGTTGGGCCACCTTCGAGAGGTTGTTGACGCACAGCACGATGTCATCTGCGGCGTCGTCACGGTGCTGGGTGCGCAAGAACGCGAACACCGCGTCGTTGGTCACCTCCAGCGCCTCGAACTCCCCGACCCCGAACACCGGATGGGTCTTACGGGTGTGGACCATGCGCTGCACCCAGTGCAGGAACGATCCCGGATTGCGAAGCTGGGACTCGACGTTGGTGGCAGCAAACCCGTACACCGGGTCCATCAGCGGGGGCAGGTACAGCTGGGCGAAATCGGCCTTGGAGAACCCACCGTTGCGGTCCGGGGTCCACTGCATCGGGGTGCGCACACCGTCACGGTCACCCAGGTAGATGTTGTCGCCCATGCCGATCTCGTCGCCGTAGTACATGACCGGGCTGCCGGGCATCGAGAACAGCAGCCCGTGGAACAGCTCGGCCAAGCGCCGGTCGTTGTCGATCAAGGGAGCCAGCCGTCGGGCGATCCCCACGTTGCGCTTCATCCGAGGATCCTTGGCGTACTCGGAGTACATGTAGTCCCGTTCTTCGTCCGAGACCATCTCCAAGGTGAGCTCATCGTGGTTGCGCAGGAAGATCCCCCACTGCGCCCCGTCGGGGATGGCCGGGGTCTGGGCCAGGATCTCCTTGATCGGCTTGGCCACCTCCTGGCGGGCCGCCATGAACATGCGGGGCATGAGCGGGAAGTGAAAACACATGTGGCATTCGTCGGAGTCCCCGAAGTAGTCGACGACGTCGGCCGGCCACTGGTTGGCTTCGGCCAGAAGCACCCGCCCCGGAAACTCGTCGTCGACGACCCGGCGAACCCGCCGCAGGTATTCGTGGGTCTCGGGCAGGTTCTCACCGTTGGTGCCGTCGGCTTCGAACAGGTAGGGCACGGCATCGAGGCGGAAACCGTCCAGGCCCAGTCCCAGCCAGTAGCGGACCACATCGATCATGGCATCGGCCACGTCGGGGTTTCGGTAGTTGAGGTCGGGTTGATGGTGGAAGAACCGGTGCCAGTAGTACTGCTGGCGCTGGTTGTCCCAACTCCAGTTGGAAGGCTCGGTGTCCACGAAGATGACCCGGGCCTCGGACCACCGATCGTTGTCGTCGTTCCACACGTACCAGTCGGCCCGGGGGTTGGTGCGTGAGCTCCGCGACTCCTGGAACCAGGGGTGCTGGTCCGAGGTGTGGTTCATGACCATGTCGGCGATGACGCGGATCCCCCGCCGGTGGGCCTCGTCGATCAGCTCCGCCGCGTCTCCCACCGTCCCGTAGTCGGCGTGGACACTGAAGAAATCCGAGATGTCGTAGCCACCGTCGGCCAGGGGAGATTGGTAGAACGGCAGCAGCCAGACGCAGTCGACGCCGAGCCACTCCAGGTAGTCGAGCTTCTCGGTGATGCCTCGAAGGTCACCGGTTCCGTGACCGTTCGAGTCGTTGAATCCCCGTACCACCACCTCGTAGAACGTGGCCTTGCGGTACCAATGCGGGTCGTGGTCGGTCACACCGCAGGATCCTAAGAGCCTCCGACGTCAGCGGTCCGGGTTCGCTGGCAGGTCGGGTAGTGCCGCGAGGCTTTCGACGGTCAGCTCAACCAGACGACGTCGGGCTCGGGGCGGGGCGGGGTCGCCACCTGGCCGGTTGGATGGCCGAGGTAGACGAGGGCCACGAAGTCGTGGTTGTCGTCCACTCCGGCTTGGGCGCGGGCCGGCGCGTGGAAGTGGTCCGAGATCGACGCCCAGTAGCTGGCCAGTCCGTTGGCGGTCGCCGCCAACAGCAGGTTCTGGACCGCGGCAGCGGTGGCGTCGCGGTCCTCCCGACGGCGGACGGGATCGGGGTCGCCGGTCACCCAGACCAGTACCACCACCGGTGAGCGCACGTACTTGGTGTACTGGCTCTCGACCTTTTTCGGATCGAGGCCCAGGCTTTCACCCACACCGGCGAAGGCGGTACCCAAGCGTGTTCGGGCATCGCCGGTGAGCACGGTGAACCGCCACGGCCAGGTGCGCTTGTGGTTCGGCGCCCAGGTTGCCGAGTCGATGACCCGGGCGATCAGGTCCGGGTCGACCGCCCTCTCCGGGTCGACCAGGAGAGAGGTGCGGCGGGACCGGATCACCTGTTCGGCCGGAGTCCAGTCGGCAGCGGGAGCGGTCGTCTCGTCGGCCATCGGGTCAGTCTGGCGGTACCTGCGGTCGGTGCCACAACCCGGGCGACATCGTGACGGTGCGGTGGCTACCGTCCGGACCATGCGAGCGCTGAAGAGCTTCACGGTCCAACCTCATCTGCCCGCCGAGCTGGCGCCGCTGCGGGACCTGGCCCTCAACCTGCGTTGGTCGTGGGACGACTCCACCCGGGACCTGTTCCGCTGGGTGGACCACGACGGCTGGGATGCGACCCGTCACGACCCGGTGGGCCTCCTCGGCACGGTACGACCCGAGCGGCTGGCCGATTTGGCCCGCGACCAGGCGTTCGTCCGGTTCCTTCACGACGTTCACAACGACTTCACCCGCTACCTGGAATCCCCACGCTGGTTCCAGGCCCGTACCGAATCCCCTCTCCGGGCGGTGGCCTACTTCTCACCCGAGTTCGGGATCGCCGAGGCACTTCCCCAGTATTCGGGCGGGCTGGGAATCCTGGCCGGTGACCACCTCAAGTCGGCCAGCGACCTCGGCGTTCCCCTGGTCGGCGTAGGGCTCTTCTACCGGCACGGCTACTTCCGCCAAGCCCTGTCGCCGGCGGGCTGGCAGGAGGAACGCTTCCCCGACCAGGACCCGTGGGCCATGGCGTTGTCCCTCTGCGACGACGTGCGGATCCGGGTGGACCTGGCCGGTACTCCACTGGAGGCCAGGGTGTGGCGCGCCGACGTGGGCCGGGTACCGCTGTACCTGCTCGACGCCGACGTGGTCGAGAACCCGCCCGAGTTGCGGACCGTGACCGACCGCCTCTACGGCGGGGACACCGAGCACCGTCTGCGCCAGGAGATCCTGCTCGGCATCGGTGGAGTGAAGGCGCTCGACGCCTTGGGTATCGAGTGCCAGGTCTTCCACACCAACGAAGGCCACGCCGGGTTCCTGGGGTTGGAGCGGATCCGGCGGGCCATGAGCGAGCACGGCCTCACCTTCCCCGAAGCTCTGGAGGCGGTGAGGGCCGGGTCGATCTTCACCACCCACACCCCGGTCCCCGCCGGTATCGATCGCTTCTCCCGTCCACTGATGGAGCGCTACTTCGGCGGCTGGGCGGCCGAGTGCTCCATCACCCTCGACGATCTGATGTCGCTCGGGCACCGGCCCGAGGACCCCGTCGACGAGCCGTTCAACATGGCGGTGATGGGACTTCGCCTGGCCGGACGCTCCAACGCCGTGTCCGAGCTCCACGGCGCGGTGAGCCGCGAGATGTTCGGAGGACTGTGGGAACAGGTTCCCGCCGACGAGGTGCCGATCACCGCGGTGACCAACGGAGTTCATGCCGCCACCTGGGTGTCAGCGGACATGAGCGACTTCTTGTCGCGTACCGTTCTTCCCGATTGGGATGAGGCTGGAGCGGCCGAGTGGGCGCGGGTGGTCGACGCGCCCGACGACGAGTTGTGGCGGGTTCAAGAGCAGGCCCGGGCACGACTGGTGGCCATGGTTCGGGACCGAATGCGCCAGCGGGAGCTGGCCACCGGCACCGCGGTGGCGGAGGTGGCGTGGGCCGATGACCTCCTCGACCCTCACGCCCTGACCATCGGGTTCGCACGCCGGTTCGCCACCTACAAGCGGGCCAACCTGTTGTTGGCCCAGGCCGACCGTCTACAGGCGATCCTGTTGAACCCTGACCGACCGGTCCAGTTCGTCTTCGCCGGGAAGGCGCACCCGGCTGACGACTCGGGCAAGGAGATGATCCGCCAGATCGTGGCCTTCGCCCGCGAGCTCGGGGTCAGGCACCGCTTCGTGTTCCTCGACGACTACGACATCGCGGTGGCCCGCACCTTGTACCAAGGGTCTGACATCTGGCTCAACACCCCTCGCCGACCCCACGAGGCCTGCGGGACCAGCGGCATGAAGGCCGCCCTGAACGGGACGGTCAACTGTTCGGTGCTCGACGGCTGGTGGGACGAGCTCTACGACGGCGAGAACGGATGGGCGATCCCCTCGGCCGAAGGCGTCGAGGACGAAGCCGAGCGCGACCGCCTCGAGGCCGACGCCCTGTTCGACCTGTTGGAACGCCAGGTGATCCCGCTCTACTTCGACCGGCCCGGCGGTACGGGCATGCCACCGAGAGGCTGGCTGTCACGCGTCAAGCACAACCTGGCGTCGCTGGGCCCCCAGGTCGTGGCATCGCGGATGGTCCGCGACTACGTGACCGGACTGTACGAACCGACCGCGGCCGGCGCCGACCGCGCCGCCGCCGAGGAGATGGCCGCGGCTCGAGATCTGGCCGCGTGGAAGAACCGGATCCGGGCCGGATGGGACCAGATCCGCGTGGAGAGCGTCGAGGCGGTCGAGGACCCCCTGATGCTGGGCGAAGCCCGTTCGGTGGCGGTATCGGTGGCGCTCGGGTCATTGTCCGCGGTCGACGTCACGGTCCAACTGGTCCACGGCCCGGTGGGCCAGGGTGAGGAACTCCTCGACCCTCTCATCACCACCCTGAGCCTCGATGTCGACAGTGGGGGCGGATCCGCCCGGTTCAGCGGCACCGTCCCCGGGGTTCGTCCCGGCCGTTACGGGTTCACTGTCCGGCTCGCACCGTCACACCCCAATCTGTGCACCCCGCTGGAGATGGGTCTCCTGACCTGGGGCTGAGGACCACCCCACCCCGCCAGACGCAGGCGAAGCCTCGGTCTGGTTACGCTCGCAGCGACGACGACTGCACCTGACCGCTAGGACTCCCATGAACATTTCACGACGTTCCCGCCACGCCCTCGCCGCCGCGGTGCTCCTGGTAGGGCTGACCGCGTGCGGCAGCAACGGGTCGGACAAGGCCGACACCACCACCACCAAGGCCGACTCCTCCACCACGACCGAAAGCGGCGACCGGAACAGCACCACCACCGAAGCCACCGCCACCACCGGTTCCGGTGACAAGGCCGATGCCGAGAAGCGAGCCGAGGCGGCCAACCTCACCATCGAAGACCTGCCCGACGGCTGGACCGCCATCCCGGCCGGCGACAGCGACGGCAACAACGTGTTCGACACCTGCGGCGACCTCGACCTCGACGAGATAACCGTGGCCAAGGTGAGCTCGGACAACTTCGAGCACGCGACCACCGACGGCGGCGTCCTCAACCTCAGGACGACCTCTGGAGTGCTGGCCTCAGAGAAGGACGCCCAGGCCATGGTCGACGTGATCGGCGATGACGCCTTCGCCGACTGCACCACGACCAACTTCACCGACATCTCCGAGGTCCCGGGTATGACCGGCAGCGTCGCTCCCACCCCGACCGAAGAGCTCCCCGACGTCGCCGATCAAGTGGCGGCGCTCAGCGGCATGTTCACCATCCCGACCCCGCAAGGCGATTCGACGATGAACGTGATCATCATCGGGGTCCGCACCGGCGACCTCGTCACCACCATCATGGGTATGGCCATCGACACCGAACCCGATGGGGCCATCCTCCAGGACGTGGTCAACGTCGTCGCCGACCGCCAGGCCGGTTAGACCGTCGAGGGGGCCGGAACCACCCGAGCAAGTGCTGGCCAGGAAGACTCCGGCCGTGACAAAAGGTTTCGTCCGGGCCCTCCCCGTGGCTGTGGTCCTGGCGTTCTTGAACGCCTGCGGCGGAGGGGGTTCGGCCCACTCCGCAACCGCGACCAGCGTCGATTCCACCAGCAGCGCAGAGACCATCACGACCGGCAGTTCAGAAGGTGACCAGGACGCGGCCGAGAGACTGGCCCAAGCCACCAATCTGACCATCGATGATCTGCCTGACGGGTGGACCGCGACCCCACCGTTGTTCGACGACGACGGCAGGATCTTCGGCACCTGCGGGCATCTCGACCTAGACAGGACCACCGTGGCCAGGGCTGTCTCGGACAACTTCCGGCGCGCCACCAACGACGCCGGGTCGCTCAATCTGGCTACCACCACCGGGGTACTCGCTTCGGTGAGAGCCACCCAGTCGATCGCCGACGCATTCGCAACTAGCGACTTCGCAGACTGCGTTGGCGATCAGATCATCGACGCCACCGGGGCACCCGGGATGACAGGTCGACTTGGTCCCGTCCCAGCCGCGAACCTCCCCGATGTCGCCGATCAGGTTGCCGCGCTCAGCGGACGGTTCACCCTCCGCACCAGCGATAAGGAGTCCACCTTTCACCTCACGCTGGTCGTCGTGCGCACCGGCAAAGTGCTCACAACGGTCTCCTCCATGGCCATCGACACCGAACCCGATGGAGCCATCCTCCAAGACGTGGTCAACCTCGTCGCCGACCGCCAGGCCGGCTGACCCTCCGGTCGGCCAGAAGTCAGGCCGCACCCTGGTCGAAAGCCATCGGGCGGTTCGATCACCCGGGGCCGATGGGATACCGATGGGATACCGAGGGGTCACCTTCCGGTGAAACGGGCGTGGCCGGGGCCGTTCTCCAAGAAGCTTTCCACCCCGATGCGGGCATCGTCGGTGCCGAAAACCTCGACGAACCGGTCCTGCTCGATCCTCAGGCCGGCGTCGAGGTCTGTTTCCAGACCCGAGTCGATGGCGGCCTTGGCTATCCCCTGGGCTACCACCGCTCCCCGAGCGAAGGACGCCGCCCACCCCAGCGCCTCGTCGAGCAGGGCTTCGGGTTCAACCACCCGATCGGCCAGGCCCATGGCCAGTGCTTCATCCGCCCCGACCTGACGTCCGCTCAAGATCAGGTCCTTGGCTCGGGCCGGTCCGACCAGACGGGCCAGGCGCTGGGTTCCCCCACCCCCGGGGATGATGCCGAGCAGGATCTCGGGCTGGCCGAATCGAGCACGGGAGGAGGCCAGGCGGAAATCACAAGCCAGCGCCAGTTCGCAGCCCCCACCAAGAGCGAAGCCCGAAACCGCGGCGATGGTCACCCTCGGAATGGCCGCCACGGCGTTGAGCGCGGATAGGAAGAGCCCACCGATCCGGCGAGCCTCATCGGGCCCGGCGAACTCGGAGATGTCAGCTCCGGCGGCAAACAGACGGTCGCCGCCGGAAACCACCACCGCTCCGGGGGGATCAGCGCTGAGCTCACCGGCTGCCGCCTCGATCTGGCGGAGCATCTCCGAGGAGAGGGCGTTGACCTTGGGGTTGTCGAGCCGGAGAACTGCGACCCCGTCGTCTCGGCGTTCGGTGGTGACCAGAGGCTGGGACATGGTCGGTGACCCTAGAAGCTCTCCTCCGCGGGAGGCGAGAGCAGACCCCCCGCAGCCAGGATCCGGTCGGCAGCCTCCCACGGGTCGATCCGTCCGTCCGCCACCGCCTGCTGGACGTTCCGGCCGGCCGGCGCCCCCAGAGCCTCGTCGACCCGCACACGGAGACGGCGGTCCACCACCATCGCCAACTCCTCGAGCGCCCGGGCCCGGCGCCGTCTCTGCAACTCTCCCCCCTGCTCGAGGTGACGACGATGGTCGACCACCGCCTCCCATACAACCTCGGCCCCCTCGCCGGTGGTTCCCACCGCTGACACCACCGGTGGTCGCCAGGAGCCGAGACCGGAGTCGGTGAGGTCGAGCATCGACTCCAAGTCCCGTCGGGTCTGTTCGGCTCCCGGACGATCAGCCTTGTTGATCACAAAAATATCCGCGATCTCCATCAGACCGGCCTTGTTGGCCTGCACCCGGTCGCCCCAACCTGGGTTCACCACGACCACCGTCGTATCCGCGGCGCTGGCCACGTCCACCTCGACCTGCCCGACCCCGACGGTCTCGATCAGCACCCAGCCGAATCCGGCCGCATCGAGAACCCGGACCGCCTCCGGTGTGGCCAGGGCCAGGCCACCGAGGTGGCCCCGGGTGGCCATCGACCGGATGAACACCCCTTCGTCGAGGGCATGCTCACCCATGCGAATCCGATCTCCCAAGATGGCTCCGCCGGTGTAGGGCGAGGACGGATCGATGGCCAGCACCGCGATGCGTTCCCCCCGATCGCGAACCGCCTTGACCACCGCGCTGGTCAGGGTGGACTTTCCCGCTCCCGGGGCGCCGGTGAGGCCCACCGTGTAGGCCCGGCCGGCCATCGAATGGACGATCCGGCCGACGGCGGAGGCCCGCGCCCCGCCTCGCTCCACCATCGAGAGGAGCCGGGCCAGGGCGCCTCGGTCACCGGCTCGGGCGGCGGCGACCAGTTCCCCGGGGTCGTCTCGGATGGTGGCGTCCATGACCGGCGACGGTAACGCCGCTCAGAGCGAGACCGGGGATTCCGAGGGTGTCGCTCCGTACTGTTCCACCAAGGTCACCCCGGGCACCCGGTCCTTGAGAATTCGCTCCACCCCGGCCTTCAGTGTGAGCGAGGAGGCGGGACACGACACACAGGCACCGGTCAGCTCGACGGTGACCACGCCGGTCTCCTCATCGACTCCCCGCAGGAAGATGTCGCCACCGTCGGCCTGAATGGCCGGTCGGATCACCTCGAGGGTGCGACGCACCAGATCTTCCACTTCGTTCCTCCGTTGGACCCGGCCATCTTCGCGTGTCCAGCAAACCGGGTGAAAGCTTCGCGGTGCCGTGAACGGCAACCTTGCTACGGCATGGGAGCCATCAGCATCGAACGCGGCCCGCTTCTCGTGGGCCGCCTTCGGCGGACGATTCCTGCTTCCGTCGAGCCCGGTCCTCACTTCGTTGCGGGGGCTCGACGGCGTTTGCCCAGTTACTCGCAAGCTCGCAACTGCGCAAACGTTGCCATTGCTGTATTGGTCCAACCGGCGGGCCCTGGTTCCTGTTCCCCGATGGCCTACAGAACCGACATCGTTGTGGCAGGCTCACGCCATCACTCGGGCAGTCCAGCGGCCCGTTGCCTCCACGATGCCCGTAACCGAACGTACCCTCGACGTCGACGACCGCGAACTGGCCGCCATGCGGACCCCGCTCGACGACCTCATGTTGGAAGAGGCCGACGGGCCTGACCGGTGGCGCTGCGCCGAAGGACCGTTCTCCCACTACGAACGCAGCCTCTCGGTCGAGCCGACCGAGCCGGGTCACCACCGGGTGACCGAAACCGTGGAGTGGGAGTTGGCCATCCCGATCTGGGGTCGGATGTTCCGACCGCTGGTCGGCGGCTACATCTCCTCGCGGGCCCGCAGGACCGACGACGACGGCGAGATCCTCCCACCCCGGATTCCCTGGTGGTCACCGCCCGAACGGCTCGACGCCCGCGCCAGCTCCATGATCTCGCGCCTGTGCGCCCTTTCGATGATCACCGGCTACCTGGGCACCCTTCTCACCCAGACCATCACCTTCGCCTCTGATCAGTTCGGTGCGTCGCGCAGCACCCAGGGACTCACCCTGGCCAGCGCCCGGGCCGGTGTCCTGTTGTCGCTGGTGATCATGACCGTCGCCGACCGCCGAGGACGTCATCGACTGCTGGTGGTGTGCACGATCGGCGGTGTGGTCGCCGCGTCGCTCGGGTCAGTGGCTCCCAGCTTGGCGGTGCTGGCCGGCACTCAGTTCTTCACCCGTTCGTTCTCCACCGCCCTGGCCCTGTTGATCGCGGTGGTGGCCGCCGAGGAGATGCCCAAGGGCGGACGCGCCTACGCCGCCAGTGTCATCGCCATGACCACGGCGCTGGGGGCCGGCGGCGCGGTGATTCTCCTCCCTCTCGCCGACGTGCACCCTGGCGCCTGGCGCATCCTGTACCTCGCCCCCCTGTTGGCGCTGCCGTTCTTCGTCCGGGTCGGTAGTCGGATCCCCGAGAGCCGACGGTTCATGCGGCCCCATGCCCGGGTCACGATGGCCGGCCACCGGGGCCGGCTGGCCCTGTTGGGGGCGTCGACGTTCTTCGGAGCGATGTTCCTGACCCCCGTCACCCAGTTCCAGAACGAGTTCCTGCGCGAGGAGCGGGGGTTCACGGCGTTGGCCATCACGCTCTTCACCATCTCCACCAACACCCCGGCCGGTATCGGAGTGGTGGTCGGTGGCCGCCTCGCCGATCAGAGGGGCCGGAAGATGGTCGGAGCGGTAGGTACCTTCGGCGGGGCACTCCTGCTGGCCACCGCGTTCCACACGCAGGGGATCATCCTGTGGCTGACCTGGATCGTCGGCGGGATCATCGGAGCGATGACCGTCCCCGCCCTGGCGGTGTACGGGCCTGAGCTCTTCCCCACCGCGCTTCGGGGACGGGCCAACGCGATCATCACCCTGACCGGGGTGATCGGGGCGGCGATCGGCCTGGCCTTCGCCGGTCGGATGGCTGACCGTCACGACAGCATCGCCCCCGGCCTGACGATCCTGGCGGGAGGGCCGATCGTGGTGTGCCTGCTGGTCTTGTTCCTCTATCCCGAAACCGCCCACATGGAGCTGGAGGAGCTGAACCCCGAGGACGCGGCCTTCCTGCGACCGCTGTCTTGAACCTGGAGCCAAGACCGACGGTGGGTCGACCTCGACGGTGACGCCTGTCGGGTTACAACCCGTCCACCCAGGCCCGGACCACCGAGCAGATCTCCTCGTCTGCTCCTTTGACGTCGTGACGACCGCCGGTGATCCAGTGGTGGGTGACCGGCCCCGGAATCACCGCGGTGGCCGCCTCCAGCTCGGACGGGGAGCCGAACGGGTCCCGGTCCCCCGTAACGAACAGGCACGGAACCGACAGGTGAGGCAGGTGCTCGACCCGGAGCTTGTCGGGGCGTCCCGGGGGATGAAGCGGGTAGCTCAACAAGATCAGGCCGGCGGCCGGCAGGCCCTCGGCCACCGCCATCGAGCACATGCGGCCACCCATCGACCGGCCCCCCAGTACCACCGCGTCCGGGGCGACCCCGGTAGTGCGGCACAGGTCCTTCACGTCTTGGACGAGTGAGGCGATGAGCTTGGGGGCGCGGTCGGGGGCCTTGCGGCCTTCCTTGCGGTAGGGGAAGTCCACCCTGGCCACCGGCAGGGGGGCCAGGGCTTCGTCGAGGGCCACCAGGGTGGGGTGGTTACGGTCGCTGCCCGCCCCCGGCGCCAGGAGGACCGCTCCGGCCCCTCCGAGGTCTGGCCTCACGACTGTGCCCCGAGCAGTATCCGACGTGCTTCGCTGAGCTCGGTGATGCGAACCGCGGCGTCGGCAGGCTCACCCCCGTGGTCGGGATGGGCCTCGCGCAGCAGCTCTCGGAATCGTTGCTGAACCAGCCCTGAGCGAACCGGGCCGGGATCGAGCCTGAACACACCGAACGCCCAGATCAGCGGATCTCGGCCCCCCAGGGTCGCCCAGTCGGCGATACCCCGGGCATCGCTCAGATGGTTCACGAACCGGGCTCCGATCGGGCCTCGCCACCGGACGGCACGTCTCACCGCCCGCAGCACACCGGGGCGGTGGACGGTGTCCACACGGGCTGCGGCGTAGACCGCGGCGAGCACGTTGGGTGCGGGGGCACCGTCGAGATCCAGATCGAAGTGGACCCGCTCTCCGTCGCCGGTGAGGCGATGGCGGATGGCGGTGAGACCCACCCGATCCTCCTGGAACCGGTGCCGGAGCCGTGGCTGGGGAATCCGACGACCAACCTCGATCTCCCGGGTCAGCACCACCAGGTCGTTGACCAGATCAGCGTCGACGCGGTCGATGAACGCCGCCACCACCCCACCCAACAGCAGGCCCCCAAATCCAGGGCTGGGTGCGGCCGGCAGGATGGTGGCCCCGAGTGCCACCCGGCGAGTCGGGGCGATCGGCCGGGAATGGAACACCTCCAACTCGGCCAGCAGCATCACGCCACGCTACCGGCGGGCGTCAGATCCAGTCCCTCACCCGGTCCCGCAACTCTCGGACCGCTCCCAGCACCGGGTCGATCTCCTCGCCTTCATCCGGTCCGTCCTCGTCCCCCTCGGATGCAGGGTCGACCTCCGTGCCCGGGTCATCGTCGTCTTCGGCGTCGGCGGTCCCGTCGGCGGCGGCCTCGCCATGGGAGGAATCATCGGAAGCCTCGGGCGGACCATCTCGAAGCATGGTGATCAGGTCCGACAGATCGGTGGACAGCGCCGACCAGTCAGCGTCGGAGAACCCGTAGGGCACCCCGAGTCGGGCGACAACATCGGCCACCTCACCCAATCGGGCGGCCAGCTTCTTGTCCGAGGTTGCGCCGAGGAGCCGGTCGAGCACCAAGTACAGGTCCGACAGTGCCTCGTTGGCGGCAAGACCATCGTCGCCCCCGTCGCTCTCCTCAGGCGCGCCGTCATCGGGAAGGGAGTCACGCGAGTCCGAGAAGAGGACATCGATGATCGCCGACACCGCCTCCTCGTCGTCGGGGGCGACGAGGAGGTCACCGTCGTCACTCCAGGCGTGGGCGATCCCCTGCACCATGAGCTGGGCGTCGAGTTCGTCGGCTGCCGCGGCGTCGAGACCTTCGATCTCGAACGCCACCTGTTCGAGCATCTCACCGACGTCACTCCCCTCGATGGTGGCGATGAGATCGTCGACCGCCTCCTCGTCGGCCGCCTGCACGACCAGGGTTCCGGCCTCCCAGACCCGCCGGATGCCCGCCCGGTCCATCATCCCCTCCAACGACACCTTGAGCTGGTTGCCCCAACCCTCCAGCTCGTAACCGATCTGGTCCCCATCGCCGAGTTCGACGTCACCGACCGAGGCGAGGGACTCGTCGTTCCCCTCATCCGCCACCACCACCGCATCGTCGACAAGGACCACGTCACAGGTGATGCACCGGCGCACCGACGCCACGTACTGAGAACCGCACTGAGGGCAACTACGGGTGGCCATGAGGCCAGCTTGGCACGACCCGGGCACTCCAAGAGCGCCCCACAGACGACATCGTCCGCCGAAGGCGGTCAGAATCGCCCGCCGAAGGCGGACCACGAGAACCGCCCAGCGGACAGCGCCAAAGACACCCCAGACCGACCAAGGGATGCCGGTCACGGCACCGATGCTCTGCCGAGGACCGTTTGCGCTGTTGCGAGCTCTGCGAGCAACTGGGCAAACGCCGTCGAGCCCCCGCAACGAAGTGAGGACCGGGCTCGACGGAACCAGAAATCGCCCGCCGAAGGCGGACCACGAGAACCGGCCCGCGGACAGCGCCAAAGACACCCCAGACCGACCAAGGGATGCCGGTCACGGCACCGATGCTCTGCCGAGGACCGTTTGCGCTGTTGCGAGCTCTGCGAGCAACTGGGCAAACGCCGTCGAGCCGCCGCAACGAAGTGAGGACCTGGCTCGACGGAACCCAGGAATCGCCCGCCGGAGGCGGTCGATGAGAACCGGCCCGCGGACAGCGCCAAAGACACCCCAGACCGACCAAGGGACGCCGGTCACGGCATTAGGATTCACGGATGCCCGACACGCAGGTCCCCACCCGAAACCTGGCCATGGAACTGGTCCGGGTCACCGAAGCCGCCGCCCTCGCCGCCTCGCGCTGGGTCGGCCGGGGCGACAAGGAGGGTGCGGACGGAGCCGCCGTGGACGCCATGAGGCTGGTTCTGGGAACCGTGCCCATGGACGGCGTGGTGATCATCGGTGAAGGCGAGAAGGACGAGGCGCCGATGCTCTACAACGGCGAGAGGATCGGCGACGGGACACCCCCCGCGGCCGACATCGCGGTGGACCCGATCGACGGCACAACGCTCACCTCGCTGGGGCGAGGCAATGCCATTGCGGTGATCGCAGTGTCCGAGCGGGGAACCATGTACGACCCCGGTCCGTGCGTGTACATGGAGAAGATCGCCGCCGGACCCGAGTCGGCCGGTGTCATCGACATCACCGCCACCCCGACCGAGAACCTGAGCGCCGTGGCCAAGGCCCTCGGCAAGAAGGTCACCGAGGTGACCGCCGTGGTTCTGGACCGGCCCCGCCACGACGAGCTGATCGGCGAGATCCGCCAGGCCGGAGCCCGGATCCTCCTCATCCCCGACGGCGACGTCGCCGGAGCCATCGCCACCGCCTGGCCCGACTCGGGGGCCGACATCATGTTCGGAGTCGGCGGCACGCCCGAGGGAGTCATCGCCGCCGCCGCCCTCAAGTCGATGGGCGGCGTGATCCAGGGTCGGCTGTGGCCCCGCAACGACGAGGAACGACAGGCCACCATCGACGCCGGCTACGACCTCACCGAGGTGCTCGACGAGAACCGGCTGGTCGCCGGCGATAACTGCTTCTTCGCCGCCACCGGCATCACCGACGGCGAACTCCTCAAAGGGGTTCGCTACACCAGCCGGGGTGCGGCGACCCAGTCGCTGGTCATGCGCTCCAAGTCGGGCACCGTACGCCTCGTCGAGGCCCAGCACCGCCTCGACAAGCTCGAAGAGTTCTCGAGCATCGAGTTCAGCTGATGTGAAGGGCGCCGTGACCGGCGCCTCTTGCCGGGGCGGCGGGGGGTCATCGGCGCTGCCCGCCGGTCAGTTCTCTAGGCCCGCCTTCGGCGGACGATACCTGGTTCCGCCGAGCCCGGTCCTCACTTCGTTGCGGCGGCTCGACGGCGTTTGCCCAGTTACTCGCAAGCTCGCAACAGCGCAAACGGTCTCTGATTGGAACATCATCGCCGTGACCGGCGACCCTTACCGAGGCGGCGGGGGTCATCGGCGCTGCCCGCCGGTCAGTTCTCGTCCTTGGCCGGGACGGGGTCAGGAGTAGCCGACCCAGGCTCCTTGGGTGGCGTCGACGATCGTTGGGTCGAGGATGGTGGACGGGCGAACGCTGACCCGGTCACGGGCGACGTCGGGCGGGAACACCTGGGCGGCACGCAATACGTCGGGGGTCAAGAACCGCAACCCCAGTCCCCCATCCACCTCGAGAATCGGCCTCTCAACCCGGGGGTCGGTTCCCGCAGGGGCAGGCTGAGCGAACTGGAAACCCCAGTCGCCGAAGCTGGGGACATCGATGTGGTACGGGGTCACGCTCCAACCCGCCGCCTGAAGGGTCGACTCACACGTCCAGAAGGCCTCGGGAGCGAAGAACGGCGAGCCGCATTGCACCACGAGCGATCCATCGGGCTCGAGGAGCCCCCGCAGCATCGTGTACAGCTCGACCGAGTACAGGCGACCCAGGGCAACGGTGTCGGGGTCGGGGAAATCTGCGATCACGGCGTCGAACGGCTCGGCCCCGCTTCTGGATCTGGATCTCACCCATCGAAAGGCGTCGGCGTTCACCACCTCCACCCTGGGGTCTTCGCAGGCGCCTTCGTTCAGGGCCCGGAGCTCAGGGACCTCGCTGGCCATCGCGGTGACCGCAGGGTCGAGCTCGACCAGGGTCACGTGGCGTACCGACCGGTGCCGCAGCACCTCCCGCACCGCCACGCAGTCACCCCCACCGAGCACCAGCACCCGATCGGCCACGGTGGTGGAGATCACCGGGTGGACCAGGGCCTCGTGGTAACGGTGCGAGTCGACGCTGGAGAGCTGGAGGTCTCCGTCGAGGAACAACCGGGTGTCCACGATCCCTCCGGGATGCACGCGCCGGGTGACGACGATCTCTTGGAAGGCACTCTCCTGGCGGGCCACGATCGGGTCGCGGTACAGGCGTTGGCGTCCGTCGTCGGTCACCCGGTCAGCGAAGGTGGAGACAAGGATCAACCCCACCGCCGCGACCGCGACCACCATCACCACCGGCAGGGCGCGGCGGGCTGGCACGATCACCGCCACCGCCGCCGCCATGGCCACGTTGACCACAGCAACCACCACCGTCCCCTGCACCAGCCCGATCCAGGGACGGATCACGAAGGCGAACGCCACCGCCCCGGCCAATGCTCCGAAGTAGTCGGCGGCCGTGAACGCGGCCACCACCGTCGAGGCGCGTTGTTCGGCCAACCGATCATTGAGCGCGGCCAGCAGGGGCATCTCGGCGCCGATGCACAGCCCGAGAACGAAGGCCACCCCCAACAGCGGTCCCCAGAAGGCGTCCAGCGTCGCCCAGCTCCAGTAGAGGATCGGGGCGGCAGCAGCACCCAACACCGCCAGAAGGCTCTCCACCCCGACGAAGGCCTCGACCGGTCGTCGGGCCAGGCGACCACCGGTCGTTGCTCCGACTCCCATGCCGAACATCGCCGCACCGAGAACGACGGCGTTGGCCCGCTCGGTGGAACCCACCGTAACCGTGCCCAACAGCATGAGGCTCAGCTCATAGGCGACGCCGGCCCCGGCGATGACCGCCGCCACCCCCAAGAGAAGCCAGCGTCGGCGAGCGACGTGGCCGAGTTCGGTCAACTCAGGAGAGGGCGGCAGCGATTACGAGGGCCACTGCGATCTCCGACCCCATGGCGACCACCGCCGCCGGATCGAATCGATCTTCGCCGACCAGCTCGCGCAGCTTGACCGGTAGCGCGGCGTCGAGGAGCAGGAACACGCCCGACGAAGCCAGGATGCCGGTCATTCCGTAGAGCGCGGCCTGGACCAAACCCTCGTCGAGGGCATCGGGCGACGCCAGTACCGCGCCCCCGACGATGATGCCTACCGCGGTCAGCTTGCCCGCCACCAAGAGAGCGGCGTTCATGTTCTCCGACACCTGGGCCCGGAGGTTCCCCGGGGTCAGGACGTCGATGACGATGAACCCGACCACCATGAGGGCCAGCGAAACGCCGAGCCATGCCGCGATTGGGCCGAGGTCGTTGATGAAGTCTTCCATTGGGGTCTCCAGTCTCCCGCTACTTGCCCGAACCTGATCCGCCACCCCGGAAGCCGTTGCCGGTATCCGAGCCGCCGTTGTTGGAACCACCGCCCCGCGAATAGCCGGACATCCGGTTGCCCCATCCGGCGCTGGCCAGCAGGACCCCCGAGTGCCGGCGGTAGGCCTTGTCGTTGTCCTTGTAGAAGACGACCTCGGACTTGCCGTTGAGCTCTGACACCCACAGCGTCCCGCTCGGGTACAGGAGGAACTGATCGGTCCCACCGGAGCTGCGTTCGTCCGGTCGCACCTTGGCCGCGATCACATCGGCGGTCTCCACCGAGGAGCCTGCCGACTCCCAGATCCCGTCGGAACCGTTCACGTCGAGGCCGGCGGGAGGGGTCGACAGCTTGGTCAACGATGGGATCTCGCCCAGCTTCTTGGCCAGGTCGGGGCCGCCCGACTTGGAGCAGCCGGTCGCGGCCAGGAGCACCAGCAACGCCACGACGGCCAGCGCCGAGCGGCGGCGATTCTCAGAGCGCACGGTCATGACGCCTCCTGGAGGGTCAGGGTGGTGGTCGTGGTCACGTGGTGGGGGTCCGATCCGGGATAGAGGTGCCAGGTCCGCCATCTCAACTCGAGGCCCGCACGATCCGCCACCACCGCGGTGAGTGCGTCGGCGTGGCCCGGGAAGCCCACCACCACCGATCCCGCCCGCCCGTCGAGGTCGTCGATCTCCGCTCGGGCTCGATCCAAGGAGGTCTGGCCGTGCAACGTTCGGCTGGTGAAACAGCTCGGTCCCAGCTCGGTTGCCCAGCGGTGCTCCTCCGGCAGGCGGAACGCATCGACCACCCCTGCCGCCGGGGTCGAGGCACCGGGGTCACAGGCCACCGTCTCCACCACCAGGTCGCGGCCGCCGCTGATGAGCGTCACCCGGTGCGATGCGGTCAGAACCTCCAGCACCGCGGTGAGATCACCATGTGGTCCAGATCCCAGTTCCACCCGGTACGACGCCACCGCGGACAGCGTGTTGGGACCCAGCCGGAGGCGCAGGGCGTCACCGACCACGTCGGCGGGAGAGATATCGACCGGGAACAGGCTCATGAGTGGTGAAATAGGCCGACGGTCGATCCCGCCAGGCATCGCCGACGATTCTACGCACCAGAGGAACGAGGTGGGGTTTGGGCAGGACGACACGTTTCGTCGACGACATCCGCCGCCTGATGGCCGACGACGACGTCGTACTGGAGTCGGAAGCCCCTGGGTGGCTGATCGTCCTGCGCTTCCTCTATGAGCTCGGACTGCTCATGGCCGCGGTCGGATCGGCGTGGCTGCTGTTGCTCGAGGGCCGGGGGGCCACGACTGCGAGCTGGCTGATCTGGGCCTGGTTCGCCACGGACTACGGGGTTCGGGTGTACGTCGCCAACGACCGGGCCGACTACATCCGTCGGCATCGCATCGAACTGGTCGCGGCCCTGCCGCTGGACCTCGTCCGTCCGGCCCGCCTCCTGCGGCTCCTGCGGCCCCTGGCCATGGTGATGCGGGCCACCAAGGGACTGCGCGATGTCCTGGGCCTCACCGGCATCCGGCTCATAGCCGCGGTGGGCGCCGCCGTGGTGTGCGCCGGCGGCGCCCTCCTTCCCCGTCTCGATCCCGGTGTCGCATCCTCGTTCGGCGACGGCCTGTGGTGGGCAGTGGTAACCACCACTACCGTCGGCTACGGGGACATCTCCCCCACGACCACCGGCGGCCGAGTCCTCGCCGCG
The DNA here is from genome assembly GCA_020439505.1 of Acidimicrobiales bacterium. Lineage (GTDB taxonomy): Bacteria > Actinomycetota > Acidimicrobiia > Acidimicrobiales > Iamiaceae > Aquihabitans. The sequence continues at coordinate 25,880 of JAGQSO010000115.1, forward strand.
GCTCTGATGATCGCGGGGATAGGGATGCTCGGGGCGCTGACGGGCGAAGTGGCCGAGAGGTTCCTCGCTCAACGCAACGCCCAAGCCGACACCTCCGGCGACGCCGACGTCGACCATGTGCGCGACCGACTGTTGTCGTGGTCCATGCTGTCGGCGACCGAACGACGGCAGTTGGCGGCACTGCTACATACCCTGGCCGTCACCGTCGAGCAACCGGCCACCGAGCCCGATCCCAACCTGACCCCCGGAGAGTGAACATGGGACTGTTCAGCCGCAATCGCACCTCGGCCCTGGAGTCGGTGGCCAACGCTCCGGTGGGGGCTTTGGTCACCGTCGGCGATCTACAGACCCGGATCGCAGGAACGCTGGTGTTCGAGAACTCGGGGGACCGTTGGGTCGAGCAGTGCCTGACCACCGGCGACGGCCATCAGATCTGGGTGTCGATCGAGAACTTCGACACCACCATCGCGACGCGCTGGGAGGTCGCGGATCCCGGCGCCGTGGTCGGCGGGCCCGACGACAAGCGCTGCACCTACCAGGGGACCACCTACAAGCGGTCCGAGACCGGAACCGCCTCGTTCGTCTCCAAGGGAGAGACCGGCTGTGACCCCAGCGGTTCGGTGGACTTCGTCGACTTCCAAGCCGACGACGGCCGGCGTCTCGGCTTCGAGCGCTTCGGCGAGGTCGGGGCACGTCGCCGCTCGATCGCGGTCTCAGGAAACTGCCCGAACTGCGGTGCCGGACTAGCCGTAGACCCCCACGGACGCTGTCAGCACTGCGGTGCTGCCGCCACCGTCGATGACGGTCAATGGGGCGAATGGGAGGTGCGAATCGGCACCGACGTGACCAACTCGGTAAGCGTCGACTGACCTGCGGTCCTGGCCGATTGGTCCAGTTCTCCCCGCCGCGAGCGCCGTCGGACCGGGGCGGGGCAGGCGCTAAGACGCCTACTCGGGTACGACGCCAGCGATCTCCAGGCGGACCTCGGCCCGGCGCAGGGCCACGACCGCCTCGGCGTCGCCGGGGTTGTCGGCCAGCGCCTTTTTGGCCGCGGCGCGTGACTCGGTGGCCCGTTCGACGTCGATCTGGCTGGTCGATTCGGCCACGTCGGAGAGCAGGGAGACCCGGTCCTCGAAGATCTCGACGAATCCACCGTGCACGGCGAAGTACAGGTCGTCACCCTGGTCGGGGCGGACCGTGACCTTGCAGACCTCCAGGGCCCCCACGAAGGGAGAGTGGCCGGTGAGGAAGCTGATGTCGCCACCCTCCACCGTGCGGGCGGTGACCATCTCGGCCTCACCCGTCCACAAGATGCGCTCGGGCGACACCACCTGGACCTGAAGGGTCACGTCACTCCCCCGCGGACTTGCGGAGCTCGACGGCCTTGGCTCGGGCGGCCTCGGCGCCACCGACGTTGAGGAAGGCCTGCTCGGGCAGGTCGTCCAGGTCGCCGTTGACGAGCTGCTCGAACGAGTCGACGGTCTCGTCGACGGGGGTGGTCACACCGGGCAGACCGGTGAACACCTCGGCCACGTACATCGGCTGGGACAGGAAGCGCTGGACCTTGCGGGCCCGGGAAACCACGACCTTGTCCTCTTCGGACAGCTCGTCGAGACCGAGGATGGCGATGATGTCCTGGAGCTCCTTGTAGCGCTGGAGCACCTGCTGCACCTTGCGGGCCACGTTGTAGTGACGGTCGCCTACCACCTCGGGGGTGAGGATGGTGGAGCTGGAGGCCAGCGGGTCCACGGCGGGGTAGATACCGAGCGCCGCGATGTCACGGCTCAGCTCGGTAGTGCCGTCGAAGTGGGTGAAGGAGGTGAATGGCGCCGGGTCGGTGTAGTCATCGGCGGGCACGTACACGGCCTGGAGCGAGGTGATGGAGCGACCCCGGGTCGAGGTGATCCGCTCCTGGAGCACGCCCATCTCGTCGGCCAGGGTGGGCTGGTAGCCCACGGCCGAAGGCATGCGGCCGAGGAGGGTGGATACCTCCGAGCCGGCCTGGGTGAAGCGGAAGATGTTGTCCACGAACAACAGCACGTCCTGCTGCTGAACGTCACGGAAGTACTCGGCCATGGTCAGCGCGGACAGGGCCACCCGCAGGCGGACGCCCGGGGGCTCATCCATCTGGCCGAAGCACAACGCGGCCTTCTCGAGCACGCCCGACTCGCCCATCTCCAAGAACAGGTCGGTTCCCTCACGGGTGCGCTCGCCCACACCGGCGAACACCGACACACCGCCGTGGTTCTGGGCCACACGACGGATCATCTCGGTGATGAGCACGGTCTTGCCCACGCCGGCGCCACCGAACAGGCCGATCTTGCCGCCCTGCTTGTAGGGGGTGAGCAGGTCGATGACCTTGATGCCGGTCTCGAACATGATGGCCGAGGGCTCGAGGGTGTCGAAGTCGGGGGCCGGCCGGTGGATCTCCCAGCGGTCGGAAACCTCGCCGAGCTCCTCAGAGGTGATGTCGAGCGGTTCACCGATCACGTTGAACACGTGGCCGAGCACCTTGTCTCCCACCGGCACGGTGATGCCGGCGCCGGTGTGGCGCACGGTGGTGCCGCGACGGAGGCCGTCGGTGGGTTTGAGGCAGATGGCCCGCACCCGGTTGTCACCGATCTGCTGGGCCACCTCGGCCCGCACCTCGGTGGGCTTGCCGTCGACCTCGATGTTCATCGACAGGCAGGAGTTGATCTCAGGGATGGCGTCGGAGGGGAACTCCACGTCGACCACCGGGCCGGCGATGGTGACCACCCGACCCTCCTTGCGCTGGGTCGCGGGCTCGTTGGTGATGGTCATGACTGGTCTCCTGCGGCGAAGTGGAGGGGGCGTGAAGGCTCACCGGATTCACCGGTGCGGGCGGGGAAGAGATCGTCGACGTTGACCTGGTCGACGAGCAGGTCGGTTCCGTCGGTGGCGGCCTGGCGCAAAGCCTCGGCGCCACCCACGATCTCCATGATCTCGGTGGTGATGGCGTCCTGGCGGGCCCGGTTCATGACCCGGCTCAGCTTGACGATCATCTCCTCGGCGTTCTCGGTCGCCGACTTCATGGCCCGCTGACGGGCGGCGTGCTCGGACGCCGCGGCGTCGAGGAGGGCGGCGTAGAGCCGGGCCTCGGCGTAGCGGGGAAGGAGGCGCTCCAAGATGGCGTCGGGGTTCGGCTCGAACTCGTAGTCGGCCGAGGGCCCGGCCTCGCCGTCCTCGGACAGCTCGGTGGTGTCGAGGGGCATGTAGCGCACCATCTCCGCCGACTGGCTGCCCATGGTGATGAACCGGGTGTAGGCGATGCGGACCTCGGAGTACTCACCGGAGTCGAACCGCTCGGCCACATAGCGGGCGACCTCGCGGGCGTCCTCGTAGGTGGGGCTGTCGCTGAAGCCGGTGAAGCTGGCCGCGATCTCGTGGCCACGGAAGCGGAAGTAGCCGGTGGGCTTCTTGCCGACCGTGATCAGCGCGGTGGAGCGCCCAGCGGCCTCCTCCTCGGCCATGGCCCGTTCGGTCTGGCGGATGACAGCCGAGTTGTAGCCACCGGCAAGGCCGCGGTCGGCCGCGACCACCACGAAGGCGACGGTGGTGATCTCCTCGCGGGCGTTCAGGAGGGGAAGGTCTCCACCCGCCCCGGCCGCCGCCAGGTTGCGGATCACCCCGGTGATGCTGTCGGCGTAGGGGCGGGCCGCCTGGACCCGCTCCTGAGCCTTGGCGATCCGGCTGGCCGAGATCAGCTCCATCGCCTTGGTGATCTTCTTGGTCGACTGAACGGACTTGATCCTCCGTCGGAGGGCCCGCTCCTTACCACCGGCCATCGGTGCTCCTACTGGCCTTCGGGGTTGCCGGTACCGGCGACGAAGTCGTTGCCGAACTCGGTCAGGGCGGCCTTGAGGGCGTCCTCGTCGAGCTTGCCGGTGTCGCGGATACCGCCGAGCAGAGCGGCGTGGCGGGTACGAAGCCAGGACAGGAGGTCGGCCTCGTAGCGGCGGACGTCGGCCACCGGCACGGGATCGAGGTAGCCGTTGGTCCCGGCGTAGAGGACCACCACCTGCTCCTCTACCGGCAGGGGCGAGTTGAGACCCTGCTTGAGCAGCTCGGTCAGGCGGTAACCCCGGTCCAAGGTGGCCTGGGACACGGCGTCGAGCTCCGACCCCATGGAGGCGAAGGCCTCGAGCTCACGGAACTGGGCCAGGTCACCCTTGAGGGTGCCCACCGCGGTCTTCATGGCCTTGATCTGAGCGGCACCACCGACTCGGGACACCGACTGGCCCACGTTGATGGCGGGCCGGATACCCGACTTGAACAGGTCGTCCTCGAGGAAGACCTGGCCGTCGGTGATCGAGATCACGTTGGTGGGGATGTAGGCCGAGATGTCGCCGGCCTTGGTCTCGATGATCGGCAGGGCGGTCAGGGAGCCGGCACCGTTCTCGTCGCTGAGCTTGGCGGCCCGCTCCAGCAGACGGCTGTGCAGGTAGAAGACGTCACCGGGGTAGGCCTCACGCCCCGGGGGACGACGCAGCAGCAGCGACACGGCGCGGTAGGCCTCGGCCTGCTTGGACAGGTCGTCGTACACCACCAGGCCGTGCTCGCCGTTCTCCATCCAGTGCTGGCCGAAGGCGCAGCCGGTGTAGGGGGCGAGGTACTTGTAGGGGGCGGGGTCCGAGGCGGGAGACACGACCACGACCGTGTACTCCATGGCGCCACGGGCCTCGAGGGTGGCCACGGTCTGGGCGACCGAGGAGGCCTTCTGACCGATGGCCACGTAGACGCACTTAACGCCCAGGCCCTTCTGGTTCAAGATGGTGTCGATGGCCACCGCCGTCTTGCCGGTCTTGCGGTCACCGATGATCAGCTCGCGCTGACCCCGTCCGATCGGCGTCATGGCGTCGATGGCCTTGATGCCGGTCTGGAGCGGCTCGTGCACGGGCTTGCGGCCCATGATGCCGGGGGCCTGGACCTCCATGCGCCGGGTGCCGACGTTGACCAGGGGGCCCTTGCCGTCGACCGGCTCACCCAGGGTGTTGACCACCCGGCCGAGCAGCCCGTCGCCGCAGGGGACCGAGAGGATCTCGCCGGTGGCCCGGACGACCTGACCCTCCTCGATGTTGCCGACCTCGCCGAGAACCACGGCGCCGATCGACTCCTCGTCGAGGTTGAGGGCCAGACCGATCGTTCCGTCGGCGAACTCGAGCATCTCGTTCACCGCGCAGTCGGGGAGGCCCCCGATGGTGGCGATGCCGTCGCCTACCTCGAGCACCCGGCCAACCTGGGCGGCGGATACGTCGGGCTTGAACCCTTCCAGGTTCTTGCGGAGGGCGGCGGTGATGTCTTCGGTGTTGATGGTGAGCTCGGCCATGTGCCGTTTCTCCTGAGCCTTGGTGGCGAGTGGATTCAGAGGGCGTTGCGGAGCTGGTCGAGGCGTCGGCGGATCGAACCGTCGATGACGGTGTCTCCGACCTGGGCCACCACGCCGCCCTTGAGGGACGGATCGACGATGACCTTGACCTCGACCTGCTTGCCCGTGGCCCGGCCGAGTGCTTCGGCGAGGCGGGACTTCTGGTCGTCGGTGAGGGCGATGGCCGAACGGACCTCGGCCACCTCCTTGTTGGCTTCGGCGGCCGACATGGCCACCATCTGGTCGACGATGGCCGGCAGGTCACGGACCCGGCCGGTACCTACCACCATCGAGACCAGGCTGGTGGTCACGGGCAGGGCCTTGCCGCCGAGGAGGTCGACAACGATCTGCTGGCGGACGGCCACCGGGATGTGAGGGTCGGCGAGCTTGTCTCGCAGCTCGTCGTTACCCTTCACGACCTGGGCCACCCGGAACAGCTCGTCCTCGACCTCGCTGATGGGGCCTTCGGACCGAGCGACCGCGAAGAGGGCCTCGGCGTACGCCGTGGTGCGGTCGTCGGTCATCAGCTCGAAGCCCCCACCTGGTTGATGTAGGACTCGATCAGCGCCACGTTGGTGTCGCGGTCGAGGTTGCGCTCCACCACCTGCTCGGCGGCGCCGATGGCCAGGGCGGCCACCTCGCCACGCAGGTCGGCGATGGCCTGCACCTTGGCCGACTCGATGTCGGCGGCGGCACGGGCCCGCATCTCGGCGATGTCGCTCTCGGTGCGAGCGGCGAGGTCACGCTTCATCTCGTCGGCCGTCTGACGGGCTTCCTCGATGATGCGGACCGACTCGTTGCGAGCGTCAGCGAGCTGGGCCTGGTACTGGGCGAGGATGTCGCTGGCCTCGGTGCGCTGGGCCTCCGCCGACTCGAGGTCGTTGCGGATGCGGTCGGCGCGGGCGTCGAGCGAGGTGCGCATGGCCGGCAGGGCGAACTTCCACATGCCGATCATGACCACCACGAAGCCGAACGAGCCCCAGAAGATCTCGTGGGTCTCGGGCAGCAGCGGGTTGGGAGCCTTCTGGCAATCGACGTCGATGGAGTTGGCGGCCTCCATCTCCTGCACGCAGGCGTGCACGGCGTGGGAGACCTCCTTCTCACCTCCCTCGACCTCCTCGGCAGGAACCGAGATGGCGGTGGGACCTTCCTCGTGGCCGCCTTCCTCCTGGGCGCTGGCCCCACGGGCGAACCCGAGGAGACCCAGGAGAACGACCGCGGTGACTGCCATGAGCAGACGGAATCGTCTCATCAGATGTGTCCTTTCGGCCGGAGCCTGGATCAGGAGCCGGCGAGGAAGAAGACCACGAAGCCGATGAGGGCAAGGGCTTCGACGAAGGCGACGCCGAGGAACATGGTGGTACGCACCATGCCGGCGGCCTCGGGCTGACGGGCCATGGACTGGACGGCCTGGCCGACCAGGTAGCCGATGCCGATACCGGGGCCGAGGGCTCCGATGCCGTAACCGATGGCGGCAGCGCCCTTGTTGGTGATCTCTGCGAGGAGCATTTTGGTCTCCTAGCCCTTTCGTGGTTTGGGTCTGGGTTTGCTTGGTCTCTGGATGAGAACGGGGTTGCTCAGTGATCGGCGTGGATCGACAGTCCGATGTACACGGACAGGAGCAGGGTGAACACGTAAGCCTGGAGGAACGACACCAGGATCTCGAACGCCGTGAAGAAGATCATGGCGAAGGCCGGGAGCGGCAGGAAGATGGCGTACCACTTGGCGGTGAACAGTCCGGCCGACAGGGTGGCGAAGGTGACCAGCAGCATGTGGCCGGCCAACAGGTTGGCGAAGAGACGCACCATCAGGGAGAAGGGGCGAACCAGGAAGGTCGACACGAACTCGATGGGGGTAATCAACAGGTAGAGGACGACCGGCAGGCCGGGCGGGAACAGCGACGACTTGATGTAGCCGAGCGGTCCCTGGGCCTTGATACCTGCACCGACGTAGCAGAAGAAGGCGAACACGGCCAGCATCATCGGCACGGCGATCTGGGCCGATGCCGGCATCTGGAACACCGGGATTATCTCGAAGATGTTGGTGAAGAAGATGAAGAAGAACGTGGCCATCAGCACCGGGGTCCAGCCCAGGTGGTGGTCACCGATGTTCTCCTTGACGATCTGGTCCTCGATGAACTCCACCGAAATCTCGGCGATGCTCTGGGCTCGACCGGGAACGAGCTGCTTCTTGTTGCCGAGGATGAAGACCAGGTAGGTCATCACCGTGGCCAACATGCAGATCAGAGCGACCTTGTTGAAGGCGTAGAAGGTGCCCTCGCCGAACATGGCGGGCCAGCGGACTACGTGGGAGAGCGGTGGGAACTCGAGAGCCAGCACGGGGTGGTCTACTCCTCAGAACCGGGCTTGAGGCCGGGGAAGGCCAGTGAGGCGGAAACGAAACGGGCCTCCCAGAACAGGAGGCCCAGGTGGGCGACGATGAGCGTTGCACCGAGCGGCCAGGCGGCCACCCAGTCCATGTTGCGCACCGCCATTACGGCGCCGACGATGGCGCCCAGGCGTACCAGGAACCCGAAGAGGGTGACGCCCATCAGAAGGCTGTAGGAGGTGCGGGCGGCCCAGGCGAGCAGGGCGGCCGACACCCAGAAGTTGGCCAGGATCAGGCCGGCGGCGAAGGCGACGGAGAGGACTCCGTCGACGCCCCAGCCCACGAACCCCAGGGCCAGGAAGATCGGAAGGGCCTTGACCCCACGGCGGATCAGGTCACCGGCCACCTCGCGCTCGACGGCGGGGCCGGTGTCGCGCAGGGTGAACGTGGAGTCCGCGGTCATGGTCACGGGGCCTCCCCCGTGGTCGGCATGTTCGTGGCGGACACCTTGGCGCGGGAGCGGTTCCACACGGCCCCGTCCTCTTCGCGCTTCATGGCGGCGTCGTAGCCGAGCCAGAGCTTGACGAACATCCCGACGAAACCGAACACCACCAACCCGATGGTGAACAGCGGCGAGGTACCGAGCGAACGGTCGATCAACCAGCCGATTCCGCCGAACACGACCGGAACCGCCGCGAACTCGAATCCGCGCGCCAGCGTGTCGGCGTAGCCCTTGTTCAGCTGTCGACGCGCTAGGAGGTCCATGGTGGAGGCTCGCTCAGTGGGTGATGCCGGTCCGGAAGGAATCGATTCGAGGTTCCCCGGCCGCCTGATCGACCGCTCGAGGACTTTGTGAACCAGAGCGCAATCTAGGGGAACGGGTGATCAACTCCAAATCTGGCCCGGTCCAACCGTTCGATCATCTTCCCCAGACCCCGACCGGTCAACGAGCGGGCGACTCGGGGATCTCACCATCGGTGTCCGAATCGACCCGTGACGCCGCCCGGGCACCCGGATGGAAGAAGGTGTAGAGCACCAGACCAGCGAGCAGAACCGCTACGGGAACCCAAACGTCACCCTCACCCGTGTACACCGGGATCAGGACGAACACCGCGAGCAGTCCGGTCCAGAGCCACAAGATGACGACGCTTCTCCGGTGTCCGTGCCCAAGGCCCATCAGGCGGTGATGGAGGTGCTCCTTGTCGGCGTCGGCCAGGCCCGAGCGGTTCCTGGCCCGTCTGGCGATGGCGAAGGCGGTATCGACGATGGGGACCCCCATCACGAAGAACGGGATGAACAGCGGAGCGAAGAAGAAGTACACCTGACCGGAGAAGGTCTGGCTGGTCTGGCCGCCGACCAGCATCGTGGCCGCCGCCATCAGGCCTCCCAGCATCAAGGCCCCACCGTCGCCCATGAAGATCCGGGCGGGATGGAAGTTCCACGGCAGAAACCCCAGACAGACCCCGGCGACGATCACCGACACCAGCGGACTGGGGTTGTCGACGGAGATGATCTCTACCCCCACCGTCGCCAACTTGTGCCCATACAGGAAGAACGAGCCCGCGGCGATGGCGATGATCCCCGCCGCCAACCCGTCGAGACCGTCGATGAGGTTCACTGCGTTGGCCATGCCCAGGACCCACAACACGCTGATCAGCGGGGCAAGGTCCGGACCGAGCACGAAGAGCGTGTCGAAGACGGGAACCCTGAAGTACAAGAGGCTGACCCCGAGGGCGTACATCACCGATCCGGCCAGCACCACCCCTGCGGTCTTGGCCGGCGCCGACACGTCACGGACGTCGTCGAGGGTCCCCACGCCGCACAGCACCACCGCCCCGAGGGCCACGCCTAGGGGCACGCTGGCGGTCTCGAACACCGGGGCGAACCCCGTCATGGTCCAGGCGACGCCGAAGGCCACCAGGAACCCGACCAGCATCGCCACACCCCCCAGGTAGGCCACCGGACGCGAATGAACGGCCCGGTCCGTCACCGGCGCCATGATCGACAATCGCTGGGCGACCGCCCGACACAGCGGGGTGACTGCTGCGGTGGTCGCCAACGCCACCGCGAACACCACCACGTAGGCGGAGGTGGGGGGCACCTGACCTCAGGCGGGGTAGGGAGCGAACTTGGTGCAGAGCTCGGCCAACTCGGCCCGGGTGGCGTCGATGACCTTGTCGTCGTCGCGATGGGTCAGCACCCGGTGGATCTGGAAGGCGATCTCGCGCATCTCACGGTGGCCCATTCCCTGGGTGGTCACCGCCGGGGTACCGATGCGAAGCCCCGAGGTTATGTAGGGCGGGCGGGGGTCGTCGGGAACCGTGTTCTCGTTGAGGCTGATGCCGGCTCGGTCGAGAGCCAGTCGGGCCTTCTTGCCCGACAGGTCGGCATCGAAGCTGCGTAGGTCGACCAGCATCAGGTGGTTGTCGGTGCCGCCCGACACCAGGCGCAGGCCATGGGAGGCCAGGGCCTCGGCCAGCTCGGCGGCGTTGGACACCACATTGCGGGCGTACTCGGCGAACTCCGGTTGGGCCGCCTCGCGGAAGGCCACCGCCTTGGCCGCTATCACGTGATCGAGCGGGCCTCCCTGGAGTCCGGGGAACACCGCCTTGTCGATGGCGGCGGCGTGGTCGGCCCTCGAAAGGATGCAGCCGCCGCGGGGTCCGCGCAGCGTCTTGTGGGTGGTGAAGGTGACCACGTCGGCCACCTCGACCGGGTTGGGGTGGACGCCACCGGCGATCAGGCCGGCGATGTGGGCGGCGTCGAACATGAACAGGGCCCCGACCTCATCCGCGATGTCCCGGAACGGCTGGGGATCGATGATCCGGGGGTAGGCGGTCGCACCGGCCACGATCAGCTTCGGTCGGTGCTCGAGGGCCAGGTCGCGGACCTGGTCGAAGTCGATGCGCTCGTCGGAGGGAGTGACGCCGTAGGACACGAAGCGGTACAGGATGCCGCTGGCGTTGACCGGCGAGCCGTGGGTGAGGTGCCCGCCCTGGTCGAGCCGGAGGCCCAGCACGGTGTCGCCGGGCTGGAGTAGCCCCAGGTACACCGCCATGTTGGCGTTGGCACCGGAGTGGGGTTGGACGTTGGCGTGCTCGGCACCGAACAGGGCCTTGACCCGGTCCCGGGCCAGCTCCTCGGCCTGGTCGACCACCTCGTTGCCGCCGTAGTAGCGCTTGCCGGGGTAGCCCTCGCTGTACTTGTTGGTGAGTACCGACCCGGTGGCCTCCATGACCGCCGGAGAGGTGAAGTTCTCCGACGCGATCAGCTGGACGGTGCGGTTCTGGCGGTCCCGTTCGGCGTCGACGATGTCGAACAGTTCGGTGTCGCGGTCGGTGGGCCAGCTCATCGGGATGCTCCTGGGTCGGTGGCCCGGGCGGTGATCCCGGGAACGAGAGAATCGAGGTAGTTGTCCAGAGCGCCGCCGTCGAGCCCGAAGGCGGCGATCTCGGCCAGTTCGTCGACCCGGCGTTGGTGGCGACCGCCCTGGTAGGGGGTCTGGAGGAAGCAGATGACGATCTCGTCCGCCAG
>JAGQSO010000116.1 GCA_020439505.1 Acidimicrobiales bacterium
CCCTCGACGTGAACGCCGGCTCCGGGCCGGGTCACCTTGGTCGGGCGGTGACGGTGGACGGTGGTGGGGAGTTGTTCCTCGCGCCCGTCGCCCGATCGCAGCGCCTTGCCAATCCTGGCCACCACCGACTGGGCCGAGACGTGGTGTTCACCGATGGCCGTGTAGAGCGCGTCGACGTCTAGGTAGTTGAGGCCGCTGGCCACCTCGTTCAGCACCGAGGCGGGGAGCTTCTGGGTGGGCAACCCCTCGCGGCGAAGCTGCTTTTGGAGGTCATCCCGCCCGGCCTCACGGGCGTCGTCACGGCGCTCGCGGGAGAACCATTGGCGAATCTTGTTGGCCGCCCGCGGTGTCTTGACGATCTGCAACCAGTCCCGGCTGGGACCGGTGCCCTCGACCTTGGAGGTGAAGATCTCACACGTGTCGCCGGAGTTGAGCTGGTGGCTCAAAGCCACGAGCCGACCGTTCACCCGGGCTCCGACACAGGCGTGGCCCACCTCGGTGTGCACGGCGTAGGCGAAGTCGATCGGCGTCGCCCCCTTGGCCATGGTCACGACCTTGCCCTTGGGTGTGAACACGTAGACCTCGTCCTGCTCCAAGTCGACCTTGAGGGTCTCCATGAACTGGGCGGGGTCGGAGGTCTCCTGCTGCCAGTCCACGATCCGGTTGAGCCAGGCCAACTCGTCGGTGGGCGAACCGATCTTGTAGGCAAAGTGGGCGGCCACCCCGAACTCCGCTCGCTGGTGCATCTCCCGGGTCCGCAGTTGGACCTCGAGGGGCTTTCCCAACGGGCCCACCACCGTCGTGTGCAGGGACTGGTAGAGGTTGAACTTGGGCATCGCCACGTAGTCCTTGAACCGACCCTGCACCGGCCGCCAGGTGGCGTGGATCGAACCGAGCGCGGCGTAGCAGTCCTTCACCGATTCGACGAGCACCCTGATGCCGACCAGGTCGTAGATGTCGTCGAACTGACGGCCCTTGACCACCATCTTCTCGTAGATGCTCCACAGGTGCTTCGGGCGACCCGAGACCTCAGCCTCCACCCCGAGCTCGCGAAGACGCTCCCTCACCTGCTCGAGCACCTGGGCCAGATACAGCTCCCGCTCCGGAGCCCGGGTGGAGACCATGTGGTCGATCTCGGCGTACTGCTTCGGGTGGAGGGTGGCGAAGCTCAGGTCTTCGAGTTGCTGCTTGAGCTCCTGCATACCGAGGCGGTGAGCGAGCGGCGCGTACACGTCGAGCGTCTCCCGGGCGATGCGGGTCTGGGCCTCCGCCGACATGGCGCCGAGGGTCCGCATGTTGTGGAGGCGGTCGGCCAGTTTGATCATCAGGACCCTGAGGTCCTTGGCCATGGCCACCAGCATCTTGCGCATCGACGCCGCCTGCTGAGCCTGCTTGGAGTCGAAGCTGAGCCGGTCCAACTTGGTGACGCCGTCCACGATGCCGGCCACATCGGGACCGAAGCGGCGCGTCAACTCCTCCAGTCCGACACCGGTGTCCTCCACCGAGTCGTGCAGAAGGGCGGCCGCGATCGTCACTTCGTCCAGGCCCAGCTCGGCCACGATCTGGGCCACCGACAGCGGATGCTGGATGTAGGGCTCTCCGGTTCGGCGGGTCTGACCGGAATGGGCGCTGGCGGCCAGGTCGTAGGCCTGGGTGATCAGCGCAGTCGAGGACTTGGGTTGATGGGAACGGAATGCCGCCAGCAGAGGGGCCAACTCCACCGAGGCCGGAGCGCTCGAGCGACGCCATGGCAGGACCCTGCTGACGGTTGACATGAACCCAGCCTAGGGAACCGGAGTGCTACCCATTCGGTGACTCACCCCTATGGAGTCGACGTCAGGCGTAGGTGAGCAGACTGGAGATCCGGTAGTCCGAGATCCTGTCGCGCCCGGGCAGGAAGGCGAGCTCCATCAGGAACCCGAACCCGACGATCGTCCCACCGAGATCTTCCACCAGCCGAGCCGTAGCGCCGGCCGTACCGCCGGTGGCCAACACGTCGTCGATGATCACCACCCGATCACCCTTGTTCAGCCCGTCCCGGTGGATCTCGAGCTGGTCGGTTCCGTACTCGAGGGAGTACTCCCGAGACTCGGTCTTCCACGGCAACTTGCCCGGCTTGCGAACCGGAACGAAGCCGGCCCTGAGGCGAAGCGCCACCGGGGCGGCGAGGATGAAGCCACGAGCCTCCACCCCGATCACCTTGTCGACGCGCTCCCCTTCGAAGGCCGCGGCGAGACCGTCGATGCAGACCGGAAACGCCGCGCTGGAGGCCAGCATCGGGGTGATGTCCTTGAACAGGACACCATCGGAAGGGAAATCGGGGACGTCGCGGATGAATGCGCTGAGGTCGATGGGGTTCATGGGTGTCACCACGAGAGCGAAACTACCGGAGGTGTCAACGCCCGCCGGGCGGCAGTCTCAGCGGCCGGCCCGCCGACGAGGTCGGGGGGCTGAGCCCGGAGCGACGGGGTTACCGGCCGCGGCGCCCGCCAACTCCGCCTCGTCACCGGCCGCCCTCCGAGCCAGCACGTTCTTGCGCAGTTCCCGGTAACGGGGCTCGCGTTCCTTGAGGAGGGCGAGCAGCGGGGTGGCGATGAACAGCGACGAGTAGGCACCCGACATCAGCCCCAGGAACAATGCAATCCCGTACTCCTCGAGGGTCGAGGCGCCGAGGGCGACAGACCCGACCACCAGTACCGACAGGATCGGCAGAAGGGTCGTTATCGAGGTGTTCAGAGACCGCATGAGCACCTGGTTGAGAGACACGTTGGCCATCTCGGAGTAGGTCATCTTGGCCTTCGATCCCGACACGAGACCGGTGTTCTCGTCGACCCGGTCGAAGACCACGATCCCGTCGTAGATCGAGAAACCCAACATCGTCAGCAGCGCGATGACGGTGGCCGGAGTCACCGGGAAGTTGAACAGCGAGTACAGGCCCACGACGACGATCAGGTCGTGGAACAGGGCCACCACGGTCGCGATCGCCATCTTCAGTTCGAAGCGGATGGTGATGAACACCGTGATCGCGGCGAGGAATACCACGAGCGCGCTGCGGGCCTTCTCGGAGATCTGACGCCCCCACGACGGCCCAACGGTGTCGATGGTCACCTCGGCCTCGGGCGTTCCGGTCTGCTTGGTGAGCATCTCGGTGACGTCCTGGCTGAGCCGGGCCCGTTCCTGGGCTTCCAAGTCGACGAGGTCCTCGACCGCTTTGGTCATCGGGGCCAGAGCCGTTCGGTAGACGACGGTCTTGGCCGACGTTCCCTTGGCCTCGGAAACCTTGGCGGGCAGGGCGTCTAACTCGGCCTGAAGCTCCTTCAGCGGTGCCGGGACCGGGGTGGCGAACGGGCCGGTGACACCCGAGAGGTCGTCCCGGATCCCTCGAAGGTCACCGCGAACCGCCGGCGGAGCGTCGTCGACGAGCCCGTCGATACCACGTCGGGCCTTCTTCAATGCGGCCGTCGTGGCCGGATCGGGCTCCACCTCGGTCGCCGCTTCGACCCGCAGGAACCGCTTGGTGTCACCACCGCTGTTCTGGGTGACCTCCTGAACCTGGGCGTCCTGGTAGCCGAGGTCGGTCATGGCAGCTGAGACGTCAGCCACCTCGGCCTTACCGGCCGCCACCTCCCACACCGTGCCGCCGGTGAAGTCGATGCCGAGGTTCAGGCCGCTGCCCACCACCGACACCACGCCGATGAGGATGGCCACCGAGGACCCGATGAACCAGACCTTCCACCGGCCGACGATGTCGAAGTCGGTCTCTCCGTTGTATAGGCGGGACCAGATTCCCGCCCGCTTGGTGGAGTCCGAGGTCTCCACGGTCGGGACTTTGTCGTTGGACGAGGTCATCGCATCGCCACCTTCTTGGACATGGCGGGACTGGTGGTCGGATCGGCACCCATGGAGAAGAAGGTCGACTGGGCAAAGCGCGGGGACCGGGACAGCAACAAGATCAAAGGCCGGGTGAACATCACCGCCACGGCCAGGTCGACGATGACCGAGATACCGAGGAAGTAGGCGAAGCCCCGCACCGGACCGACGGTCAGATACCACAGCAGGAACGCTCCGATGAAGGCGGCACCGTTGGCGGTGAGCACGGTTCGGATGCCGTGGTGGTAGCCGACCTCGGTGGCCCGGCGAAGGCTCCGGCCCAGGCGGACCTCATCCTTTATTCGCTCGAACACCACCACGTAGGTGTCCACCGTCGTGCCGACGGACACGATGATGCCGGTGATGCCGGCCAAGGTGAGGGCCAACCCCTGGGCTTCGGACAGGACGCACACCACGCCGTACATGAGAGCCATCCACACCAGGAGGCTGATCACCACCACCAGGCCGAAACCTCGGTAGTAGAGGACCATGTAGAGGCAAAGTGCGGCGATACCGATCACGCCGGCGATCAATCCGGCGCGCAGGGAGTCACTGCCCAGGGTGGCCGAGACCTGCCGCAAAGCAGCCTGCTCGAACTCGACGGGCAGCGAGCCGTAGCGCAGGACCAACGCCAGGTCCTTGGCCTCGGACTCCGTGAAGTCACCGCTGATCTGGAAGCTGTCTCCCGAAGCGAGGTCGGCGGCCTGCACCGCCGGGGCCGACAGGACCACACCGTCGAGGACGATGGCGATGGCACCGTTGGAGCCGCCCTGAGCCGGACAGGTAGGGCCGCCGGCGAAACAGTTGTTGAAGGCCTCGTTGGCCTTGTCCTCGTACTTGCCCTTGACCGCGGTCACGACCTGCCATTGCCCGTTGGTGAGCACGGCGTCGGCCTTGGACAGAGCGTCGCCCTCCATGGCCACCGGGCCCAGCGTGTAGACGACGCTCCCGTCTTCGGACAGGAGGCTCACCGCACCCTCCGGCAGGCCAGTGGTGTCGGTGGGCGGCTGGACGGTGACACCCGACGAACCGCAGGCGGAGTTGGAGGTCTCCCCCGGCCGGGCCGCGATCGTGGTCGATGTGGTGGTCGGGCCGCCGGCCACCGTGGTCGTGGTCTCGGGGACGGTGGTGGGCGCAGCGGTGGTGGTCGGCGCCTCGGTCGTCGGAGGGGCGGTGGTCGTGGGCGGGGCGGTGGTGGTCGTGGTGGGTGCGAACTGCGCCGGTAGCGCCCCCTCACCGGGAGCAACCCCCGCGGTGCCACCCTCGGCTTCGGCCTCGGTGGTCGACGGGGCGGCCGCGGTCGTCGAAGGCCCAGCGGTGGTGGGGGTGTCGGCGGCAGTGGTCGAGGAACCGTCGGGCGCTGACGAGTGCGATCCAGCCTCGGTTGTGACAGTGGACCCGGAGGTGGGCAACTCGCCCAGACCGGTCGAGGTGGGGTTTATGGAGCGGCTCAAGACCGGCCGGAACTCGAGTCTCGCCGTACAGCCGACCAGGGACTCGGCCTGGGCCCGGTTCTTGACGCCGGGCAACTGGATGACCACGGTTCGACCCTGGCGACTGATGTCGGGCTCGGCCACGCCGAGCCCGTCGACACGCTGGCGGATGATGTCCATCGCCTTGTCGACCGACTCCTCCGACGGCATGCGGCCGTCGACCTCTTTGGCCTGGAGGACCACCGAGAACCCACCTTGGAGGTCGAGTCCCAGCACCGGTCGGGTGTCGGTGATCCTGGCCAGTGCCACCCCACCGAAGGAGATCACCAACATGATGATCATGGGGACCAGCAGTTGTCGACGTTTCAAGAGACGTCTCCCTGAGTCGGGTCGGAGGTCGGCTCGGTCGTTTCGGCCGAGCTGTCTGGAGAATTGGAGGCGTTGGGGTCCAACCGGCGAACCACGGCGGCCCGTGCCAGCGTGACCACCACGCCCGAGGAGATCTCGATGCGGACGGTCTCGGGTTGGACATCGGTGATCCGGCCGTGGATGCCGCCGGCGGTGATCACGTCGTCACCGGCTTCCAACGCGGCAACCGTCGCCCGCTGTTCACGGACCCTGGCCTGTTGAGGCCTGATGAGCAGAAACCACCCGATGGCGATGAGCAGGACTGTGAGTATCAGTTGAGGCACGCGAGGACACTCGGTCGGGGGATCGGCAGGGCCGGGTTCAGGCCGGCGAAACCTTAGGACAGCGGTCACCTCTCCCCTACATCACCCGCTCTCACCGACATCACATGCTCTCCTCCGGCATCGCCCGATCTCGGCCCGAACCAGCAGACGGCGCGTTCAGCTGCACCAGTGATCGCCCAGTACCGGCGACTCGCACCGAACGACCAAGAGTCAGATGGGCCCGGTTCTGGGCACCGGCTAGGTCCACACATCGAGGATCCGGCGGCGTTCGGCCTCGAAGCGCCCTTCGACCACCGCCCGGCGGAGACCGGCGACCATGTCCGACAGCCACGCCACGTTGTGGATGGTCAACAGGCGTGCTGCGGTCGGTTCCCCAAGGCGGTGCAGGTGGCGCAGGTAAGCGCGCGACCAACGGCTGCACACCGGGCAGGTACAGCCTTCGTCGAGGGGCCGCTCGTCCCGTTCGAACTCGGATCGCTTCAAGTTGAGCTTGCCGGTCCCGGTCAGAACGGTGCCGTGACGGGCGTGGCGGGTCGGAAGCACGCAGTCGAACATGTCCACACCGAGGCCGACCGCCTCCACCAGCGATGCGGGGTCACCGACGCCCATCAGATACCGGGGTTGGTCCATCGGGAGATGGGCGAGGGCGGCGGCGAGGGCGGGCAGCATCTCCTGGCGACTCTCACCGACCGACAGCCCTCCTACGGCATACCCGTCGAAGCCGATGTCGACGGTCCGTCGGGCTGAGTCCGCCCGAAGGCTCTCGTCGATTCCACCCTGGCCGATTCCGAACTGAACCTGTGCCAGGCCGAGGTCCTCCCGCCACGGAGCTCGCTCCACGAAGGCGGCCCGTGCCCGCTCTGCCCATCTGGCGGTCCGTTCTACGGCGTCGCTGACCACGGCGGTCGGCGCCGGCAGGGCGGGGCACACGTCGAGAACCATTTGGATGTCGGCGCCCAGCAGGCTCTGGATCTCCACCGCTCCTTCGGGCGTGAGGTGGTGGGTCGATCCGTCGTAGGTGGAACGGAACGTCGCGCCGTCCTCGGTGACCTTGGGGCGAAGCGAGAACACCTGATATCCCCCCGAATCGGTCAGGAGGTGACCGGACCAGTCCATGAAGCGGTGGAGTCCACCCATGTCGGAGATCAGTTCCGCCCCCGGTCGGAGCATCAGGTGGTAGGTGTTGCCGAGCACCAAGGGGATACCCAGAGACTCGAGGTCGGCGGTGTCGAGGGTCTTGACGGCGGCCCGGGTCCCGACGGGCATGAACAAGGGGGTCGGCACCCGTCCCCGAGCGCTCACCATCGTGGCGGCACGTGCCGCCCCATCGGTCGCCTCGATCTCCATCGCCAAGGTCATGTGCCCCCGCCCGTGCCGTGCATGAGGCTCCTGCGATCGATGAGCATGGCGTCACCGAAGGACAAGAACCGATAGCCGTTCTCGAGCGCCGAGGAGTACAACTCGCGCCAACCGGGACCCGCGAATGCCTCGACCATGGCCAGCAGGGAGCTGCCGGGAACGTGGAAGTTGGTCATCAACCGGTCGACCACCCTGAACGGGTAGTCACCGTGGATGAACAGGGAGGTCTCGCCGCTGGCCAGTCCGGTCGCGGCCCACGACTCGAGTGCCCGCACCGTGGTCGTTCCGACCGCTATGACCTTCGGACCGTCGCCCCCGCTCGGCTGGCCCAGGAAGGGTTCCAGCGTCTGGAGCGTCGCGGCGGGGATCCGGTAGCGCTCGGCATGCATCGGATGATCCTCCACCCGATCGACGGTGATGGGACGGAACGTCCCGAGCCCGACCTCCAACTCCACCCGGCAGACCACCACCCCCGCGGCCTCACACCGACCCAGGAGGGCCTCGGTCAGGTGCAGCCCCGCCGTCGGGGCGGCGACCGATCCGCTCCGGCGAGCAAAGACGGTCTGATACCGCTCCGGGTCGTCCAGGTGCTCATGGATGTAGGGCGGCAGCGGAACCTCTCCCAACTGCTGGAGCAGCTCCGCCTCCTCGTGTGGTTCAGCCATGAACCGAACCCGACGGGTAGGGCCAACGCCTCCCACCTTCTCGCCCACCGTCAAGACCGGCCGGTCGACGCCGTCGCCGGTGGAGGCGTAGAGCAACGACCCCTGGCTCACCCGCCGACTGGGACGGACCAGGGCTTCCCAGTCCCCGTCGGCCAATCGGCTGAGCAACAGCACCTCGACCGCACCACCGGTCGCCTTGGCCAGGTGAAGTCGAGCGGGCATGACCTTGGTGTCGTTCACCACCAAGATGTCGCCGCGATCGACCAGCGCGTCCAGGTCCCGGACATTGAGGTGTTCGGTCCCACCAGCCGTGACGACGAGGAGACGGGCTGCGTCGCGAGGTTCCATCGGCTGTTGGGCGATGGCCGAATCCGGCAGGTCGTAGTGGAGGGCTGCCGTTTCCATTCAGCCCGCCAGCGTACGGGCAGGGTGCCCGATGGTCCGCCCCGGCCCGATGGGTCAGCCGAACAGGCCCGGCGGTGGCGCGTCATCGGTGGCCTCGGCGGGAACGGTAAGGCCCAGGTGGGCCCATCCCGCCGGCGTCGCCACCCGCCCCCGGGGGGTTCGCATGAGCAGGCCCTCACGGATCAGGAAAGGCTCGTACACGTCCTCGACGGTCTCGGTGGGCTCCGACACGCTGATGGCCAAAGTCGACAACCCCACCGGTCCGCCGCCGAAGCGCTCGCACAGCGCACTCAAAAGCGCCCGGTCGACCTTGTCGAGCCCTCGTTGGTCAACACCGAACAGCTGGAGTCCTTCTCGGGCCGCGGCCTTGTCCACCTCGCCCCGCCCCCTGACCTCGGCGTAGTCGCGAACCCGCCGCAACAGGCGGTTGGCGATGCGGGGAGTGCCGCGGGCCCGTCGGGCGATCTCCGTCGCCCCATCGCGATCCACCGCCACCCCGAGGATCCCGGCGGCACGTTCGACGATGGCGACCAGATCGGCTGGCTCGTAGTAGTCGAGGCGGGCCACCAGGCCGAACCGGTCCCGCAACGGTCCGGTGATCAGGCCGGTGCGGGTGGTGGCGCCGACCAGGGTGAATCGGGGGACGTCCATTCGGATCGACCGAGCGGCCGGGCCCTTGCCGAGCACGATGTCCAACTGGAAGTCCTCGATGGCGGGGTAGAGGACCTCCTCCACCGCCCTCGAGAGCCGGTGGATCTCGTCGATGAACAGGACGTCGCCCTCGTCGAGTTGGGAGAGGATCGAGGCCAGGTCGCCGGCCCGTTCCAGGGCCGGTCCCGAGGTCACGTGAAGCGCGACCTCCATCTCGGTGGCCACGATCCCCGCCAGGGTCGTCTTGCCAAGACCGGGCGGACCGGCGAAGAGAAGGTGGTCCGCGGCCTGGCCTCGCAGCCGCGCCGCTCCGAGGATTATCGACAGGTGCTCCTTGAGCTCGGTCTGGCCCACGAAATCGTCCAGCGAACGCGGGCGCAGGCCGATCTCGTCGGAGATCTCCGCCGGTTCGACGGCGTCGGGATCGAGCAGTTCGTCACGCAACTCAGCGACTCCCCGACAGGCGTTTCAAGGCCGACCGCAGGAGGTCCCCCGAGTCGGTCCCCTCCAGGTCCCGGGTCGCTTCGGCGATCTCCTCGGGGCCATAGCCCAGTCCAGCGAGGCCCACCCTCACGTCGGCCAGAGCGGTGACCGTCGGGCGATCACCGCTTGGAGCGGCGGACGCGTCCCCGGCGCTGGGGGCGACGTGGGCGACGACGCCGTCCAGGCGGCTCTTGAGTTCGATCAACAGACGGGCGGCCGTCTTGCGCCCCACCCCCGGCACCAGGCACAACGCGGTTGCGTCCTCCGCGGCCACCACCTGGGCGAGGGCCGACGGGGGGTGAACCGACAGGATCGCCTGAGCAAGGGCGGGACCGACGCCGTGGGCACCCAGCAATGCCTCGAAGGTGGCCCTCTCCGCCTCCGAAGCGAACCCGTAGAGGGCCTGATTGTCTTCGCGGATGTGGTGATGGACCCATACGAAGACCTCCGAATCGAGGTCCCCCAGGCGTGCCGCGGTGACGGGACCAGCCTGGACCCGGTATCCGACACCGGCCGCCTCCACCAGGATCTCCCCATCGGGCGAACGGTGGAGCAGTCGGCCCCGCAGCGAGCCGATCACCGCCTCGCTCCGGTGGAAGCAGCTACCGCCACCCGGCGGGCAAGCCCGCTCCGGGCGAGGTGGCACAACGCGAGGGCCGCGGCATCGGCGGCATCGGCAGGTCGAGGTTCCTGTCGAAGGGCCAGCAGCCGTCGCACCATCGACTGAACCTGGGCCTTGTCGGCTGAGCCATCACCGGTGACCGCCAGCTTGACCTCGTTGGGTGAGTACTGCACGACCTCGCACCCAGCTCCGATCGCCTCGGCCATGGCCAGGCCGCTGGCCTGACCGACCGACATGGCGGTCCGCACGTTCACCTGGAAGAACACACGCTCGACCGCCACCGCATCGGGCCGAAGCTCACCGATCAGGTCCCGCAACTCGCGTTGAAGCTCGGCCAGCCGGTTCGGCAGGGGCGTGTGCGGATCGGTGCGAATCACACCGATCGCCTCGGCCCGAGGCCCCGCCGCCGTGGCGCGCACCGCGCCATATCCACACCTCGACAGGCCGGGATCGATCCCCAGTACGAACACATGTACGACGCTAGCAACCAGCGTCCCCTCCCCCGCGGATCCGACGAAGCCGAGTCCACGACCCGAGCCGAGCGACCCCAAGGTGCTCCGACGGCACGATCGCCACCTTGCGGCACGTTCAGAAAGGAGACACGGTTACGCCCTGGCCTCGTCAAGTGCTTCGGTGTGGTGCCGATGGGTAGGGGTGCCAGATCCGCCCGCCCGCCCTCGCCCCGACCAGGAACCCGTGGTGGTGTTGGAGGGCGTCCGACGCCGTTTCGGTACCGTCGACGCCCTGGCCGGGCTCGACCTCGTGGTACCGGCCAACCGGATCACGGTGTTGCTGGGCCCCAACGGCGCCGGCAAGACGACGGCGATCCGGATGATCACCGGCGCCCTCGACGCCCACAGCGGGACCGTCCGGACCTTCGGTCTGGACCCGGCCCGCAGGGGCGAGGAGGTCCGGCTTCGCTGCGGCGTCGTCTCGGCCAAACCCGCCCTCTACGACCGTCTCGACGCCCACGCCAACCTCTCCTACGCCGCCGAGCTCTACGGGATGGGCCGCGGCCCGGCGGTCGACGCTCGGATCCGCGAGTCGGCCGCACGCTTCGGCATCGACCACGCCCTCGACCAACGGGTCGGTGGGTTCTCTACCGGCATGAAGACCCGGCTGGCATTGGCCCGCTCGATACTTCACCAGCCCGACCTTCTCCTGTTCGACGAACCCACGTCGGGTCTAGACCCCGAATCGAGCCACGCGGTGCTCGAGATGATCCGCGAGATGACCGACAACGGGCGAACCGTCGTCATGTGCACGCACCTGCTGCTGGAAGCCGAGGGTCTGGCCGACACGGTGGTGGTGATGGAGGACGGACGCGATCTGGTGGCGGGCACCCCCGACGATCTCACCCGCCAGTTCTGGCCAGGGACGGTGGTGCTCGTCGCCGCCGAGAACCCCGAGTCCTTTGCCACGGCCGGCTCCATCGCCGGCGTGAAGATGGTGGAACCGGACTCGGATCCGACGAGGGTTCGACTCCACCTCGACGGCGACCACCACACGCCCGAGGTCGTGCGAGAACTGGTGTCCCGAGGCCTCCGCCTCACCCGTGTCGAACCGATCGAGCCTTCGCTCGAGGACCTGTACTTCGCGGTCCGCACCAAGAAGTCCATCGCCGATGACGGCGGCCGCCAACTGACGCCCAGCACCGAGAACACCGTCACCGACCGCCACCGACAGGTGGCCGCGCTGACCGGCTGGCCGGGATCGGAGACGAATAGATGACCGAAGCACCCCTTGCCGTCGACCCCGTACCGAGCCCGGCGACGCCGGCCCAGCGCGAGAGCTGGAGGTCCCTCAACTGGGGTCGAGTACGGATCGTGGCCCGGTCCGACATGCGCCAGCTCCTCGAGGACAAGGGCTTCTGGATGCCGATGATCCTGCTCGGCGCGATCTTCTTCCTGTTCATACCGACCGTCCTGCTGCTGTCGATCACCAGCATCGGCAACGTCGAAGTCGTGTCCCAGATGTCCCAGACCCTCAAGGTGCTTCCCAAGTCAGCCCAAGCACAGATCGAGGGACAAAGCGACCAGGGTCGGACCGCCTACGCCCTGGCCGTGTTCCTTCTCGCTCCCGTCGCGATCGTCGTGCCGCTGACGATCTCCACCGCCATCGGCGCATCGACGATCGTGGGAGAACGCGAACGGGGAACTGGGGAGTTCCTCGCCCACTCCCCCGCCCACGAACGTGAGATCTACCTGGGCAAGCTCCTGGCCAGCCTCCTGCCCGGCTACGTCACCACCATCATCGGGTTCGGGATCTACTCACTGGTGGTCAACCTGTTCGTGGGCCCCGAGGTGGGCGGATGGTTCTTCCCCACCCCCCACTGGTGGGTGTTGATGTTGTGGGTGGTGCCACCGTTCCTCGCCCTCACGCTCTCGGTCGTCCTGCGCCTGTCGGCCCGGGTCAAGAGCACCGCCGCCGCCCAGCAGGCCGCAGGGCTCGTCACCCTCCCGATGATCGGCATCGCCTACAGCCAGAGCACCGGCGCCCTGTTCGGCGCTCAGGCCGCCGGCCTCTACCTGGGTGCCGTCGCATGGGTTGTGGCCCTGTTCGGACTCGCCCGCGGCATGCGTGCGGTCAGCCGCTCCCGTCTGTTGGGCGTAGCCGACGGAGTCTGAGTTTGATCCACCGAGTGCCGTGTCCGGCATTCTTTGCAAGGGGTTGGGACTCACCTGCGCTGCACGCTGCCCAGTTCTCGTGGGCCGCCTTCGGCGGACGATTCCTGGTTCCGCCTGTTACCGCTCCAGCCGGGTGCGGTCCTTGGCGTCAGCCGAGGAAACCCTCGCTCACCAACCGGTCCTCGACGGCTTCCCTGAGCGTTCGGGCAAAGGAAACCGTCAGGTGGTTGTAGTCGCGTCGAACAATCTGGCCGTCCAGCACCGGCTCACAGGTGGGAAGCGACGGGCACGACGCCCGGTCCATGTCGAGCGACACCACCGACGACGATTCGGCGTCCAGTTGCCTGAAGACCCGGTCTTCCGCTGTCGGTGGATGCGAGGCCGTGAACCGGCAGTCTTTCAGCCGCCCGCCGCGATCCAGACAGGCGAAGGGATCGTCCTCGGTACGCGCTACCGGCAACGGTTCGAACAGCACCACCTTGCGCCCGTCAGCCACCAGGCGTTCAACCAACGACCGCACGCGTCGCTCCAGATGACGGTTGAGACTCGCGCCGCCTACCACACCGGCATCTCGGTCACGCATCTTCGACGGCTGGTTGGGATCATCGGCGGGCAGGTGTGCCAGGAAGACGATGTCAGGATCCAAGCGGGGCAGGATTTCCTCGAACATCTGATCCTGGTCGTCCAGGCAATCTGGGCCCCACTCGTTGAACCTGATCCCCTGGGTCCAGGGGCAGTAGCTGAGCATGCCTCCGTACAGGGTGAGGTCCTGTTCACGTGCCAGGTCAGCCAGCATCGGGGCGTACACCCCAGCATGGCTGTCTCCCACCACGATGGCGGAACCCGCATCACCCGAGGCAAGGACACAAGGATCGGGCGCGCTCGACGGGCACTTGCGGTAGTCGAACACGCTGAGAAAGGCCTGACCCAGCATCCGATCGTTCACTGTGTCGGTCGGCCCCAGTGCGGCGACAGAGCTGCCGGCAGGGAGAACTTCGGCGTCTGAGCTCAACAACGCCGGAGCGGCAACCACTCCGACCAGCAGGCTCATCACGAGACCGGCGCCGACCGTCGGCCACCTACGGGCGTCGAGGATCGTTGCGGTGCGGACCGGCATCTCGATCAGGTGGTAGCTCACCCCCGCCAGGGCTGTCGCCGAGACCGACGTCACCACCAGCAACCAAGTCGTCGACAGGTCGAACTCGTGCCGGAGCAGGACTATCACCACCCAATGCCAGAGGTAGATGCCGTAGGAGATCCGACCGAGATAGGCGAGCGGGCGAAACGACAGGATACGAATCCCCCACCCGCCCTCAGAGGCCTCCAGCGCGATCAGCAATCCGACGGTGACAGCGGTGGTCAGCACGCCTCGGTGAATCGGAGACATCCCCAAGATGGAAGTACCCAGGATGACCAGCCCCCCGACCGCAGAGATCGAGATCCCGGGCCAGGGAACGCCTTTGCCGGTGTGCGAACCAAGGCTCCGCGCCCGGAGGACCAGTCCGGGCAGCATTGCAACCAAGGCCCCCGCCAGGAGTTGGTAGGCACGGGTGTCGGTCCCGTAGTAGGCGCGGGTCGTCTCGCTTCCCGCCAGCTTCAGGGCGCCGACCAGTGACAGAGATGCCAGCGCACCAACTAGGAGCACGGCCGCTCTCATCTGGCGTCGCCCGAACCGGGTTGTGACAGCGAAAATCGCGGCCAGGATCAAAGGCCACGCCAGATAGAACTGTTCTTCCACCGCCAGTGACCAGAAATGCAGCACCGGGCTGGCGTCGAGGTCGGCGGCGAAGTAGTCGGTGGATTGGGCGATGAAGTGCCAGTTGGCGACATAGAGCGCGGCCGCACGGACCGATTCCAGGACGCTGATGTTCTCAGCCGCGCCGCCGAGGATCGAGAACGCGACCGACACTACGACGAGGACCGCCAGCGAGGCCGGCAGCAATCGACGAGCTCTTCTCGCGTAGAACCGGCCGAAACGAACCCGACCGCTGGGACCCTGGAGGTCGCGAAGAAGTACGCCCGTGACGAGGTAACCCGACAACACGAAGAAGACATCGACCCCGATGAATCCTCCCGACATCGCGCCGACGCCGACGTGGAACACCAGGACCATGTAGACGGCCAGTGCCCGCAGCCCGTCCAGGTGCGGTCGATAGGCCCAGCCATCGAGCCCATGCGGTTGCGGTGCGCCGCCACCCACCCCTCTACCGAGCCCGTTCGGACGCGGCGACCGGAGGCCGCCACGGCTGGCCGAACACAATCACACGACGGCTATACAGCCATATTCGAGGTACATCGCAGCCGTGGACCTCACCGGCCCGGTCCCTCCCGCCCACGATCGGAGACCTCAAGGTGCGGATCGGACCGCGGTCAGGAGCTCATCGGAGCGACGGAATGTCGCACCGGCATATCCACGGTGCACGTATGCCACCGTGCCCGACGCGTCGATCACAAACACGCTGCGGCGATAGAACCCCAGCGGGCCCAGCACGCCGTACGCCTTGCCGACTTCCTTGTCCTCGTCGGCGAGCAGCGGAAA
>JAGQSO010000117.1 GCA_020439505.1 Acidimicrobiales bacterium
ACCGCCCCCGCCACCCCCTCCGCCCCCCGCTCCACCAGTGGAGGAACCGGAGGCGGGTACCGACCCTGTGCCCGATGACCGGGCGATGTTCCAGGTCACCGAACAGACGCGGACCTACCCCTGCACCCAGTGCGGCGATCAGCTCGTGTTCGACATCTCCTCGCAGAAGCTGGCCTGTCCCAGTTGCGGGTTCCAGGCCGAGATCTCCACCGACGGTCGCGCCGCCCCGATGGAGCGAGACCTCCAGAGCACGATGGCTCAACTGAGGGCTGCCAGCGGTTCCACCACGGCACCACAGCTCGAGGGGGAGAAGCAGATCACCTGCCAGAACTGCGGTGGTCAGTCCACCTTCACCGGCACCCTCACCGCGCAGCGGTGCCCGTACTGTGCGACCCCGATCCAGCGTGATGACGTGCACGACGCTCCGGCCCGGCTGCCCGTCGACGGGGTGCTGCCGTTCCTGGTACCGCAGAAGCAAGCCACCGAGGCAATCGAGAAGTGGATCAACAGCCGCTGGTTCGCGCCCTCGGAGTTCAAGAAGTACAACCAGAAGGGTTCCTTCACCAGCGTCTACGCCGCCTACTTCACCTATGACGCCGACACCACGACGCAGTACTCGGGTCAGCGAGGTGACCACTACACGGTGACGGTCGGGTCGGGTGATGACGCCCACACCGAGACCCGCACCGACTGGACCCACGTGTCGGGCACGGTGACGGACCTGTTCGATGACGTGGCCGTGCTGGCCAACACCGGTTTCGACCAGGACAAGGTCACCAAGCTGGAGCCCT
Organism: Acidimicrobiales bacterium; assembly: GCA_020439505.1. Taxonomy (GTDB): domain Bacteria; phylum Actinomycetota; class Acidimicrobiia; order Acidimicrobiales; family Iamiaceae; genus Aquihabitans. The sequence continues at coordinate 792 of JAGQSO010000117.1, forward strand.
GGCCCACCCACGACGCCAAGCCCTACACCCCTCAATACGTTGCCGGGCACCTGTGCCGAACCTATGACAACGACGCCGAGGAGTGTTTCCCGGTGGCCAAGGCGGTGATGGACGCCCAGATCGAGTCCACCATCCGCCGCGACATCGGCGGTGACGAACAGCGGATCAGCTCGAAGTCGACGGTGTTCCACTCGCTGCTCTACAAGCACCTCCTGTTGCCGATCTGGTTGTTGACCGTCGTCTACGACGGGCGTCCCTTCCAGGTGTTCATCAATGGGATGACCGGCGAGGTCCAGGGTCAACGGCCGTGGAGCAAGGTGAAGATCGCGGCCGCGGTCGTGGCCGCCGTCATCGTGGCGGTGATCATCGCCGTGATTTGGAGCCGGTCGGGTTCGGGGACGTCCTGATGGCCCTGTTGGTGCTGCTGGTGGTGGTCCTGGCACTGGTGGTGCTGGCCGGGGGCGTGGCGGGCGGCGTGATCTTGGCCAACCGGGCGCGACGCAACTTCCAGGCTCGCCAGCAGGCATCGAACCAAGTGGTTCCGGGGCGGGTGACCAGGGCCCCCGAATCTTGGCTCGGGTCCCACGATCCCGAGGCCGTCCTGCACCGCCGCCTGCGCGATGCGATGGCGGCGCTGCGCGCCAACGACGCCTTCGACAACGACGGCGCTCTGCTCGAGGTCCGAGTCGAACTCGAGGAGCAAGCCCTCGCGCTCGATGATCAACTGGTCTCGGTGGCCGCGGTACCCCGGCTCCACCGCTCCGAGCCCTTGGCCCGGGTCACCGAGGCGGTGGCCATGATCGAAAAGGCGGTCTCCGAGCTCGCCACCCGCAGCGCCCTGGAAGCCGCTCCCCGTCTGGATGCGGTCCTGGACCGGATCAAGGAGAGGGTCTCCCTCATAGATGAGATCCGCACCGAGTTGGATCGCCTGCCCGCTCCGGCCGGCTCGTCGGCCCCCGCTGAGCCTTCCTCCTCACCCGTTGCGGAGGCTCCGAGCCCGGCAGGGGAGGTCCCAGCCCCGGGATCTCCCGGTACTGGATCTCCCGGTACCGGCGGATCGACCGGAACCGGCTCCGCGACCACCTTCTGAAGCTTCGGGAGCTTTCTGACCTCCGTCGGAACAGTCCAAATGGAATGCTGGACGGGTCCAGTCGTCGTCCGGGCCAGGCGTGGGTTGTGCTGGGGCGCACCCGTCTGATTGGTCATCTCGGACCGCCTGAAGGTGGTTGGCGAGTTGCAAGGGAATCCCGATCCCTCTAAAGTCCCCTATATCAGTAGGAATAAGGGAAACAAGGGACAAGGAGGTCGGGGATGCGTCGGTTGATCGTGTTGAGCATCGTCGGGTTCGCCGCTCAACTTGTCGACGGCGCATTGGGGATGGCCTACGGCGTCACATCGTCGTCGTTGATGCTCGCCTCCGGCCTCGCCCCGGCAGCCGCGTCCGCGTCGGTGCACCTCTCCGAAATCGGCACGACGGTGGCTTCTGCCGTCGCCCACTGGCGGTTCGGCAACGTGGACTGGAAGATGGTTCTGCGCCTCGGTCTCCCCGGAGCGGTAGGAGCCTTCGCCGGTGCGACCTTCCTGTCGAACCTCTCCACCGTCGACGCCGCGCCGTGGATGGCCGCCATCTTGTGCTCCCTGGGCCTCTACGTCCTGGTCCGGTTCACCTTCGGAACGTTGCGGGAGCGGGGCGACGGGACCCCGCTGAGGGCGCGGTTCCTGTCTCCGTTGGGTCTGGTGGCCGGGTTCATCGACGCCACCGGCGGCGGTGGGTGGGGCCCGGTGGCCACGCCGACCCTGCTCGTGTCGGGGCGGGTGGAACCCCGAAAGGTGATCGGTTCGGTGGACACCAGCGAGTTCATGGTGGCGACCGCGGCCAGCGTGGGGTTCCTGATCGGAATCGGCAACGAGGTGATCGACATGGCCTACGTGGCGGCGCTCCTGGCCGGCGGACTGGTGGCCGCCCCGATCGCCGCCTACCTGGTCCGCCACATCCCCGCTCAGATCCTGGGATCGCTGGTGGGTGGCTTCATCGTGCTCACCAACTCCCGGACCCTGCTGGGCGCCTTCGACGTGGCCGGGTCGGGGGCGATGACGACCTACGGACTCATCCTCCTCGGCTGGGCCGCGGCGGTGGCCGTGTCGGTTCGCAAACTGCGCCGCGGGGCGGTGACCATCGATCTTGGCCACCACGGCGTCACCGACGCGGATACAGCCGAGGTCCCGACAGGGTCGGCCGCCACGGTGAGCGTCGGCTGACACGCTGCTTATGCTGACCGTCGCCACGGCGGCGGCAACGCCTGTGCCGACGTTGGCGGCTCGCGGTGGTGGACCTCACCGCGGCGACCGGACCTAACCGCTCGGCTCCTACGCGGTGCGGGGCAACCAGGTGGGACGCCCGGACTCGTAGGTGTCGATGGCGTCACCCTTTTGGAGCGTGAGCCCGATGTCGTCGAGGCCTTCCAGGAAACGGTGACGGACCGCGTCGTCGAGGGGGAACTCGACCTCGAGCCCCAGGGCGGGTACCTCGAGGACGCGCCGGTCCACATCCACGGTCAGTTCGAGCGTCGGATCCGCCTCGATCGCCCGCAGGAGCTGCTCGCCGATCTCGGGGGACACCACCACCGGGACCAGACCGTTCTTGGTGGAGTTGTTGCGGAAGATGTCACCGAAACGGGGCGAGATGACGGCCTGGAACCCGTACTGCTGGATGGCCCACACCGCGTGCTCACGAGACGACCCGGTCCCGAAGTTGGGTCCGGCGACCAGGATGGTGGCGCCGGCGTATTGCTCCTGGTTCATCACGAAATCCCGGTCATCGCGCCACTCTGAGAAAAGGCCCTTGTCGAATCCGGTGCGTTCGACCTGCTTGAGCCAGTCCGAGGGGATGATCTGGTCGGTGTCGACGTCGGAACGATCCAACGGGACGGCGGTACCGGTGACGATGCGAACAGCTTCCATGTTGTCTCTCCGTGGGTGGGGTGCCGGGTGGGTAGGGGCCGATGTGGACTACAGGTCGGCCGGGGTGGCGAAGTGTCCTGCCACCGCGGTGGCGGCGGCGACGGCGGGGGAGACCAGGTGGGTACGCCCACCCCGGCCTTGGCGGCCCTCGAAGTTGCGGTTGCTGGTCGACGCCGACCGTTCGCCGGGGGCCAGCTTGTCGGGGTTCATGGCCAGACACATCGAGCAGCCTGGATCACGCCAGTCGAACCCGGCCTCGGTGATGATCCGATCGAGGCCTTCGGCTTCGGCCTGGGCCTTGACCGCCCACGAGCCCGGCACCACCAGGGTGCGGACTCCCGAGGCAACCCGCCGGCCCTTGGCCACCTCGGCTACGGCCCTCAGGTCTTCGATGCGGCCGTTGGTGCACGACCCGATGAACACGGTGTCCACCGCCACCTCCTTGAGGGGCGTTCCGGCGGTCAGGCCCATGTACTCCAGGGCGCGCTCGGCGGCGTTGCGTTCCACCGGGTCGGCGAAGGAGGCCGGGTCGGGAACCCGCTCGGTTATCGGGGCCACCTGACCGGGGTTGGTTCCCCACGACACGTGGGGGCTGATCTCGGCCGCGTCGAGGCGTACCTCGCGGTCGAAGGTGGCGTCGTCATCGGTCGCCAGCGTCTTCCAGTAGGCGACGGCGTCGTCCCAGTCCGATCCGCTCGGCGCGTGGGTCCGCCCCTGGAGGTAGTCGAAGGTGGTCTGGTCGGGGGCGATCATTCCGGCCTTGGCACCGGCTTCGATCGACATGTTGCACACCGTCATCCGGCCCTCCATGGACAGTGCCCGGATGGCCGACCCGCGGTACTCGGCGATGTGGCCGATGCCGCCGCCGGTGCCGATGCGGCCCAGGATGGCCAGGATGATGTCCTTGGCGGTGCTGCCGGTGGGAAGGTCACCGTCGACGGTGATGGCCAGGGTCTTGGCCGCGGCTTGGGGGAGGGTCTGGGTGGCTAGGACGTGCTCGACCTCGCTGGTCCCGATGCCGAAGGCCAGGGCCCCGAAGGCGCCGTGGGTCGAGGTGTGGGAGTCGCCGCACACCACGGTCATCCCGGGCAGGGTCAGTCCCTGTTCGGGGCCGATGATGTGGACGATTCCCTGACCGGGGGTCCCCATCGGGTGGATGGTGATCCCGAACTCGGCGCAGTTGGCCCGCAGCGTCTCGACCTGCTTGCGGGAGATGGGATCGGCGATCTCGAGGTGGGTGTCGGCCGTCGGCACGTTGTGGTCCTCGGTGGCGACGGTCAGGTCGGGCCGTCGTACGCCGCGGCCGTTGAGGCGCAGTCCGTCGAAGGCCTGGGGGCTCGTCACCTCGTGCACGAGGTGCAGATCGATGTAGAGCAGATCGGGCTCGCCGGCCTGTCGGGAGACGACGTGGGCGTCCCACACCTTCTGGCTCAGGGTCTTGGGCGTGCTCATGGCGCTCCTCGGGTGGCTCGGCTGTCGACTGGACTATCTCAGTATGTGGGATCTAGAATCCAACTGATGGGACAGACGGTATCGCGACCAGACCCGGACCACAAGTCGAACGTCGGGGGGGACGGGGCGGCCCGATCCGGCGTGGGCGTTCTGGACAAGGCGGTCCTGGTGCTCGACGCTGTAGCAGCAGCCCCAGCCCCGTGCTCTCTCGCCGACCTGGTGAACACGACCAGAATCTCCAGGGCGACTGCCCACCGCCTCGCCGTCGCGCTGGAAGAGCACCGGTTGCTTCGTCGCACCGCCGACGGTCGGTTCGCGCTCGGGCTCAAACTGGTCACCCTCGGTCGGGCCTCGGCGGCCGACTGGCCGCTGGGACAGGTGGCCCGCCCCGCCCTCGAGGCCCTCCGGGACGCCACCGGTGAGAGCGTCCAGCTCTACGTGCGCGAAGGCGACCAGCGGGTCTGCGTCATATCGCTCCACTCCGGCCATGAGCTGCGCACCATCGTCGACGAAGGGGCACGGCTGCCGCTGGGGCGGGGATCGGCCGGGCGCATCCTGGCGGCCGAACCGCTCACCGACGGCTATCTGGCCAGCACCGGAGAGCGGGCGCCCGGTGTGGGTTCGGTGAGCGCTCCGGTCCGGGTTGGCGATGACCTCATCGCCGCCGTCGGCATCTCGGGCCCGCTCGGTCGCCTGGGCGATGATCCGGGCCCCCGGTTCGGTCCCGCCGTGGTCGCCGCGGCAACCGCCGTGGCCGACGCCTACGCCGCCAGCCTCACCCCCTGAACCAGCTCAGGCAAGCGGGAACGGCAGCGGTGCTGCCCCAGGAGGTAACTCGGTGCCCAAGGGGCGACCGGCGAGTTGGCTCGCCCCCCGAGCGCCTTGTTCAGGACTGTTCGCGGTGGTACTCGTCCACCGACAGGATCTCCTCGATCTCAACCGAGAGCTCTGCCCCCGACGGCGTGGCATAAGAGACGACGTCGCCCACCCGGTGGTCGATGAGGGCGATCCCCAAGGGGGAACCGGGCGACATGACGTCGAGACCCTCCACCCGTTCCTCGATCGAACCCAACAGGTAACGCTCCACGTCGTCATCGCCTTCGTAACGAAGCCCCACGATCACACCGGTACGCACCGTCTCGAGGGCACCGGTCTGCACGATCTCGGCGTTCTCGATCAGCTTGGCCAGGTGGATGATGCGACCCTCCATCTTTCCCTGCTCCTCCTTGGCGGCGTGGTAGTCGCCGTTCTCGGAGAGGTCCCCCAGTTCACGGGCGGTCTCGATCTTGCGGGCGATCTCCAGGCGGCCACGGGTCACGAGGTCGTCGTGCTCCTCTTTGAGGCGATCGAACGCGGCCTGGGATAGGTGGACGGTGTCAGCCATCCGCCGAACGATAGAGCGTCGATCGGGACCGGAGGCACCCGTGGGACCCACATCGACCCGATCGGGGAAGGCTCTGCCATTGGTGGGTGGGGGAAAGCGCCGTTGGGCGGGCGGTTGGCCTACAGGGCGGTGGGCCGAGGGGGTGCTGCTCCGGGGGCCAGTGGTCTGGCGGTGGGGCGCCAGGCGGTGAAACCGGCCGCGGCCGCGGCCAACAGCACGAACAGCGCGTTGACGAGGTCACCCGTGTAGGCGGACCGGATCACGTCGAGCGCCTCACCGAACCCGTTCCACAACGGGATGTCGGCGTTCAGTTCCGAGATCGCCAGGGACCGGGCGATGAAGTACTGCGAAATGGAAAGGCTTGTCAGCGTGAGAGCCGAGGCCAGGCCGGCCGCGGTGGCCGACGGTCGACGTGTCCCCTCGATGACGGCGAACCCGACGAGTACTCCGAGGAACACCGAGACGTAGACGACTTGGCTTTGGGTGAGAGCGACCACCAGCCACCACAGGAACCCGGCGATCACCGCTCCGGCCGATCCAACCAGCACGCCATCCGCGATGCGCGGACCATCACCGCCCGGCACACTCACCTGCGCCGGTCTCGGCGCGGCCCCCGAGGTGGGGCGACCGTCCGGGGGTGGTGACGGCGAGGCCGCACCCGGAATCAGTGGGGGCAGCGCGGTGGCCGACGCCGTACCCATCGCGGGCGCCGGGGCCGGGCCCGGCGCCGGGGCGGCCGTTGGGGGCGGTGGAGTGGGGGGCAGGGGCGCATCGGGCGACATGGTGAGGGGCCCCATCTTCCCGGTGGCGGACGGAGCCAGGTGGTGAGTGGCCGGGCCCTGTTCGGTGGAGGAGCCTCGGCGACCGGGGAGGATCGAAGGTCGTCGTCGTGATTTGTCGGACCCGGTCGGGTCGTCGTCGGCATGGGGTCGGAGCCGTCGGTGGCTGGAGGGCCGCGACGGGTCGTTACCTGAGCCCTTGCCTCGGCCGCCACCTGGCCCCGTCGCCGTCGCCGGGTCGAAGGTTCCGGGGGCCACCATCGGAGGCAGGGCCGGGGTCTGATCGGCGATGGCCGGAGGGGACTCCTCCGCCATGTGGTCCGCAATGTCGTCAGCGGTGAGGTGGCGGTCGTCGCGCTCCGGCTCGTCGAGGGGCATCTCGCCCCCGAGCAGGTACTGGGCATCGATCGGTGGGGGCAGCGAGAACCGGGTAGCGGCCGCTTCTTCCGGCTCGCTGGCGCCAAGATCCGATGGCGGCGGAACGGATGCCCGTGGTACCGGCACCGCGGCAGGTTGGGGGACTCCGGGCGATGCCTCCGGCGCTGCCGACGCCGACCCCTGAGGCGGTGACGTGGACGGGGTGGAGGGCGACGTCGACGGGGTGGAGAAGGTCGGTGGAAGGAAGGGGCGTGGCTCACGCAGCTCGACGCGCTCGGCCACGTCGTCGACCACGGCGGGTTCGGCGAAGTCCGGGTGGGCCGGCTGGGCTTCAGGCCGCGGGTCCGCTGGCCGGGGGGCTGCCGACGCCCCTTGCCTGCGGGCCAATGCCGGAGCGGGTGCCGGTGCCGGTTGTGTGCCGGTCGAAGCCTGGGGCACCGGTGCCGGAGGAGGAGGAGGTTGGACCTCGCTCAGGGCCTCAGGTGCCGGTACCGGCGGCGGCGGTAGCTGCGCTTGGGGAGGTGGCGGCGGTAGTGGCGGAGGAGGTAGTGCCGCCCTGGAGGCCGGGTCATCGGCGTAGGGGAGATCGAAGACGTTCTCCGCGCTCACGCCCGCAAACGGCAGTAGCGGGGTGTCGGTGTACTCCTCGTCGCTCGGGCTCGCAGGGGTCATCGACTGTCGCCACCTCGGGGCACACCGGGTTTACGTGCTGGGAGGATCTATCGGCCCGAAACCCGAGAAGTGAAGATCGAGCGATGGCCAGCACAACGGTCCCGAAACGGTTGCCGGTGTCCATCCCCGAACCCCTAAGCTGAGTCCATGTCTCATCTCGTCCCGGTAATTGCCATCGGGTAGCGCACACCGGCAACCGGTGTGCGCTAGGAGCCGTCCACCTCGGTGGGCGGCTTTGTCGTTGTAGGCACTGATCGTCCGCCCGGCCGGGTGGCACAGCAACCAGACAGAACAGTTGGACGGAGTGGAAGTGGCACACAGGATCGCGGTGATCGGCGGCGACGGAATCGGACCCGAGGTGGTGGCCGAGGCCCTCAAGGTGGTGCGCGCCGCCGGAGTCGAGCTCGACACGACCGACTTCGACCTCGGAGGTGCCCGTTACCTCAAGGACGGCACGATCCTGCCCGACGACGTGCTCGACGAGCTCCGAGGCTTCGACGCCATCCTGCTCGGCGCCGTCGGTACCCCCGACGTGCCCCCTGGTGTGATCGAGCGGGGCCTGCTCCTCAAGATGCGCTTCGCCCTCGACCAGTACGTGAACCTCCGCCCGTTCACTCTCGCCGACGCCGGGATCGACTTCCTGGTGGTCCGTGAGAACACCGAAGGTACCTACGCCGGGGAGGGAGGCTTCCTCCGGAAGGGAACTCCCGACGAGATCGCCACCCAGGGATCGGTCAACACCCGGATGGGCGTCGAGCGGGTCATCCGCTACGCCTTCGAGCTTGCCGCCTCGCGGCCGCGACGGCATCTGACCATGGTCCACAAGACCAACGTGCTCACTTTCGCCGGCGACCTGTGGCAGCGCACCTTCGAAGAGGTCGGGTCCGAGTTCCCCGAGGTCACCACGGCCTACAACCACGTGGACGCGGCCTGCATCTTCTTCGTTCAGGACCCCCAGCGCTACGACGTGATCGTGACCGACAACCTGTTCGGCGACATCCTCACCGACCTTGGCGGTGCCGTTTCGGGAGGGATCGGGTTTGCCTCGTCGGGCAACCTCGACCCCACCCGCCGAGCACCCTCCATGTTCGAGCCGGTCCACGGGTCGGCCCCCGACATCGCCGGGCAGGCCAAGGCCAACCCGATCGCCGCCATCCTCTCGGCCGCCATGATGCTGGACCTGCTGGGTGAGGCCGAGGCCGCCGAACGGATCCGCAAGGCCTGCGCCGCCACGACCGACCTGTCGGCGTCGACCCCCGAGATCGGCGACGCCGTGGCCGCCCGACTTTGACCGAGACCTGACCAGGCGGCCCAGCCCCGGCGCCGCCCGACCACCCAAACCAACGAACCGACTCCCATCCACCGACCGGCACCATCCGGTCGAGACCGAACCAGGGGAACACCCAATGCCAATCACACCGACCGAGAAGATCTGGATGAACGGTGAGCTCGTCGACTGGGACGCCGCCCAGATCCACGTTCTCACCCATTCCTTGCATTACGGGATGGGCGTGTTCGAAGGCATCCGCGCCTATGAGACCGCCGAGGGTCCGGCGGTGTTCCGTCTCACCGAGCACATGGAACGGCTCCACAACTCGGCCCGGATCCTGCTCATGGATCTCCCCTACACCGTCGAGGAACTGGTCGAGGCCACCAAGGACGTGGTGCGTTCCAGCGGGTTGTCGAGCTGCTACATCCGCCCGATCGCCTACTACGGCTACGGCGAGATGGGGCTCAACACCCTGCCGTGCTCGGTCGACGTCGCCATCGCCTGCTGGCCGTGGGGCGCGTACCTGGGCGACGACGCCCTGACCAAGGGGATCCGGCTCAAGACGTCCTCGTGGACCCGCCACGACCACAACACCATGCCGCCGGCGTCCAAGACCACCGGCAACTACGTCAACTCTTCGCTGGCCAAGGTCGAGGCCCTCAAGGCCGGTTACGACGAGGCGATCATGTTGAACCGAGCCGGCCTGATCAGCGAGTGCACGGGCGAGAACGTGTTCGTGGCCCGCCACGGCAAGTTGCTCAGCCCGCCCCTGTCCTCTGGGGCCTTGGAGGGCATCACCCAGAACAGCGTGATGACCATCGCCCGCGACCTCGGCTACGAGTGCGAGCTGTCCGAGATCGCTCGCTCCGACGTGTACGTCGCCGAGGAGATGTTCCTGTGCGGGACCGCCGCTGAGGTCTCCGCCGTCAACTCGGTGGACGACCGCCCGATCGCCTGCCCCGGCCCCATGACCACCGCCATCGGCGAGGAGTACCACCGCGCCATCCGCGGCGAAGTGGACCGTTACAAGGACTGGGTCGAACACGTCGGGTGACCCCGACGCCGAAGGCAGAGGAGAGGTGACCGAGACATGACCCGCGACGAGGACCAACCGGTCGAGGTACCCGAGTTGCCACCGCGCGATCCGGGCCTACCCGAGGCGGTGGAGATCTACGACACCACCTTGCGCGACGGAGCCCAGCTCGAGGGCATCTCGCTCACCGTCGACGACAAGCTCCGCATCGCCGATGCCCTCGACGAGCTGGGGGTCCAGTTCATCGAGGGAGGTTGGCCGGGGGCCAACCCCAAAGACGTCGAGTTCTTCGAGCGGGCGGGCAAGGAGCTGCGCTTCGAGCGGTCCACCCTGGTGGCGTTCGGGTCGACCCGCCGCCCCCGGGGGAAGGTCGACGACGACCCCACCCTGCGCAACCTTCTCGACGCCGGAACCTCGGCGGTTTGCATCGTCGGTAAGAGCTCGGACTTCCACGTCACCGATACCTTGCGCACCACCCTGGAAGAGGGTGAGGCGATGGTGGCGGACTCGGTCCGGTTCCTGACCTCGGCTGGTGTGCGGGTGTTGTTCGACGCCGAGCACTTCTTCGACGGATGGAAGAACAACCCCGAGTACAGCCTGCGCCTCCTCGAGGCCGCCGCCGAACACGGCGCCGAGACGCTGGTCCTGTGCGACACCAACGGCGGTTCCCTGCCTCACGAGGTCGAGGCCATCGTGCGGGAGATCACCGGCCATTTCCGCGACGACGTGAAGGTGGGGGTCCACCTCCACGACGACACCGGCTGCGGGGTGGCCAACGCCCTGGCCGGCGTGCGCGGTGGTGCGATCCAGGTGCAGGGGACCATCAACGGTTACGGCGAACGCACCGGAAACTGCAACCTGACCACCATCATCCCCAACCTCACCCTGAAGATGGGGGTGCGCACCCTGCCCGAGGGGCGGCTCAGCCGCCTGACCGCGGTCTCCAACAAGGTGGCCGAGATCGTCAACATCGCTCCCGATCCCCAGGCGCCCTACGTCGGGACGTCGGCCTTTGCCCACAAGGCCGGGCTCCACGTGTCGGCGATCGCCCGCCGCAAGGACGCCTACGAGCACATCGCCCCCGAGACCGTCGGCAACGACACCCATTTCGTGGTGTCGGAGATGGCGGGCAAGGCCACCGTGGCGATCAAGGCGCAAGAGCTGGGGCTGGAACTGGACGGGCCAGTGCTCACCACGGTCATCGACGAGCTGAAGCGGCTCGAACACGAGGGCTACCACTTCGAGGCCGCCGACGCGTCGCTCGAACTGCTGATGCGCCGGGCGTCGGGGTGGGAGCAGAGCTACTTCGCCATGGAGTCCTTCCGGGTGATCGTGAGCGAGGCCGACGAGCTGCGTCACGACACCGAGGCCATCGTGAAGCTGGTGGTCGACGGCGAGCGTGTGATGCGCATCGGGGAAGGCAACGGTCCGGTCAACGCCCTCGACGCCGCGGTCCGCTCGGCCATCGGGTCCAGGTTCCCTCAGCTCGCCAAGATCCACCTGACCGACTTCAAGGTTCGGGTGCTCGACACGTCCAAGGGGACCGGTGCGGTCACTCGGGTGTTGATCGACTCCACCGACGGCCGTCGCACCTGGTCGACGATCGGCGTGAACGAGAACGTGATCCTGGCGTCGTGGAAGGCGCTCGAGGACTCGCTGGTCTACGGGCTCCTGCACGCCGAGGAATGACCGTCTCGGCCCACCGCCATGGGAGCGGTCCCAGGCGCGGGTACTAGCGTCGAAATCGATATGGCCGCGCCTCGTTTCGTTCCTACATCACCCACCCACCAGCCTCGGTCCTACCGGTCGCCGCTTCGTCTGCGGGGTGCCTGGATGCCCGATCGTCCAGCCGAGATACCGATGGGCCAGCCCGATGCCGACGCCGGTCGCATGGGTGCCCCCGGTCCCGACTCGGGCTTTGTGCTGAAGCTTCTCCCCGTCCTTCGCCACAAGCTGGTGCTCACCGTGGGCGAGGAGGAGGCGGCGGTGGAACGCGGTGCCGTCGCCATCGCCCTGAAGCGGGCCTCGCTCTTCGGGCGCGGCCCGATGGCCGAGGACCTGGAAGTTGCCTACACGCTGTGGGGTTTCTTGGATCCCCAAGCTCCGGCGGAGTTGGTCGACGAACGCCGCCGTCGTTTCGAAGGGGTTCACCACACCGCTGCCCATTATCCCGAGCTGCGGGCCCTGGCCGATGCGGTCCCCAGTTCGGTCCTGGCCTTGGGCCACGACGAGATCGCCTCGGCCTACCGTTCGGACTGGCGCGCCCAGCTCGACTTGTCCTGAGGCTCCTCGAGAGGCTCACCCCGGTGTCGGGAGCCGTGCCGACACCGATGCCCTGCGCCGGTGCCGACCGCTCGGCGACCTGCGAGTATGGGACGGCCGCGACCGAGCGAGGAGACCATGAAGATCGACCGAGACGGTTATGCCTTCGCCGCCGTTCCGGCGGCCGGTGCGCTCATGGCCGGGCTGGCCGGCCGTAGGGTTCTGGCTGGGTCGCTGACCCTGTCGTCGGTGCTGCTAGCGGCGTTCTTCCGTGACCCCGACCGCGGCCCGGACCTCTCACCCCTGCCCGACGACGTGGTGATCGCCCCCGCCGACGCCAAGATCATGTACACCGGGCCGGGCCAGGCCGGGGTGGCACCGGAGGGGGAGTGGTCCCAGGTCAGCATGTTCCTGTCGCTGACCGACGTGCACATCAACCGGGCCCCCTACGGGGGAACGGTGACGTCGGTGGTGCACCGTCGGGGTCGCTACCTGGCGGCCTACCGGGCTGACAGCGCTCAACTGAACGAGCGAAGCGAGGTTCGGGTCGAACGTACGGTGGACGGCCAGCAGCGCGTGGTGGTCTTCCACCAGGTGGTGGGGGTGGCAGCCCGGCGGGTGGTGACCAGGATCTCGGCCGGCGATCAGATTGCCACCGGCGAGCGGATCGGTCTCATGCGGTTCGGGTCACGGATGGACGTGTTCCTTCCCCCGACCGCAGAGGTGGCGGTGAGCTCGGGTCAGAAGGTCGTGGCCGGTGAGACCGTCCTGGCCCGATTCGGCGGCGGGCGCTGATGGGCGGTCCCGAGGGCGACGCTCCTCCCGCCCCGGTCGATGCAGAGCCCGCCCGGCGCCGCCGATCCCGGTTCCGGCTCGTCTCACCCACCGGGGCCGCCGTCGTGGTCCCGGACCGCAACGACGAGCGCAGCCGGCTGGGCGCGATGTTGCCCAGCCTGTTCACCCTGGTGAACCTGTTGTGTGGGTTCTCGTCGATCCTGGCGTCGATAGACGGTCGGTACCGTCACGCCGCGGCCCTGATCGCGGTGGCGGTGCTCTTCGACATCGCCGATGGTGCGGTGGCTCGAGCGGTTGGCGCCATCACCCCCTTCGGTCTCCAGTTCGATTCGCTCGCCGACTTGACCTCGTTCGGTATGGCTCCGGCGCTCCTGCTCTACACCCGCTCGTTGGACCAGCTCTACTGGGTGGGGTGGGCGGCCGCGGGCCTGTGGATCGCGTGTGCGGCCTTCCGGTTGGCGCGCTTCAACGTGACCGTCGATCCCCACGCCGACAAGCGGTACTTCATCGGTCTGGCCAGCCCGGGGGCCGCCGGGGTGGTGATCGCCACCGTGTTCGCCTTCGACCCGCCGATCCAGGGATGGCAGCGATGGATCCCCGTCGGAGTGGCGGTGGTGCCGGCGTTGTTGATGGCGTCGTCGTTCCGGTTCCGGTCATTCCGTGACGTGGTGTCACCCAGTGCGGACCGACGCTGGGTGACGGCGCTGGTCGGGGGCGGCTTCGCCCTGGGCCTCGCCACCGTTCCGGCCGTGACCGGGGTGGTGGTCGCCTACGGCTACGTGCTGTCGAGCCCCCTCGGCTGGGCCACCGCCCCGATCAGGTCGCGCCTGTTCGGCCCCGAAGCCGTGGCACCGCCTCGCCATCGGCTGCCGTCACTGTTCTTCCCCGATCCCGACCCGGACCCTGACGTCGACCTCGACTCCGACGCCTCCGAGGTCGGCTCCTGAGCCTTCGGTACCGGACCGGCAGGTCAGATCGGCCTCCGGGCACCGGTCGGGCGGTCGGTACCATGGTCCGGTGACCAGCCCTGTCAGAGTCAGATTCGCCCCGTCCCCAACCGGATACCTCCACGTCGGCTCGGGTCATTCCGCCTTGGTCAACTGGCTGTTCGCCCGCCACCACGGCGGGTCGTTCCTGCTTCGGATCGAAGACACCGATGCCGAGCGCAACCGCCCGGAGCTGGTCGACAACGTCTTGGAGATGTTGAACTGGCTGGGGCTGGAGTGGGACGGCGAGCCGGTGCACCAGAGCGACCGGGGAGACCTCTACCGAGACGCCGCCGCCAAGCTGGTGGCGGCCGGTGCCGTCTACTACTGCGGCTGCACCGGCGAGGAGGTGCAGGCACGCAACGCGGCGGCCGGGGGCAAGCCCGGTTACGACGGGCACTGTCGTGATCGGGGGCTCGAGGCCGGGCCGGGCAGAGCCCTGCGGTTTCGGACTCCAGCCGAGGGTCGCACCGGTTGGACCGATCTGGTGCGGGGTGAGATCTCCTTCGCCAACACCGACATCGAGGACTTCGTGGTGGTGCGCGGCAACGGTGCTCCCATGTTCCTGCTGGCCAACTCCTTCGATGACGCGGACATGGCCATCACCCATGTGATCCGAGGCGAGGATCACGTGAACAGCACTCCCAAGTACCTGCTGTTGCGGGAAGCGCTCGGGCTCGGTGTGCCCCAGGCCTTCGCCCACCTGCCGCTGCTGGTCAACGAGCAGCGCAAGAAGCTGTCCAAGCGTCGTGACGACGTCTCGATGTCGGACTACCGGGACCGTGGTTATCTGCCCGAGGCCATGGTCAACTACCTGGCCCTGCTGGGCTGGGGACCGGCCGACGGAGTGGAGGTGCGGTCCATATCTGAGATCGTCGATCTGTACCGGCTGGAAGACGTCAACGCCGCTCCGGCCTTCTTCGACCAGAAGAAGCTCAGCTTCGTCAACGCCGAGAAGATCCGCTCGCTGTCCGTCCCCGAGTTCCTCGACGTCGCCGATCCGTTCCTTTCTATGGGGGAACCGGCCCGGGCCGCGCTGGCGTCCATGGCCACCGAGGTGCAGGAACGGGTACGGACCCTGGCCGAGGTGGAGCCGATGATCGAGTTCTTGGTGGTCGACGCACCCAACTTCGATGAGGACTCCTGGACCAAGATCATCACCAAGGGGAAGCTCGTGGCCGAGATGCTCGACGCCACCATCGACCGCCTCACCACCCTGGCGTCCTCCGGGGCCGAGGACTGGCTCCCCGCGGCAATTCAGCAGGCGGTGGCGGAGGCGGCCGTCGTCGCTGGGCTGGTGAACGCCGAGGGCGCACCGCAACTCTCCAAGGCTCAGGGGCCGGTCCGTCTGGCGGTGAGCGGCAGATCGGTCGGGCCGCCGTTGTGGGAGTCGCTGGCCGTGCTCGGTGCGGACCGGACCCTGTCACGGTTGAGGGATCTCCGCTCCCGTCTGGACTGATGACCCGACCCGACCCTCCGCGGCGTCGACGGTGGTGGCGTCGGCTTCGGTGGCCAACCCTGTTCGGGTTGGGTGTGGCGGTGCTGGCGGTGTCCTATGTGGCCACCACCTTCGTGTTGGTGTGGCAGGCGTCCCGCCATGACGGACGGGTCCGAGCCGATGCGATCGTGGTGCTGGGCGCGGCTCAGTACAACGGGGTTCCGTCGCCCGTTCTTCGCCAGCGACTCGACCACGCGCTCGACCTCTACCGAGAAGGCGTGGCCCCGCTGGTGGTGGTCACCGGTGGTCGCCAGCCGGGTGACCGCTACACCGAGGCCACCACCGGATACAACTACTTGCGTGACCATGGCCTCAGCGACGAGGTCATACGCAAGGAGGTGCAGGGGGCAAGCACCTATGAGTCGCTGGCGTCGGTGGCCCGCTTCCTTCGGGACGAGGGCATTTCCGACGTGGTGCTGGTCTCGAGTCCGGCCCACAGCCGCCGCGTGGCCGACATCGCTCGGGAGGTGGGTCTGAGGGCGACCGTGTCACCGGCCCCGGGCTCGGCTTCGCTGAGGGCCCTGGCCCGCGAGACGGCAGCGGTATCGATAGGTCGTCTCGTTGGCTACCGGCGCCTCGACCGCCTGGGGGGTTGATCGATTCCACCTCGGTCGCCAACTGACCGCACCGGGGCACGAGTCGTTCGACATCTGGTCTGGGGCGCAGAGTGATCCGCCACCCACCATGGACACGGTCTCACGATCGTGGGCAGGACCCCTGACATCGGGGTACAGTTGCGGTCGCAGTCTGCGACAATCGTGGTAGTTCGCGACAAGGAGCCAGGGGTGAGCAAGCCAGCCTCGACATCGACCAGGGTTGCCGGGGACGTTGTTGCGATCGCGTCTGCCGTTGCTCCCGGTGAGCACCGAACGATCGCCGAACAGATCAACTATTGGGCCCGTATCGGCATGCAGGTCGAGCGGGCCGGTACCGTCGCCACCCGCAAGGTCCTCCTTGTCGCCGCCGGCAAGGCGCAGTTCTCGACGCTTGACCCACAGGAGCGTGAGACAGCCCACGCGCTCATCGACGCTCAGATCGCCGACCAGGCTGCGAACCAGCGCTTTGGACCGGCGGCGCGGGCGGCGGGCCACACCACGGTCTCGCTCGATGACGGCGGCAACCTCGTGGAAATCACCGCTGAGGGAACCACCCGGCGCTTGTGAGTCGCCTCGACCTGATCGTTGGCCCCAATGGCGCGGGGAAGACAACCCTTTTCGAGCGTGTCATCTTCCCGGGGCGGCCTGGCCTCTCGTTCGTGAACGCCGACGACATCGCGGCCGCCCGCTTTGGCGACGCGGCCACTCAGATGAGCTACGTCGCGGCGGACATCGCTGCCAACACCCGAGCGGCGCTCATCGAGGCCCGGCTCGACTTCTGCACCGAGACCGTCTTCTCGCACCCCTCGAAGGTCGACCTGATCGATGCCGCCGTCACCGCCGGATACGACGTCGTACTTCACGTCGTCATGGTCCCCATCGAGCTGTCCGCTCTCCGGGTCGCAGCTCGGGTAGCTGCGGGAGGCCACAACGTGCCCACCGACAAGATCTCCGAGCGTTATGCACGGATCTGGCCCAACGTCGTCGCAGCTGTCAGTCGTTGCCGCCGCAGCGTCTTCTACGACAACTCCGACGATGCCGGCCCCATCGAGGTTGCAGCATTCCGTACTGGCCTCTCGGACTACCCGCCGAGGTGGCCGAACTGGTCCCCCGACGATCTGCTCACCGCGTTCTCTTAGACGCGCTCGATGCCGCCCCGGTTCGTCAGCCGAACGCAACTCATAGGAGCGCACGGCGACCGTGAAGACCGCACCCCAGCGATGGTGTTCGTGGCCTCGACCGTGAACCCACCCGTGTCTCGACGAGGTCGTCCTCGGCGAGGGGATGGAGCCTGACCGGCAGGCTCATTCAGCGGCGGACGATGCTCGGAGTCCGTCGATGCGTTCGCTCACGTGCTCCCAGGTAACGACTTGGGCCTCACCCGACGTGAGCATGGTCATGCGTCGCTTGGTCTCTTCGGACCACAGCCGTTCCACCTCGTCCTCGTCGACCTGATCCTCCTCCAGGCTGGCCAGCAGACCCGAAGCCAACTTGGCTCGGTCCGCAGGCGACAACGCTAGGGCCTGTTCCAAGAGCGCCTCGGGTGCCGCAGCCATGGACTCATGCTACCAGCGAGGTCCAGGCCCGCACGGTCCGCATTGAATCACTTGGAATCCTCCACGTAGGGGGATTTGTTGCCTCATGTAGTTTCTCCGTTTGGGGTGTGGCCCGCTACGCCCGACCGATGGGACTCTCGATGGCGCAACGGCGTGCGGTCACGAACCAGATGGCAACGAAATGCCGGCACCGCATATGGGGTCTGATACGCCCTGGCGCCGAGGCCCGGAAACGGCGGAAGCCCCTGCGTGAGCAGGGGCTTCCGGGTGGTGCGCCCCGGGGGATTCGAACCCCCAACCTGTGGATTAAGAGTCCATTGCTCTGCCGTTGAGCTAGAGGCGCGGGGCGACTCTAGTGCACCCCCCCTGCGGTGGTGCCAACCGATAGAGGTAGCCGCAACGAGTGGGTCACGGTTCCACGTCGAAGGGCGAAGCCTGGCGAAAAACGCCTCACGGCCGACGACCAGGGCGGGCCGTCGACCGTGAGAAATGGGGTGACCGAGGGGATTCGAACCCCCGACATCCGCGACCACAACGCGGCGCTCTGACCAGCTGAGCTACGATCACCAGGGACTGTTCACCCTAGCAACTGGCCGCGCTCTGAGCCGAACCAAGATCGTGGTTCGGGCGGCGAAACGCCCGTCGAGCCGACCCATGAGCACGTCATGGTTGAACGGAGTCGATTCGACAGCAGATCCTGTCCTCACCGGCGGGCGGGAGGGACCCCTGGGGTTGGCGATGGGGTGGGGCTCAGCGGCCGCTGGTGCTCCAGTGCCAGGACTCGCTCGGCAGGTTGTAGAAGCCGTGGCTGGCCGCATTGGCCTTGAGCCAGGCGAAGGAAGCGCTGCCCCGGCCGCAGTTGCTGAAGTCGATGGCCAGGCCGATCTCGTGTTGGGAGGAGCCGGGTTTGGCGGTGGGGGGGCGGCACGAGCTGGCCGACATCTGATAGATGGCGTAGTAGCTGGATCCACAGTGCGACTGGCGGAGTTGGATCTGGCGGGAGGCGTCGCGGTATCCGCTGCCGGTCAGGTTCACGCCGTCGGCCCGGGCCGCGTTGATCATGTTGGTGACCCGATCCTTGATCTGGCAGTTCACGCCGCCCGAGATGTTGGGCACGCTGCACACCGCCACGCCGCCGTTGCCGCTGGAGGATCCTCCGCCGCCCGAGAGGGGCGGAAGGGGTGCACCCCGGCCACCCGAGCTCTGGGCCCGGCGGCGGGCGGCTTCTTCGCGCGCTGCCTTCTCGGCTGCCAGCCGAGCGGCCAGTGCTGCCTGCTGCTCGGCGATCTTGGCGGACAGCTCCCGGTCCGTGGCGGCCAGGTCCAGGGACCGGGCGATCTGGGAGTCGATGGTCTCCTGCATGGCGTCGGACAGGCGCTGCTGGTCGGCCCGGGCGGCGTCGACCGCGGCGGTGCGCTCGGCTTGTTCGACCCGCTTGGCCTCGGCGATCTCGCGGGCTTCCTTGGCCAGTTCACGCTGGTGGCCGATGTCGTCGGTGGCGCCCTCGAGGCGGTCCGACACGTCGGCGTCCCCCTGGGAGCGGAGCTCTATGTAGAACTTGCGGGTCGCGGCGGTGGTGAAGTCGTTGGTCTGGAGGACGCTGAGGACGTCGTCGGAGGCGGGACTCACGTAGGCGGCGACAGCTCGTCGGCGCATCTCGTCGCGCAGGATCCCGATCTCCTTGTCGAGCCGGACGATCGCGGCCTCCGCCGACTTGATGTCGCTCTCGGCCTGGGCGACCTCACCCTCGATGCGGGAGAGGGCTGCCTCCTGGGTGCGAAGGTTCTCCTCGATGAGCTGCAGGGCATCATCGATCTCGTTCAACGAGGCCTTGGAGGTATCGATCTGGGCGGCGACCCGGGCGCGCTCGGCGCGGACCTGGTCCCGTTGCTGCTCCAGGCTCTGGGCCGAGGCCGAGTTGGTGGTCTGAGGTGCCGACAGGCCGAAGGCCAACGCGGCCACCGTCAGGGCCACTCCCAGTGATCGTCGACGCACGAACCGTCCTCCAATGCCGGGTCTGCGGGGGAACCTTGGGTCCCGGCTTCGTCACGAAATCGTAACAGGTGGATTCCGGCGAACCAATGCACCTGCGTCTCGAAGGGGGGCGAGGTGGTCGCCCGAGGCGCCGCGGGGTCAGGTCGGTCAGGTGACCGGTCGACCTCTACGATGCCCGGCAATGCCGGTCGGAAACGTCATGGGCCAACGGTCCGGGGCGTAGATCCGACGTCAGCCTCCGTAGCTCAGTTGGATAGAGCAACCGCCTTCTAAGCGGTCGGTCGCAGGTTCGAGCCCTGCCGGGGGCGCTCACCCGCGCGGTGCGCCGATACGAGCTATGCCCCGATAGACATGCATCCGGTCCCAGCCCGTGCCACCCAGGGCGTGAACAGCGCACCGCTACGATCCAGACGGAGTAACAGAGTGCCCGACGAACCCGCCCCCGCCGATCACGACCAGAGGCGGCGCATCGCCGCTGAGGCCCTGCGGGAACTGCTGGACGGAAACCGCCGCTTCGCCGCCGCCGGGCTCGTCGACACCAAGATGTCGGTGCCCGAACGTCAAGAACTCGTGAACGGTCAGCATCCCCGGGCGGTGGTCCTCGGATGTGTCGATTCCCGGGTTCCCCCCGAGTTGGTGCTGGGCCAGGGGCTCGGTGATCTGCTCACCGTGCGCACCGCCGGGCAATCCCTGTCGGGGGTGGCACTGGGCAGCATCGAGTTCGGGGTGCGCTCCCTCGCGATCCCGCTGGTGGTGGTACTGGGCCACACCCACTGCGGCGCGGTGCTGGCGGCGATGAGCGAAGAGCACGTGTCGGGACATCTCGGTGATCTCATCGGCGAGGTGGCCGAACGCCTGGTGGAACTGGTGGGGGAGGACCCGATCCGAGCCACCGGCGGCAACCTCCAGTCCACCGTCGACACCCTGCGCCGGGTGGGAACCCTGACCTATGAGACCGACCCCGCCCACGTGGTCGGGTTGCTGTACCACCTCGATTCGGGGTTGGTGACGGTGGAGGACGACGACGGGCTCCTCGCCGACGAGAACCCCTGACCGACGAGAACCCCTGACCGACGAGGAACAGGCTGAAATCCGTGAGCAACGACGAACTCCCCGAATCGTTCTTCGAGATCGACGGTGACGTTGTGGTCCCGACGGTGCTGTGCCGAGGGCCGTGGGATCCCGGTAGTTCCCACGGCGGACCGGTGGCGGCCATGGTCGGCCGCCAGGTGGCAGTGGCCGACCCGGACCCCGAACTGTGGACCGCCCGGATCACCCTGGAGTTGATCCGCCCCGTGCCCATCGCGCCTCTGCGGTTCGACGCCGTGGTGGTCCGCCCGGGGGGACGGGTCCGCATCATCGCCGTGTCGGTATCCCATGCCGGTCAGGAGGTGGCCCGGGCGACCGCACTGCGCATCCGGCGGGTTCCCACCGACCTCGCCCCGTCGTTGCCCGGCGACGCGGCCAGCTTCGGTCCCCCGGGTGAAGCCACCCCTCCTCCCCGGTTGGTGGGCGGCGGCGTCGGCATCATCGATGGCATGGAGGTGCTGGCGGTGGGTCCCGCGTTCTCTGCCACCGGACCTGCCACCTGCTGGTTCAGGATGCTGCGTCCCCTGGTCGCCGGGGAGCCCGCCGACCCGCTGGCCACCGCCCTCATGGCGGCGGACTTCGGCAACGGGATCTCGGCGGCGCTGCCCATCGAGTCCCACCTGTTCATCAATCCAGATCTCACCGTCTACCTGCACCGGGCCCCGGTGGGCGAGTGGATCGCCAACAGCGCCCAGACGTGGCTCCAACCGGGGCAAGGCTCGGTGGCCGAGGCCACTCTGTGGGACTCCAGCGGTGAGATCGGCCGGGCGACCCAGAGCCTCTACATCGCGGCCCGCTGAGGAGGCGAGCTGATAGGCGAGCCGACCCATGAGCACGGCATGGTTAAACCGAGGCGAAGCCTCGGTCTGGTCACCCTCGCAGC
>JAGQSO010000118.1 GCA_020439505.1 Acidimicrobiales bacterium
GCCACACCGCCGCCCACAGGTCGGCGAAGTTGTAGGAGGTAGGTAGCGGGGTGTCGGCCCCTTCGACCTCGGGTTGGATCTCGGTGTCGCTGGTCCCCTCACTCATGTCTGACAGTGTGTCAGAAACCCCGGACTTCCTCTCCGGGGCGACAGCAAGAGGCGGATGCGAGCAACTCCCTGGAGGGAGAAGGAGAACCACCGGCTAATCTGACGCTCCGTCAGATCAGGGTCATATCGGGTGGCCAGGGGCATCCCCGACACCCGACGGCGGCGCTCGCCGGCAGCCCTGCGAAGTCGTCCCCGTTGTCACCCGACACCCGATCACCCAGGACCAGACCGACACCATGAGCGACACCACCAAGCCCGCCGGCCCCCTCTCGGGGGTGCGGATCATCGAGAGCTCGATGCTCGGGCCCGCCGCCATCACCACCGCTCTAGCCGACATGGGGGCCGAGGTCATCAAGATCGAGACCCCCTCGGGCGACTACATCCGCCAGATGACCTGGCCGATCGTGGAGGGGGTGTCTCTGATGCACCTCCACGTCAACCGGGGCAAGCGCTCCCTGGTGCTCGACCTGCGGACCCCCGAAGGCGTCGAGACCTACCTGGATCTGGTCCGGGGTGCCGACGTGGTGATCGAGGCCATGCGCCCCGGCGGCTTGGAGAAGCGTGGCCTCGGCTACGACCGCCTCCGCGAGGTCAACCCCCGGATCGTGTTCTGCACCATCTCGGGCTACGGGATGACCGGCCCCTACGCCGAACTCCCCAGCCACGGCGTGGCCTATGACGTGTGGGCCGGGCTGGTGAAGCCCGAGATCACCGAAGACGGCTTCGCTGCCATCCCCGAACACCCCTCGGTCGGTATCCACGCCGGGCCCCTGTTCGGAGCCCTGGGAGTGCTGGCCGGGGTCATCCAGGCCCGGGCCACCGGGCAGGGCGCACGCTTGGAGATCGCCCAGAGCGACGCGGCGGCCGCCATGGACTGGCTGCGCAGCGAGACCTGGAAGGCCTACGAGCGCCCCGAGGACGAGGTGACCGGCAACGCGTCGGACAACTACGAACGCCGCGCCCCCGGCACGGCGGGGATGCGCGACGGCGTCCGCTACCAGTTCTACGAAGCCTCGGACCACCAGCACGTCCTACTCCAGGCATCCGAGCGGGAGTTCTGGGAGAACTTCTGCCGGGCCGTCGACCGCTACGAGCTGTTCGAGGCCCACCCCGGGGCCAAGTTCGCCGACCACGCGGTGGGCAACGTCGAGCTGCGGGCCCAGCTGCGCGACATCTTCTTGACCCGCACCGCCCGTGAGTGGGTACAGCTCGGTCTGGACGTGAACGTGCCCATCGTGTCGGTCAACACCCCCCAGACCCTGGCCGACGACCCCCAGTTCCAGGACCGCTTCCCCTGGATCCCAGCGGAGGTCCTGGGGTGTGACCAGCTCCCCTCCCCCATCAAGTTCGTCGACGTCGACGTCCCGGTACCGACCAAGGCCCCGACGGTCGGACAACACAGCGAGGAGATCCTGCGGGAGGTACTCGGCTACGACGACGAGCGCATCGCGGCCCTGCGCGCCGCCGGCACCCTGGGCTGAGATACCCGCGGTCCGACCAGCGGCGACCGGACTGCCGAGCCGACTAGAACGCGTTCTAACATCGGCCCATGCACCTGCGCCTCACCGAGGAACAAGAAGCCCTGCGCGACGCCGTCTCCGGCTTTCTGGAGAAGGCCGCCGACGCCGAAGCCATCCGTCAGGCCGAGCCACTGGGCTGGGATCCCAAGGTGTGGGACGGCCTGACCGCCATCGGTGTTCCCACCCTGGGGGTAGCCGAGGAACTCGGTGGATCGGGAGCGACGCTGCGTGACCTCGCCGTGGTGGCCGAGGCCTGCGGAGCCCGGTTGGCCCCCGCCCCGGCGGTGGAGACCATGGTGGCGGCCCGACTGCTGGCCCGCTTCGCCGCGGCGGGGATCGAATCGGCCACGGCGACCCTGGCAACCCTCGCCGAGGGAGGCCTGCCGGTGACGATCGCGATTCGTCCCGCCGTCGACGGCATCGCCCCCCTCACGCCGGGCGCCGCGGTGGCCGCCGCGGTCGTCGCCCTCGACGGCGACGACCTGGTGCTGGTCACCTTGGACGAACCCCTCCCGTCCCCCACCAACCTCGGTTCGGCCCCCCTGGCCGACGTCGACCTGACCCGCCCCGGACGGACCGTGCTCACCAGCGGAGACGAGGCCCGAGCCGCCCACGCCCAGGCCGTCGACGAGTGGCGGGCCCTTACCGCCCGTTGGCTGGTGGGGCTGGGCCGCGAGGCCCAGGCCATCGGCATCCAGTACGCCATCGACCGCAAGCAGTTCGACGTGGCGGTCGGATCGTTCCAGGCGGTCCAGCACCGCTTCGCCGACCTGGCCACCGACCTCGACGGTGCCGACCTCCTCTCCAACAAGGCGGTGTGGGCCCTGGACGTCGACGACGCCGTCGCCTCGACGTTCCCGACCATGGCCTTCTGGTTCGCCGGAGATGCCGCCCAGCGCGCCGCGGCGTGGTCGCTGCACGTCCACGGCGGATACGGGTTCATGGAGGAGTACGACATCCAACTCCACTTCCGGAGAGCCAAGGCCACCCGGCTGGTGATGGGCGATCCCCGCCGCGAGCTCCAGCGGCTGGCGACGAGCCTGTGGGAGGACGAGGGCAGCGGCCCCATCCCCGGATCCCCCTTCCGACCCACCCACGGCACCGGCTCCACCGAGTCCCGTGCGAGCTCGGTCGGCGACGACGGCGGCGGCTACGACTTCACGCTCGGCGCCGACGTCGAGACCTTCCGGGCCGAGGTGCGGTCGTTCCTGGCCGAACACGTCACCGAAGAGGTCATCGAGACCGCCCACCACACCGGCACCATCCACGACTGGGGCCTGCATCGCACCATGGCCGAGGCCGGATGGATCTCGGCCGGTTGGCCGGCCGAGTTCGGCGGTCAGGGCCGATCGCCCCTCGAGATGAACGCCCTGACCGAGGAGATGTACCTGTCGGGCGCCCCCGTCGACGGGCTCGGCGTGGCCTCGCTGGTGGCCCACACCCTGTTGATCGACGGGACCGAGTGGCAGAAGCAGACGATCATCCCCGAGATCCTCTCGGGCCAGGCCATGTGCTGCCTGGGCTACAGCGAGCCCGACGCCGGGTCCGACGTGGCCTCGGTGGTGACCAAGGCGACCCGCGACGGCGACCAGTGGACCATCAACGGCCAGAAGATGTTCACCACGTTGGCCCACGAAGCCCACTACGTGTTCCTCCTGACCCGCACCAACACCGAGGTGGCCAAACACAAGGGACTGACCATGTTCGTGGTCCCCATGGACACCCCGGGCATCTCGTTCACCCCCGTCCACACCATGGGCGGAGAGCGCACCAACATCACCTACTACGACGAGGTCAAGGTCGACGATCGCTACCGCGTGGGCGAGGTCGACGGGGGCTGGAAGGTCATGATGACCGCCCTGGTGTTCGAACGGAACTCGGCCTGGTACGGCGAGCTGGTCCGTCTGTTGGACCACGGCCTCACCTGGGCCCGCGACACCAACGCCCCCGACGGGGGACTGATGATCGACGATCCCCTGGTCCGCGAGCGTCTGGCCCGCATCGCCATCGGCAACGAGGTGTCCAACCTGCTCGGCTGGCGGGCGGCGTGGATGGCCGCCAACCACACCCTGCCCGGTGTCGAGGGCACCATGGCCAAGCTGTTCACCACCGAGCACTACCAGTTCGCCGGCAACGAACTGATCGATGCCCTGGGCGCCGACGGCCTGCGCCGCCACGGCGACCCCACCGCGGACGCCGACCTGGCCCACGGCTGGATCGAAGCCATCTACCGCCACTGCCAGGTGACCACCATCTACGGCGGCACCAGCGAGGTTCTGCGCGGGATCATCGCCGAGCGCGGCCTCCAGCTCCCCCGCCACCGCTGAGGACCGGCCTGGAGCGCCAATTGGCCATGCCGCGCCTATGGGTCGGCTCGCCTCGTTAGAGCCCTAGCGGATGGTCCAGCCGTCGTTGCTGCGAGGGTAATCAGACCGAGGCTTCGCCTCGGTTTGACCATGCCGTGCCTATGGGTCGGCTCGCCTGTCGGCTCGCCTCGTTAGAGCCCTAGCGGATGGTCCAGCCGTCGTCGCTGCGAGGGTAATCAGACCGAGGCTTCGCCTCGGTTTAACCATGCCGTGCCTATGGGTCGACTCGCCTGTCGGCTCGCCTCGTTAGCGACGCCAGCGCCCGCTGAGCCGCGCCATAGCCGCCCATCCCGTGCACCCCGGCCCCCGGGGGCGTCGCGGCCGAGCACAGGAACGTCCCGGGTACGCCGGTGTCGTAGGGCCGCAAGGTGATCCGGGGCCGGAACAGCAGTTGGATCGGGTCGTTGGACCCGGTGGCCACGTCACCGCCCACATAGTTGGGGTTGTGACGGGACAGATCGGTGGTGGATCGGACCGCCATCCCAACAATTCGGTCCCGCACACCCGGGGCGAACCGCTCTAGCTGATCGAGCACGGCCTCGGTGGCGTCCCCGGTCCAGCCCGCCGGCACATGGGCGTAGGCCCACACCGGGTGCACGTCGCCGACCGAACGGCCGGGGTCGGCGACGTACTGCTGGGCCACCAGCACGAAGGGGCGGTGCGGCATGCGGCCCCGGTAGATGTCGGCTTCCGCTGCGGCCACCTCCTCGAAGGTCCCGCCCAGGTGAACGGTTCCGGCCCGACCGACCGCCTCGTTGGCCCACGGAACGCCGCCCTCGACCGCCAGGTCGACCTTGAAGGCACCGGGGCCATAGCGGTAGCGCTCATAGCTGCGCCGTAGCCGGGTCGGCTGGCGACCAGCGGCGATGCGGGCGAA
>JAGQSO010000119.1 GCA_020439505.1 Acidimicrobiales bacterium
GCCACTCCGGCGGCGGAGGCCAGCTGATCCATGATCCCGCACGGCACCCCCGAGGCCGCCTGTTCGGCTCGTCGGGTGAGCTGGGCCAACTCCACCGGGTCACCTTCGAAGCCGAGGGCCAGTGCCACCGCCACCTCCAGGGCCGCGCTGGAGGACAGGCCCGCTCCCACCGGCAGGTCTGTGGTCACCTGCCCGGTGAAACCGACGCCAGGTCTGAGCTCGGCCACCACCCCGGCCACGTATCGGGCCCAGCCCGAAACCGATGCAGGGTCAGCTATCGACAGGGAGATCCGGGCTTCGGCCCCTTCGGTGTCGCTGGTGAGCACCACCTCGGTCCCGCCCCGGTGACCCGTCACCGTGGTGGCCAGGTCGACCGCCATCGGCAGCACCAGACCGCCGGTGGTGTCGGTGTGGTCACCGATCAGGTTCACCCTTCCCGGCGCTGTCGCCACGACCGGGGGGGAGCTCACGTCGGTCACGGCAACCTCACCGACCTCAGCGCCGCCGCGGCGTCCTCGGGGAGCACTGGGTTCAGGTACTCCCCGCTGCCCAGCTCGGCTCCCGCCACGTAGCGCATCACCCCGGGGGAGCGGTGGGGGCCGGCGATCTCCAGGTGCATCCAGGCTTGGGGCCACTGCCCGCCGTCGGTGGGACGTTGGTGGATCCAGAACATGTAGGGCATCGGCGGGTCGAACACTGCCTCGAGGCGTCCGAGCGTCTCGGCCAGCACCGAGGCCATCGCGTCGCGTTCCTCCGGTGACAGCGACGGCAGATCGGCACGCTGGTCGAGGGGGGCGAGACGGATCCCGTAGGGCTGCACCGGAGCGGCCGGCACCCAGCTACGCCATCCGGAACGCTCCACGACGACCAGGTCGGGACGGTCCTCCAGGAGTCGGTATCCGGCCGCCAGGCGTGCCAGTTCGGTGGCCGGTAGGGGCGGGACGTGGGGGTAGGCGTAGATCTGACCGTGAGGGTGGGCGATCGTGGCGCCGACCTCTGCGCCGTTGTTCTCGAAGATCAACACGTAGGAGATGTCGGGACGGGCCCCGAGTGACTCGGTTCGCTCGGCCCATAGATCGATGACCTCCCGTACCGCGGTGTCGGGCATCGTCGAAAGCCGGGCGTCGTGGTCGTCGGAGTACAGCACCACCTCGCAGCGGCGATCGGGATAGGACGGCCACCGGTTGGGGAATGCCCGGACCCGGTACGGCTCGGGTGACTCGACGCCACCGACGCAGAACGGGCAACCCGTCGGGCCGGTGGTCGGGAGGTTCGGTCGCTTCTGGCGGCTTCCCGTCACCTGTACACCGATGCCGGTGAGCGGATCGGTCCGCAACTCGCCCTGATGGTCGGTGCCGGTCATGGGGGTTGACCCTATGGTGCGATCCTCCCGAAGTCGGACACCCACCGGCGGGTCGGGTCCGGCTAAGGAGGCGAGCCGGTAGGTGAGCCGACCCATAAGCACGGCATGGCTAAACCGAGGCGAAGCCTCGGTCTGAATACCCTTACAGCGACGAAGGCTGGACCTATCCGCTAGGAGGCCTAAGCGGTCAGGCTCGTAGGTCTGGGCGACGGGACCGGTAGCTTTGTCCGTTCATGTCGCGCGTCCATCTGGTCACCCTGGGTTGCCCCAAGAACGAGGTCGACTCCGAGAAGCTGCTCGGGCGGTTGGCCGCCGAGGGCTACGAGACCACCGACGATGCCGAAGGTGCCGATCTGGTGGTCGTGAACACCTGTGCCTTCATCGAAGAGGCCCGTCAGGAGTCGATCGACACCGTCCTCGGCCTGGCCGACGTCAAGGCCGACGGCTCCCGTCTGGTGGTGACGGGTTGTATGGCCGAGCGGTACCGGGACGAACTGGCCCAGGCCCTCCCCGAGGTCGACGTGGTGGCCGGTTTCGGTGAGGCCTTCACCGAGGCGAGGGCCGGGGACGTCGGGGTGCCGGTGTCGATCGGTTCCAAGCCCGCCGTTCCCGCCTTCGATCTGTTGAACCTGCCGCGCCCGCGCTCCACCCGGCCGTGGGCCTACGTGAAGGTGGCCGAGGGCTGCGACCGGGCGTGTGGGTTCTGCGCCATTCCCAGTTTCCGGGGACCCCAGCGGTCACGCTCGATCGACTCCATCGTGGAGGAAGTCGAGGCGCTTCAGGTGCGCGAGGTGGTGCTGGTGGCCCAGGACCTGGCCGCGTTCGGCCGGGACCAGGGAGTGGGGGAGCGCTCGATCGTCCCCCTGGTCGAGGCGGTCTCGGCCCGGGTCGACCGCACCCGGCTGTTGTACCTGTATCCGTCCGATCTCACCGACGCCCTGATCGACGCCATCTGCGCCACCGGCGTGCCCTACTTCGACCTGTCGCTCCAACACGTCTCGGCGCCGCTGGTCCGACGGATGCGCAGGTGGGGAAACGGGGAGAAGTTCCTCGCCCGCATCGCCGACATCCGCGCCCGCCAACCCGATGCCGCGTTCCGGTCCAACTTCATCGTCGGCTATCCGGGGGAGACCGAGGAGGACCACGACCAGTTGCTGGCCTTCGTCGAGGAGGCGCAGCTCGACTGGTGCGGCTTCTTTGCCTATTCAGCCGAGGACGGTACCCACGCCGCCGATCTCGACGGCCAGGTGCCGCGTTCGCTGGCGGCCGAGAGGCTGGCCGAGCTCGGAGAACTCCAGGACGAAATAACCGGAAGAAAACGTGACCTTTTGGTCGGATCGAAGGTCACAGTCCTCGTGGACACCGTCGGATCTGGTCGCAGTCACCGTGAGGCACCCGAGATCGATGGCATCATCTCGGTCCCCGAGACCCTCCCGGTCGGGACCGTCCACGACCTGACCGTCACCGGAGCCGCCGGCCCCGACCTCGAAGCAAGCTGAAACTTCCGCCCAAACGTCACCCCCAACGAGACATGGCCAACCACCACCATCCCGACGACAGCCTGATCGTGCCCGTTGACGACCGGTACGGACCCGGTGCTCTGTTGACGCCCGCCAACGTCATCACCGTCCTTCGCCTGGTGCTGTCGCCGCTGCTGCTGGTGATGATCGTCGAGGACCCGTCGTCGTGGGCGGCATTCGGCTTTTGGACCATCCTGGCCTTCTCCGACGGCATCGACGGATATCTGGCCCGCCGGCACGGAACCACCCGCTCGGGTGCGTTCCTCGATCCGTTGGCCGACAAGGTGCTGGTTCTCGGCGCCATGTTCGCCCTGGTGGCGGCCGATCGGTTCTGGGTGGTCCCGGTGGCGATCATCGCGGTACGCGAGGTGGCGATCAGCGTGTTCCGCACCCAGTTGGGTCGACAGGGCCTGGCGGTACCCGCCCGCACCCTGGGCAAGATCAAGACGGTGGTCCAGGAGTCAGCGGTGGCCCTGGCCCTGCTTCCGATCACCGCTGACGCCGAACTGGCCGCCACCATGGTCCTGTGGGTCGCAGTGGGGTTGACCATTCTTTCGGGTGCTCAGTACCTGCTCGACGGTCGCGCCGCCGCCACCACCATGGGCCGTCGGACCGCAGCCGCCTGAGGAGGTTCGCCGCCAGGCGAGCCGACCACCATCGAGCGGCGGGTCGAGGGTCATGCCCTCGCTGACCGGCCGGGATCCTGCCCACAGCAGCTTCGGGGGTTGGCGGGACCGAGGTCCGGGCTGTGTACCGTGCCGACCATGCGCTGCGAGGTCGTTGCCGTGGGTACAGAACTGCTGTTGGGTCAGATCGTCGACACCAACTCGGCCTGGATCGGAGAGCAGCTCGCCCTGGCCGGAATCGACAGCCATTTCCAGACCAAGGTCGGCGACAACCACGCCCGCATGGTCTCGGTGCTGCGGCTGGCGCTGGAGCGCAGCGATGCGGTGATCGTGTGCGGCGGTCTCGGGCCCACCCAGGACGACATCACCCGTGAGGCCATCGCCGAGGTCATGGGCGTCAGCTTGGAGCTGGACGAAGCGGCGGCTTCTCGCATCGAAGCCATGTTCTCGGGCCGGGGTCGACGCATGCCCATGAACAACCTGCGTCAGGCCGAGGTACCGGTTGGAGCGACCGCCATCGCCGATCCCCAGCCTGGTACTGCACCCGGGCTGATCTGCCCCGTCGCCGGTACGGGCGATCCCACCCGCCCCGGTTCCGAGAAGGTGATCTACGCCGTCCCTGGCGTCCCCAGAGAGATGAAGGTGCTGGTGGGCGAGGTGATCGTGCCCGACCTGGTGAGGCGCTCTGGCGTGTCGTCCACCATCGTCAGCCGCACCTTGCGGACGTGGGGAGAGAGCGAGTCAGGCCTGGCCGAACGGTTGGCACCACGGGTGGCCGAGCTGGACCGACGCTTCGACGCCGGAGAAGGCGGGTCGGTCACCATCGCCTACCTGGCTAGCGGCATCGAGGGCATCAAGGTGCGCCTCACCGCCAAGGCCGCTGACACCGTGACCGCCGAGGCGCTGCTGGCCGAAGAGGAGGCCGAGGTTCGAGCCGAGCTAGGCGACCTGGTGTTCGGGGTGAACGACGAGACCATCGAGGCATCGGTTCTGTCGCTGCTGCGCGCCCGCGGGCTCACGCTGGGCGTGGCCGAGTCGCTCACCGGTGGGCTCATGGGAGCGCGGATCTGTGACGTGCCCGGCGCATCCGACGTGTTCCGGGGTTCGATCGTGTCCTACGCGTCAGACGTGAAGTTCTCGGTGTTGGGCGTACCGGCAGGCCCGGTGGTCACCGCTGAAGCGGCCATGGCCATGGCCACCGGTGCCCGGCGGGTGCTGGGCTCCGACGTGGCGGTGGCGGTCACGGGGGTTGCGGGACCCGACCCCCAAGAGGGGATCGCTCCCGGCACGGTCTACGTCGGGCTCGACCTGGGCGACGTCGACGGGCCGAAGGGCGTCGAGGCGTTCGAGGTGAAGCTCCCCGGCGGCCGAGCCGAGGTGCGCCAGTTCAGCGTCATAACCGCCATGAACGCCCTACGAACCAGGCTCCTGCTGTGCCAGCCTGACGGGGGATGACAACGGTCTTGTGTGCTCGCGGCGGTCAGTAGACGTCGACGCCCACGATTCGGCCGCCGCTGACCACGCCGGACGGTTGGGCTAGTCGTTGGCTCGGTTCTTGGTTCCCAGGGCAAGGGATCGGAAGGCATCGGCGGCTGGCGACATGGCGCCCCGCCGGTGGACGAGCACCACGTCTCGGTCCACCCGCGGCGAAAGGGGAGCGACCGTGGCCCCTAGAGCGGCGGCATCACGAGCCAGAGGTTCTGGCAACACGGCGGCGCCCGCGCCTGCCATGACCAGTGGGATGATCGCCTCACGATGCTCGGTGACAACAC
>JAGQSO010000120.1 GCA_020439505.1 Acidimicrobiales bacterium
AACTCCGACAGCGCCGAGGCCATCGCCGACACCCGCCAGAAGGTGATCGAGATGTTCGAGGACCGCTACGAGCTGTGGGGCCGGCGCATCGAGATCGTGAGGATGAAGGGGACCGGCTCCAGCGAGACCGCGGCGCGGGCCGACGCAGTCAGGGTGGCCGAGGAGATCGGCGCCTTCGCCTCGTTGGGTGGGCCGGGCCAGCAGGGTGCCTACGCCGAGGAACTGGCCAACCGCGGGGTGCTCTGCATCGGCTGCGGGCTTTCGGTTCCCAACTCGGCGTTCCTCGAGAACGCCCCGTACATGTGGGGCAACCTCCAGACCCCCGAGCAGTACCTGATCAACGTGGGCGACTACATCGTCGGGCGTCTCCTCGGCCGCAAGGCGGAGTTCGCCGGTGACCCTGCGATGCGCCGTCGTACCCGGGTGTTCGGCCAGGTCCACTTCGAACAGGACCCGCCGGTGTTCAAGGGCGTGAGCGCAGAGGTCGAGAAGCAGGGCAAGGCGCGGGGGTACAAGGCCGCCGCCAAGCTCACCTACCAGCTGATCATCCCCGAGTTGGCCGAACAGGCCCGGGTGATCATCGGCACCCTCAAGGAGAAGGGGGTGACGACGGTGGTGTTCCTCGGTGATCCGGTCATGCCCATCTACCTGACCAAGGCCGCCACCGATCAGGACTACCACCCCGAGTGGGTGATCACCGGGACCGTTCTCACCGACACCACCGTCATGGGCCGCAACTACGACCAGAGCCAGTGGGCCCACGCTTTCGGGTTGTCGAGCCTGCCGGTCCGTCAGCGCCCGGAGAACAGCGAGGCTCGACGCCTGTACCGGTGGTACTACGGCGAGGAGCCGCTGGCGACCAAGACCGCTCAGGTCTTGTTCGAGCCGATCCGCATCTTGATGATCGGCCTGCACATGGCTGGACCGAACCTGACCCCCGAGACCTTCCAGGCCGGGATGTTCGCCTACCCGCCGACCGGGGGAACCCCCACCGGTGCCCAGATGTCGTTCGGCAACCACGGCTTCCACGCCGAGACCGACTATCTCGCCGTCGACGACATGACCGAGATCTGGTGGGACGCCGAGGCCGAAGGGATCGACGAGCAGGGCAACGAGGGCAAGGGCATGATGCGCTACGCCGACGGTGGTCGCCGCTATCTCCCGGGCCGCATGCCCAAGGAGGAAGCCCACGCCTTCCGGACGGCTAACGCGCCGGCCCTCATCGAGGAGATACCGGCCGACGAGCGGCCTCCCAGCTACCCGTCGCCCGCCGGGGGCGGTTGACGCCCGGCGTCAGCGTCGAGTCTCTCCCCGGCCGGTGACCGGTTCGTCCCGACGGCCAATACCATCGGGGCCATGTCCGACGTCACCCTGTTCCACAACCCGAACTGCTCCACCTCCCGCCATGCCCTGGGAGAACTGGAGTCGTGCGGAGCCTCCTCCGAGGTGGTCCGCTACCTGGATCACCCCCTCGATCGGGCCGCCCTGTTGGACCTGATCGCCAAGCTCGAGGACGACCCGGCCGACCTGGTCCGCAAGGACCCGTACTTCGCCGATCAGGGCCTCGACGCCGCCGACTACACGACCCCCGAGGCGGTGGCCGATCTGTTGGTCGCCCATCC
>JAGQSO010000121.1 GCA_020439505.1 Acidimicrobiales bacterium
GGGATTGACCTCGACCACCGCGACCTGGACGTCCGACCCCAGGACGACCTTTTCCGGGCGGTGAGCGGGCAGTGGCTCGCCACCGCGCCGATACCCGACGATCGCGCCAGCGACGGTGCCTTCCATCAGCTGCGCGACCGCGCCGAGAAGGACGTGCACGCGCTGCTCCAGTCTCTGGCCGACGCGGCGCACGAGCCGGCGTCGGAGGCCCGCAAGGTCGGAGACCTGTTCGCCAGCTTTCTCGACCGGGACCGGGTCAACTCCCTCGCCCTGTCACCGCTCGACGCCGATCTCGCGGCCGTCGACGCTGTACCGGACACCACGGAGCTGATGCGGCTGATCGGCGCCCTGGGCCGCCAGGGCGTCCCCGGGCCGGTAGGGCTCGCGGTGTTCGCCGATGCCGGACAGTCCGATCGCTACGGCGCCTACCTCGCCCAGAGCGGGTTGGGACTCCCTGACGAGTCGTTCTACCGCGAAGATTCCTTCGCCCCGGTTCGCGACGCCTACGTCGCCCACGTCACCCGGATCCTCACTCTGTCGAGCTTCGAGCCCGCCCGAGCCGAGGACGCAGCGGCACGGATCATGGCACTGGAAACCCGTCTTGCCGCGGGCCACTGGGACAACGTTCGCGACCGCGACGCCACCGCCACCTACAACCCTCACACCCGGAGCGAACTCGAGGCACTGGCCCCGAGGATCGACTGGGCCGCGTGGCTGGACGGTCTGAAGGCTCCGGTCGGGGCCCTCGACCGGGTGATCGTGCGGGAACCCAGTTTCGTGAGCACCCTGGACGAGACCTTTGGCGAGGTTCCGCTCGAGGACTGGAAGGTTTGGTTGCGCTGGCACCTGCTGCGGGCCACCGCCGCCCTTCTCGACGATGCGTTCGTCGAGGCCGACTTCGACTTCTACGGGCGCACTCTCACCGGTGCCCCCGAACTGAAGGCCGCCTGGAAGCGGGGCGTCGGCGTGGTGGAAGGGGCCATGGGTGAGGCGGTCGGTCGTCTCTACGTCGACGAGCATTTCCCTGCCGAGGCCAAGGAACAGATCACCGAGTTGGTCGCGAACCTGATCGAGGCCTACCGGCGCAGCATCACGTCGTTGGCCTGGATGTCGGAGGAGACCCGTTCCCGGGCTCTGGAGAAGCTCGACTCGTTCACTCCCAAGGTCGGCTATCCCGACCGGTGGCGTGACTACTCGATGTTGCAGATCGACCGCGACGACCTCGTGGGCAACGTGCGGCGGGCCTGTGAGTTCGAGGCCGACCGGGACCTGGCCCGGATCGGCCAGCCGGTCGACACCGACGAGTGGTTCATGAGTCCCCAGACCGTCAACGCCTACTACAACCCGTTGATGAACGAGATCGTCTTCCCCGCGGCGATTCTCCAACCTCCCTTCTTTCACCCCGACGCCGACCCGGCCGTCAACTACGGCGCCATCGGTGCCGTGATCGGCCACGAGATCGGCCACGGCTTCGACGACCAGGGCTCCCGCTACGACGGAAACGGAAACCTCAACGACTGGTGGACCGAGTCTGACCGCACCGCCTTCGAGGAGCGCACCGCGGTGCTGGTCAGCCAGTACGACGCCCTCGAGCCACGCCAGGCCCCCGGCCAGCACGTGAACGGCTCCTTCACGTTGGGCGAGAACATCGGGGACCTCGGTGGTCTGGCCATCGCCTACGCCGCCTACGGGATCGCCACCGACCGATCCGAGCCCGAGGTGCTCGACGGGCTCACCGGCCCCCAGCGCTTCTTCTGGTCGTGGGCGCAGGCTTGGCGGTCCAAGTCCCGCGACGAGGAGGTCGCGCGCCTGCTGGCCATCGACCCCCATTCGCCACCCGAGTTCCGTTGCAACGCCGTGGTCCGCAACATCGACGGGTTCCACGAAGCGTTCGAGGTCACCGAGGGGGACGCGCTCTGGCTCGCCCCCGAGGAGCGCGTGTCCATCTGGTGAACCGCTGGCTCGCCGGCCACGGTGCTAGTCGGTGAACTGAAGGCCCTCGAAAGCCCCGTCGGATCGCCACCGGTCGATGAGTTCGAAGAAGGCGACGGGGCCGCCGGGGTAGCCGCCGGCGTCGAGGTGCTGGCGCCGGGAGATGGGTCGCCCTTCGTTGTTGTAGTAGCCAGGCGTGCAGTCGGGGTTGCCGAGGAAGCCGGCTCCTCCCCCGCCCACCAGTTCCACCCAGTCGTTCTCCGCCTGGGCCGAGACCTCCACCCGTCGGGCCCCGGTCGACCCGGCATGAGCGATCACCGCGGCGATTGTGGTTCCGGCCTCGGTGAGGTTGGAGGTGATGTTGGAGATCAGGTTTGCCCCCTGGGTCATCCCGATCAGGAACAGGTTGGGGAACCCGTGCATGTGGGTACCGTGCAACGAACGCATCCCGTCGGCCCAATGTTGGGTGAGGGTACGGCCACCCTCCCCCGTCGTTTCGAAACCGCTCCGACGAGCTAGCTCCGTACCCACCTCGAAACCCGAGGCGAAGATGATGCAGTCGAGGTCATAGTGGGTTCCGCCCACCCAGACACCGGTCCCATCGATCCGCTCGACCCCTTTGCCGTCGGTCTCGACCAGGAAGGTGTTGGGTGAGTTGTAGGCCTGCAGGTAGTCGTCGTGGAAGCAGGGACGCTTGCAGAGTTGGCGATACCAGGGTTTGAGCGCCTCGGCGGTGACGGGATCGGTCACCACCGTGTCGACACGTGCCCGGATCTCTGACATCTTCTCGTCGTCACTGAGCTCGTAGGCCATCTTGAGGGTCTCGGGGGTCAAGGCGGCTCCGGCGGAGATCTCGGCCACCACCCGGTCGCGGATCCGCTTGGAGATGTCGGTCCAGCCGTCCTCGACCAGGTCTTCGTCGGTGAAGCCACCGGTCTGGAGGGTCGCGAAGTTGGTCAGCCACTTCTTCTGCCAGCCGGTTTCGAGGCCGGCGAACCAGTCCGGGTCGATCTCGTGATTGTTGCGAACGTCCACCGATGACGGGGTGCGCTGGAAGACGTGCAGGCTCCCGGCCGAACGGGCGAGGTGCGGGATGCACTGCACCGCGGTCGCTCCGGTGCCGATGATCCCGACCCGCTTGTCGGCGAGGCCGTCCATCGGTGCCCCGTCGGGGTCACCACCGGTGTAGGCGTAGTCCCATCGACTGGTGTGGAAGGTGTGTCCGTTGAACTCCTCGATTCCGGCGATTCCGGGGAGCTTCGGCCGGTGGAGCGGTCCGGTTCCCATGGCGACGAAGCGCGCCCGGATCCTGTCGCCCCGCGAGGTGCGGATCGTCCACCGCCCGGCGGCATCGTCCCAGTCGATGCTGTCCACCGCGGTGGACAGGAGGGCCCGCTCGTACAGGCCGTAGTGACGTGCTATTCGCTGGGCGTGAGCATGGATCTCCGGCGCGGGGATGTACTTCTGGGTGGGCCGGTAGCCGGTCTCCTCCAGCAGCGGCAGGTAGATCATCGCTGCGGTGTCGCACATCGCCCCGGGGTAGCGGTTCCAATACCAGGCGCCGCCCA
Source organism: Acidimicrobiales bacterium (assembly GCA_020439505.1). Taxonomy (GTDB): domain Bacteria; phylum Actinomycetota; class Acidimicrobiia; order Acidimicrobiales; family Iamiaceae; genus Aquihabitans. Next base: position 3,501 of record JAGQSO010000121.1, read on the forward strand.
CATCCCCGGCACCGTCGATGAGCCGGACATCGGTGACGCCCGCTTCGACGAGACGAGCTCCGGTCACCAGGCCACCGAAACCCGCCCCGATGACCGCCACCGTGACCTCCTCATCGACTGGGTCACGCTCGGCCGGAACCACCCATGGGTCATCGAGAAGGTGCGACAACGTGCCGGTCGGCTCGATGTACTGGTCGTTACCGTCGGCACGGATCCGCTTGTCGCGCTCGGCCAGGTAGCGGGAGCGCAGGGCCTCGTGATCGATGGGATCGGCGCTGTCCAGAGTTGTCACGAAGTCCCCTCTCGTTCCATCCGGTGGATCACCGGAGCCGCGAAGTCTTTGCATGGACCGTGCAAGAAGTCAAGGAGTGCCCCGCTCTCCTCGGTACAGCCCACCGACCGGGGGTGAACGGGCACGACTGCTCTGGGTCTCAGCGCATCGTGTAGGAGACCGGAAGGTGCTTGACCCCACTGACGAAATGGGACTCGGCCCAGGCGGGCTCAGCCGCCAGCTCGATCGAGGCCACCCGGTCAAGGATCGCTGACAACAGGGTCCGCACCTCGCGCCGGGCGACCTGAGAGCCCAGGCAGTAATGGACGCCGAGACCGAACGAGAGGAGCCGGTCGGCATCGGGTCGGAAGATGTCGAAGTGCATCGGCCGCTCGAACACGTCGGGGTCCCGGTTGGCGGCCGGATAGGAGGTCAGCACTGCGTCACCCTTGGAGATCCGCGTTCCTCCCAACTCGTGGTCTTCGAAGGCCCAGCGCATGAAGCTGCGAACCGGGCTGGTCCAGCGGATCATCTCCTCGGCGGCGGCACCGGCCAGATCCGGGTTCTGCTGTAGCGCCGCAAGTTGGTCGGGGTGGCGGAGAAGCTGCTCGAACCCGCCCGACAAGGCGTAGGAAGTGGTGTCGTGCCCGGCGGTGGCCACGATGATGAAGTACCAGAGGCGTTCGTTGTCCCCCAGAGGTAGACCGTCGACCACACCGTTGGCGATGACGGTGGCCAGGTCGGCGGTTGGTTTGGCGCGGCGATCTTCGGTGATGGCGTCGAAGTAGGTCTGGAATCGGGCGACGGTATCGGTGATGAGGGTGAGGGGGTCCGAGAAGTCACCGAGGTACTCGGGGTCGGCGGCCCCGAACAGGCCCTGGGTCAACTCCAGCATCAATGCCTCATCGGACTCGGGTACGCCGTAGATCTTCATGATCACCCTCAGGGTGAAGGGCACGATGATGTCGGCAGCCAAGTCACAGTTCCCGTCGAGGTCCGCCATCCGGTCGGCGAACTCCGCCGCTATCGCCTCGATGGCCGGTTGGAGGCGGCGGACCGCGGCTGGCTTGAACCAGTCGTTTGTCACCTGTCGGTGCTTCTGGTGGACATCACCGTGGATGTGCACCAGCGAACTTGGTTTGATCCCGATGGCGTCGAGCACGTCGTACTGGACATCGGGCCCCGGTGCGGATCGGGTCGTGTTGTGGAACACGTCGGCCCGACGCGACACCTCGAGGACGTCGGCGTGACGAGTCACCGCCCAGAACCGGGGCCAGCCGTCCAACTCGACCAACGCCACCGGGTTGTCCCGGCGGAGCTCCGCCACCCTGGTGTGCCAACCGTCCATGTCGGCGAAGGCGCCCGGGGTGACGAGGATCTCTCCTCGAGGATCTGGCTCGGGGCGGCCGGTTGACGCGGCGTCGCTCATGTCTCCTCCATCGGTGGTCGGCTAGCTGGTTCGGGCACGATCTCGCCCCGGCGCCAGACGGCGTCTACGACGACGTCTACGCCGAGGGCCAGAACTCCCGCCAAGGCATAGGGGTGCAGCCGCTCCATCTCCAACACCCAGTCCACCCCGGGGGCGATCTGGTAGCGGATCAGCAACGCCGTCCCGTACGCCGCGGTGACAGAGATCAGACCGGCCGGCAGGAACGCCACCGCGGTTCGTCCCCGCTGGCTGCAAACACCGAACGCCGCCGCGATTCCCATGGCGACACCCACCGCGGGCGGAGCAACCGCACAGACCGCGAGGGCGGAGATGACACCAATGGTCACCGCCGCGGGAACCCCGACGGGACTGCCACCCGAGTCGAGTCGAAGCCCGGGCAACCCGTCGGCCTCCGCCTCCACCATCCGGGGTTTGCGTATCGCCAGAACGATGCACACCACCACACCGAGCGCCGACAGGCCGAGTGCCACATCGACCCGACGCTGCGGCACGAACCGAAGGTCGACGTCGAGGGTGGTTCCTTCGGGAACGACCATCCAACCGTTGGCAAAGCCGTCAACCAGTTGGGGGGCACCCAGGTCGGTGCCCGTTCCGGTGGTGGCCGCCCAGCCGTCGGAGAAGCTCTGTCCCAGGATCACCCACACCGGACGGCCCGGGGTCAGTCCACTGAGGGTGGCCTTCACATGATCGGGTGAGCTCGATACCACCCGGAGATCACCGGGTGCCCGGCCCTCGGAGGAACCAGCCTCACGGTCACCCTGGTTGTCCCCCGATGTGAGGACCAGTTGGTCGAGGTCGATACCCCCGGTCACCCCCAGCGCGGTCCTGATCTCGTGGTCGCCGCTCGACAGGCGCAAATCTGCCCCGCACGCCTCCACCTTCAGCGACCTGCCAGCGAGGGCATCGGCGGTAGAGCCCACCACTCGCACCGGCACCGACTCGCCGTCGACCGTGAGCAGGTCGTCACGGCACCTGTCGTCGAACCGGGCCTCGGGGCGAGCGGTACGCAATCCGGCTACACCCAACTCGGCGATGGCGAAGGGATGGGCGATGGGCTGGGCCGAGGTCCAGTCGATGGAGGCGAGGACCCGGCTGTCGATCACTGCCACCTCGATGGACTTGCCGGTGGTGGCCGGGATGTCCACCGGTACCGAGACGACGTGACCGGGCTCGGTGCCGTCGGTGATCGCCGGTAGCTCAGGTCTCGCCACGATCTTGCCGTCGACTCGGACCACCAGGCGGGTGGGAACCGAGTGCACGCCGTCGGCCACCACCTGGAGGTCCAAGTGGTCGAAGGTTCGGGGTCGCGAGGAGGTGACAGTGATCCACTCACCCTCGGCCCGGCCGAACGCGCTGCTCCAGACGGTGGAGGGGTCACCGTCGAGAGCCGAGCTCGCCCGACCGTCGCGGCTGCCGCTCAGTCGGATGCTGCTGGCGACCTGGAGGTCGGCGTCGTACACGCCCAGCACCTGGTCGAGGACCTCGTCGGCGGCACGTCCGGACAGGCGGGCGGACCCGCGCAGCGTGAAGGTCCGGTCCGCCGGCACCCGGAACTGGCGCACGATCGTGCGCTCCTCGTCCTCACGGGTCCGGTCCGTCGGGTCCTGACGCAAGCGGGTGAGGACGTAGGTAAGCGGCGCCGTGGAGGCCTCATCGGATGCCCTGGCCACCGCGTCGACCAGGTCGACGGGCATCCGGATCACCTCGTCGATTGTCGGCCCATCGTCTCCCAGGCCGACCTCGGTGAAACCGACCGGGCCGGCGTCGGCGTAGCGGAGGGGCTCGTTCAGGTTGTCGGCCAGGATCGTGATCGTGACCTTGGTGGTGGTTCGGCGGCCCAGGTCGACCCGTTGGCCGGGAGGCAGGCGCGACGCGTCACCCAGGTCGACCTCGACCGGGCGTCCGTCACCCACGTCGACCCGAACCCTGGTTATGGCTCGGGTCGTGCGGACCTCGGGAAGTTGGAAGAGGTTGATGTGGTCGAGGGTCAAAGGCTGCTCGAGGGTGAGGACCAGCCGCTCACCTCGGGCGTCGCTGAACGCCGCCGTCGACCACGCGGTCTGGGGGTCACCGTCGATGGCCATCGCCGGTCGGCCGTCACCGGCGAAGGTAATGGGGTTGCCGTACGAGGTCGCGTCGGCCCGGACACCGCCCCGTTGGATGGCAACCGTCCGGGAATCGGACCCGGCCCCCTCGAAACGGGGAAGCCGGTTGTCGGTCAGGTTCTCGGCCAGGGCCTCCTCCCCGATCCGCTCCGTGTAGCCCCGGGTGTGGCGAAGCGAACCCCACCGCTCACCCCGGTCCCGGTTGGAGTCGGTCACCACCAGCAACGCCCCTCGGCCCAACTCGGCGACGACTTCGTCGGCGGCGAGCGACGCGCTGTAGCGGACCAATTCGGTGCCGTCGATGATCCTGGCCGCCGCGGCGTCCACGATCCCGGCCCCGTCACCCGACAACAGCACGGCAC
>JAGQSO010000016.1 GCA_020439505.1 Acidimicrobiales bacterium
CCGGCGGTGCTGGCCACCTGGGAACGCCCCTGGTCGGCCGACATGGTCGCCGGTGACCACCACGCCTTCACCTGGTGGCCGGAGCGGGACCTGGCCATGTGGGGCGTGGTCGACACCAACTGGAACGGCGGCGACTACCGGATCAACCATGCGGTGGTGCTCAGCGCCTCGGGCGGGTTGAACGAGGTGGCGGCCCCGGCGGCCAGCCAGCCCCCCGAGGCACCGGCCCCGTGCGCGACCGTGCCGGTCACCGACCCCGAGATCATCTCGATGGTGGGCCCGGACAACGTGGTGCTCCGCTGCGGCCGGGCCGAGCGGGAGGTCGAGTGGCCCCGCTACCAGTGCTACCGGCTCGACGACGAGACGGTGGCCATGTACGCCCCTGACCAGGCCGGTACCGGGTCGTTCTTCATGTGCACCAAGGCGTCGATGCCCACCGTCTCGCGGGTGCTGGTGGTGAAGGGCACACCGATCCTGCTCACCGATCAGACCCTGGAAGCTCTCGACCCCCAGACCTTCGTCTCGACCCGGGTGGTGTTCCACCCGTCGTCGTCGATGGGCTACTACGGCTGAGCCGAGGGCGGGCGACGGGCAACGATCGGCCCGGTCGACCAACATGGTCCGATGACCGAGAACGACCTGGTTGGTACCTGGACCGTCACCGCGGCGGGCGGGGTCCCGACCCCGGCGGGCGTGGAGTCCCACCTGACCTTCGGTGACGACGGGCGGATGCACGGCCGCGGCGGCGTCAACAACATCGGAGGCGCCTTCCACGTGGAGCCCGGTGACCCCGCCACCTTGGTGATCGGGCCGTGCATGTCGACGCTGATGGCCGGCCCCGACGACGCCATGGCCCATGAGTGCCGGGTCACCTCCAGCCTGGACGGACGCCTCCGCCTGGTGATCGAGGGCGACCGCGCCTCGCTCGGCGACGGCATCATCGAGTTGGAGCGCTCCAACCCCTGATCTCAGCTACTGGCTGATCCACATGCCCAGGAGGGGGTGGGCGGTGGCCAGGCCGGTCGAGGGCTGGCGGGCCGGGTCGTCGGTGGTGCCGTCGCCCGGCTTGGACGGGTCGGGTCCAGGGAGGGGCGGGCCCAGCACGTTGTGGACGTCGGGGCCCAGGGCGATGGCCCACAGGGCGTAGGTGTTCCACAAGCCGTAGACCTTGGTGGCCATGATCCGGTTCACGTCCTGGTAGATCTTCTTGCGGGCCGCGGGGTCGGCGGTCTGGCGGCCCTGGTCGAGCAGGGCGTTCAGTTCGGCGTCGTCCCACTTTCCGAAGTTCACCAGGTTCCCGTCGCCGTACCACCAGACGTAGTTCTCGTCGGGGTCTCCGCCGGGGAAGTTGCGGAACACCATGCCCTGGTACTCCCCGGCGATGGCCCGGTCGATCAGCGCCGATTGGTCGACAGATTGCACCGTCACCTTCAGCCCCACCGCTTCGGCCTGACGTTGGATCTGCTCGGCGTTGCGCTTGTCGGAGGGCGACGGACCCGAGGTGACGATGAACGACCCGTCATCGCCGGTATCGGCCTTGTACTGCTCGATCAGCTTGCGGGCGGCAGCCGGGTCGTAGGCGGGCATGCCAGGGTCGGTGAGATAGCCCATAGAGCCGGGCCCCATCGGGCCTGACGCCACTTGGAGGAGGCCGGCGTTGAGCCGTCGGTTGCTGTCCTCGCGGTCGACGGCGTGGGCCAGGGCTTGGCGCATGCGCAGATCGTCGAACGGCGGGATCGAGGTGTTGAGCTGGAGGAAGTTGACCTCGGCCTGGTCGTCGGAGACGAACAGGTTGATCTTCCCCTCGTCGCGCATCGGGGCCAGGGAGTTCTTGATCGGATCGCCTTCGTCGGTGTGGATCAGGCTCACGTCACCCGCCTCGACCGCGTTGACCCGGACGCTGTCGTCGGGGATGGGGCGGAAGGCGATGGTGTCCACGTAGGGGTAGGGCTTGCCGTCGGGTGCGATCTGCCAGTAGTCGGGGTTCGCCTCGCCCTTGAGCTCCTGGTTCTTGGTCCAGCTCACGAAACTGAAGGGTCCGGTACCGATCGGGTGATTGGCGCAGTCGGTGGCCGAGGCGTCGAGTTGGGCCTGGGCCATGATCCCGAGACGGGCCGAGGAGAACAGGTAGGCGGGGAAGCTGACCCACGGGCGTTTGGTGGTGACTTCGACGGTGAGCGGGTCGACGACGCGGGTGTCGGCCACGTCGGTGAGGATGAAGGTGAACAGCAACGAGGAGCGCCCCGGGTATGTGCCCCGGTAGGCGTCGAGGTTGTTCTTGACCACGGTCGCATCGAGTTTGCTGCCGTCGTGGAAGGTGACGTCGGGGCGCAGCTTGATGGTCCACGCGGTGTAGTCGGCGTTGGGGGTGACCGACTTGGCCAGGTAGGGGGTGTAGCCGCCTTCGGCGTTGGGGACGGTGAGGGTGTCGTAGAAGGCTCGGGCCACCGTCATCCCGGAGATGGCGAGGTTGGCCTCCGACAGGCAGAACCCGGCGGTCGACTCGGACTCCAGCCCGTAGATGAGGTCTCCGCCCCGCTGGGGTTTGCCCGCCTCGGCCAGACCGGACTCGCCCGCCGCCGCGTTTAGGGCCAGGCTCTGACGGGACTTGCCTCCGTCCTGGTCGGGCTTGGCCGAGTCCGACGAGGCACCGCCACAGGCGGTCAACACGGCCATGGAAGCGGCGAGGAGGCCGGCGGTCAGCCGGACCCGGCCATGCACTCGGGTGGGTGGGGTCATGGGTTTCACCTCGATGTGGTACTCCCGGTGGGCGTTCGAACACCCAGCGCGCCTGACGGTAGTGGAGTGGCGAGCGACCGCCGGACTCGGGTCCGGTTCGAATCAGTGAACCTCGATGTCTCGACGCATGAAGCCCCGGGCCCCGCCTGCCGTGAGGCAGCAGGCCAGGAGCGACAGCCCGAACAACGGTGGCCATCTGACCGGTTCGGCCGGCACCATCGGGAGGTGGGCGAAGGGCGAGAGCTGACGCATCCACTCGGGGATTCCGAGCACCTCGGCCAGGATCGCCAGCACCGTGACCCCGGCGAGCAGCCCCCATGAAGCGGACACCGCCCTTGGCCAGAACCCGTAGACCATCACCGTCAACCCTCCGATGACTGCGGTGGCGGGAAGGGTCACGAGTCCCGCCGCCGTCAGACGGCCGACCTGATTCCAGTCGCCGGTGGTGGCGGCGGCCGAGAGACCGGTCCCCAACCCCGACGCGACGGTGGTGAGTACGGCTCCGAGCGCGGCCAACGCCAGATAGGACCCGAGCCAACGTCCTCGCCCGACGGCTGTGGCGAGCACCACCTCGACTCGCGAAGCTGACTCCTCGTGATGGGGGACGAGGACCGCTGAGATCACGAAACCGGTCACCATCAAAGCCTGGATGACCATCACCGTCGCCAGGTAGGAGTCCACCGGACCGGCTCCGCCCGCCTGTCCCAACAGGTCGACGTAGATGGGGTTGTCTTTCATCATCTGAGCGATGTCGTCGGCCACCGAGCCGTACACAGCGCCCAGGACGAACATGCCCGCCGTCCACGAGGCGACCGTCCATCGGTGGAGATGGAGAGCGAAACCGAAGGGATGGCGGAGGGTCGGCCCGGCCCGGTCGGGACCCCGTCCGGGTACCAGTCGCCCCGATCCGAGGTCCCGCCGGGTGGACAGCCACAACCCGGCGCCCACCAGGGCGGCACCGAACATCCCCGCCAGTCCGAGTACCCACCACTGCTCTCCGGCGAAGGCCCGCACGCTCGCGGGCCAGGCGAGGGGCGAAAGCCAGCGGACAGGACTTCCGGTGGTGTCGCCGACCGCCCGAACCACGAACGCCAGACCCAGGGTGGACGAGGCCAGACCCAGTGACCCTCGCCCGGTCCCGGCGAGCTGGGCCGCCACCAACGCCACGCCTGCGAACATCCAACCGGTGAACAGGTAGGACAGGGCCAGGGCGATCGATCCGCGCCCTGGGTACCCGACGAGCACGAACCCGACAGCGCATGCCGTGGCGAGGACCACGTGGGCTCCCGTCACCACGGCGACGGTGGCTACCGAGACCGTGTGGTGCCCCACGACGGCCGAGCGCAACAGGTCGGCCCGCCCGGCGTCTTCTTCGGCCCGGGTATGGCGGTTGACGAGGAACACCGACATGAGTCCGACCGTGACCAGGCCCCAGAGCTGGACCTCGTTGACCAGGATCACTCCGATGTTGGGGGAGTCCAGGCCGTAACCCGGCCCGGCGAAGGCCGCCAACGCGGGGTTGCTCCCCATCATGAGCGCGTAGGCGTCGATCGCGGCCTGGTCGGGGTAGGCGGCAGGAAGTGAAGCGGCCGAGCCGATGATCACCGCCGCGGTGACACCGACCCATACGGCCAGGCGTGCCCGGTCCAGCCGGAGGATCAGCCCGACCATCCGGGCAAGGCCGGTGAGCGATCCACCGGGGCGTTTCACGGTTTCGAGGTCGGGACCCCGGCGTAGTCGAGCTCGTCGCCGTAGTGCCGTAGGAAGAGTTCTTCGAGGGTCGGGGGCTGACTCACCATCGCCGTCACCCCCAAGCTGGCCAGACGGGCCACCACCGGTTCGATCGCATCGCTGTCCACGCTCATGGTGGTTCTGGTGCCGTCGATCACCAGGTCGTGCACGCCCTCGATCGCGGCCAACGTCCCAGCCGGTTCCCTCGTCTCGACGGTCATGGAGGTTCGGGTGAGGTGGCGCAGCTCGCTCAGGTTGCCGCTCTGGACGGTGCGTCCGGCTCGGATGATCGTTACCCGGTCACACAGGCTCTCGACCTCGGCGAGGATGTGGCTCGACAACAACACGGTTCGCCCATCGGCCTTGAGCTCGACGATCAGCTCCTGGAACAACGCCTCCATCAGCGGGTCGAGGCCGGAGGTGGGCTCGTCGAGCACCAGCAACTCGGCATCGGAGGCCAGCGCGGCGATGAGGGCCACCTTCTGGCGGTTGCCCTTGGAATAGGTCCTCGCCCGCTTGGTCGGATCGAGAGAAAAACGCTCGATCAGCTCATTGCGTCGGTTCTGGTCGACGCCGCCGCGCAGATCGCTGAGGACGTCGATGATCTCGCCGCCGGTGAGGTTGGGCCACAGGTTGGTCTCGCCCGGGACGTAGGCCAATCGCCGGTGGAGTTCGACGGCGTTGCGCCACGGGTCGGCGCCGAACAGACGAACCGTCCCCGCGTCGGCGCGCAACAGGCCCAACAAGATGCGCAACGTCACTGACTTCCCGGCACCGTTCGGGCCCAGAAACCCGTGTACCTCACCGCGCTCAACGTGGAGGTCGAGGTCGGTCAAGGCTTGGGTGGGGCCGAACGCCTTGCACAATCCCGTGCACGTCACCACGGTGTCGGTCGCTCCCACGAGCGCACGATAACGGCACCCCGCGTGGGAAGCTGGGGGTATGGGTGTGCGCCAGGACTGCCGTCACTACTCGACCCGTACCGTGGCGGGTGGAGCCGCCGGAGAACAGGTGCAGCGGTGCCGGGTCGATGCCAACGAGAAGGCCCCCTTCGCCTGCCCGGAACATTGCATCTTCTTCGAGCCTCGCTCGATCACCGACGCTGGCTGGCGTCGGTTCGACGAAGGCTGACCCGGTGCGGACGACGGCCAAGGTCGACTACGCCATGCGGGCGGCCATCGAGCTGGCCAGGGCCTACCCCGACGGTGGCGGCCGTCCGGGTCCGATCACCCGTCAGGCGATCGCCGATGCCCAAGACATCCCGGCCAAGTTCCTCGAGCACATCCTCAGCGACCTCAAGCGCAGTCGGCTGGTAGCCAGCGTTCGTGGCGCGGAGGGGGGCTACTGGCTGAGCCGGGACCCAACCGAGATCACGATGGCCGACGTGATCAGGGCGGTGGAGGGCCCGCTGGCCGATGTCCGTGGCGTCAGACCCGACTCGCTCGACTACCCCGACGACCTGGCGGTCCTGCAACGGGCCTGGATCGCGGTGAGGGCCAACCTGCGCAGCGTGCTCGAACGGGTCACGATCGCCGACCTCCGTGACGGGCGGCTGGCCCCCGAGGTGGACATCCTCGCCGACGCCGAGGACGCCTGGGCCCACCGCTAAGGCTGAGGGACTACTACTTCACCTCTATGGTGGAAGAAATCTGACGAGACGAAGGGGTGTCCCCATGGCCGGGCCAGCATCAGAAGCCGTCGACCTCATACCCGAGACCGCGATCGTCTCCTTGGACGCCTACCGGGCGGCGGGCGGCGGGGCCGGCTTGGCCGAGGCCCACCGCCTCGGGCCGGCCGCGATCATCGACGTGATCGCCCGGTCGGGCTTGCGGGGCCGGGGTGGCGGAGGGTTCCCCACCGGCCGCAAATGGTCGGGAATCGCCGCTCAGACCGGCCTTCGTCGGTATCTGGTGGTCAACGGGGCCGAAGGCGAGCCCGGCACGTTCAAGGACCGGGCCCTGTTGCGGGCCAACCCGTACCAGGTGGTCGAGGGGATGATCATCGCTGCCGCCGCGGTAGGGGCCGAGGCGGTGTTCGTAGGGGTGAAGGGTTCCTTCCAGCGCGAGATCGAGGCCTTGACCCGGGCGATCCAGGAGATGCAGGAGGCCGGACTCTGCCACGACTGCACGGTCACCGTGGTCGGTGGGCCCGACGAGTACCTGTTCGGCGAAGAGAAGGCCATGCTCGAGGTGATCGAGGGCAAACCCCCGCTGCCGCGGTGGTTCCCGCCCTACGAGCACGGCCTGTTCGCCTCATCGCCTCAGGAGGGCTGGGAGGCGGGTCCCCACGGTTCGGGTCGACGCACCGACGAGCCCAACCCGACGCTGGTCAACAACATCGAGACGCTCGCCAACGTCCCCCACATCCTGGCCCGAGGTCCCGAATGGTTCCGTTCGCGCGGTACCGAGGCCTCCCCGGGGACGGTTATCGCCACCGTGGTCGGTGACGTGGTCGCCCCCGATGTGGGCGAGGTCGAGATGGGGACCCCGCTGCGGGCCGTGATCGACGCGGTGGGGAGCGGGATGGCGCCGGGTCGGACGGTGAAAGCGGTGTTCTCGGGGGTCGCCAACCCGGTGGTCACCGCCGCCGACCTCGACGTGTCGGTCAGCTACGAGGGGTTCGAGTCGGTGGGCAGCGGCATGGGATCGGCCGGGTTCATCGTCTATGACGACACCGCCTGCATGGTCGACGCTGCCTACCGGTTCTCCCGGTTCCTGTCGATCGAATCCTGCGGCCAGTGCCCACCCTGCAAGATCGGATCGGGCGAGATCACCAAGCTGTTGGACAAGGTCCGTTCCGGTGAGGGCACCGATCACGACCTGGCCGCGATGGGGGGATGGCTGGCCCGGGTCACCGACGGCAACCGGTGCTTCCTGGCGGTGGAGGAGCAGCGGGTGGTGAGCAGCGTGCTGCGGGCGTTCCCCGAGGAGTTCGCCGCCCACGTCGAACATCAGGGCTGCCCGCTGCCGGGTGACCGGCCCATGCCCAAGCTGGTCGATCTGGCCGGGGGGCAGGCCTCCTACGACGAGAACTACTGGCGCAAGCGCCCCGACTGGACCTACGAGGACTGATCGCACCGGGCTGAGTTGGGTGAGAGCCCGTTCACAGTCCTGAAACAGCCGTTCACGGGAACGAAACAGATCGGGAACGACCGGGTAACGGCGGGTGAGCAGAGTGCTCCTCGTCAGTCCCGACCCGTACGTCCCGAAAGGCACACCCAATGGAAGGCAACATCGCCTGGGTCTTGATCTCCACCGCACTGGTGTTGTTCATGACCCCCGGCCTCGCGTTCTTCTACGGCGGCATGGTCCGCTCGAAGAACTTCCTGGCCATGCTCATGCAGAACTTTTTCGCCATCGGCCTGCTGGCCGTGCTGTGGGTGCTCCTCGGGGCATCCCTGGCCTTCGGCAACCTCGGCGACGGCGGCTGGATCGGCAACCTCGATTTCCTCGGTTTCAAGGACATCGGGGCCACCAACGCCCTGTTCGGTGATTTCACCGGGTCGAACATCCCCGACTCGCTGTTCCTCACCTTCCAGATGACCTTCGCCATCATCACCCCGGCCCTTATCACCGGTGCAACCGCTGATCGTCTCAAGTTCGCCGGCTACGCCACCTTCATCGGAGCCTGGCTCATCCTGATCTACTCGCCGGTGGCCCACTGGGCCTTCGCCGGCGGCTGGATCGCCAAGATGGGTGCCTTCGACTTCGCCGGTGGTCTGGTGGTCCACATCAACGCCGGTGCCGCCGCCCTCGGTGTGCTGCTGGTGATCGGAAACCGCAAGGGCCACGGCAAGGAGCCCATGCCCCCCCACGCCCTGCCTTGGACCCTGCTGGGTACCGGAATCTTGTGGTTCGGCTGGTTCGGGTTCAACGCCGGCTCGGCCCTCGGAGCCAACGGCGTCGCCGCCCAGGCCCTGCTCAACACCCTCATCGCCCCGGCTGCGGCCATGCTCGGCTGGCTGATCGTGGAGAAGATCAAGGGCAAGCACGTGACCACCCTGGGCGCCGCCTCCGGTGGCGTGGCCGGCATGGTCGCCATCACCCCCTGCGCCGGGTTCGTGGGCACCATGCCCGCCCTGATCATCGGATTCCTCGCCGGGATCATCTGCTACCTGGCTCTGGCCATCAAGGAAGCCGCCAAGCTGGACGACGCCCTCGACGTCCTGGCCGTCCACCTGGTCGGCGGCATCTTCGGCTCGATCGCCCTCGGCTTCTTCGCCGACCCGGCCATCAACGAGCTGGTCCCCGCCGGGCTTCTGATCGAGAACGGCAACGCCGACCTGCTGATCGACCAGGTGGTCGCCTCCGCCGCGGTGTTCGCCTTCGCCCTGGCCGGCGGCTACATCATCGCCAAGGTGATCGACCTCACCATCGGCCTGCGGGTCGACGAAGAGACCGAGGACATCGGCCTCGACCAGGTCCTCCACGCCGAGACCGCCTACAACGCCCTGTGAGCGCAGCTCACTTCGCACTGCGAGAGGAAACAGAACCATGAAGCTGATCACCGCAATCGTGAAACCCTTCAAGCTCGACGACGTGAAGGAGGCCCTCAAGGCCGCCGGTGCCAGCGGCATCACCGTCACCGAGGTCCAGGGCTTCGGCCGCCAGGCCGGACACACCGAGGTCTACCGGGGCACCGAGTACCAGGTGGACTTCGTCCCCAAGGTGCGCCTCGACCTCGTGGTCGACGAGCAACAGGTCGACACCCTGCTGGCCGCCATCACCGACGCCGCCCGCACCGGCAAGATCGGCGACGGAAAGATCTGGGTCACCGAGGTGGACCGCGTGCAGCGGATCCGCACCGGCGAACTGGGTCCTGAAGCCGTCTAGTCCGACCACCCAAGACCGCCACCGAAGGAACCGGACCGTGAGCCTGGCCGACACCCGCACCCGTCTCCTCGAGGACACGACCCTGACCGGTCGAGCGTTCTCCGAGGCCTGGACCAAAGCGGTTGACGACTGGCTCACGGACCGGTTCGTGGCGGCAACCGAAAGTCCCGACCGGGCCGGTATGGCGCTGGTGGCGGTCGGGGGCTACGGAAGAGGAGACATGGCGCCAGGCTCGGACCTGGACCTGCTCCTCCTCCACCGGGCCAAGCTGCCGCCGGGCGAAGTGGCCCAGCGAATCTGGTACCCGATCTGGGACGAAGGACTCAAGCTGGGCCACTCGGTGCGAACCGAATCCGAAGCACTGACCCTGGCGGCCGAAGACCTCGACACCGCCACGTCGCTCCTGACCGTGAGGCACCTGGCCGGGGACCCCGACCTGACCTCGTCGTTGGCGGCGGCGGCGGTCGAGAAGTGGAGGAAGCGGGCCAAGAAGAACCTCGCCACCCTCCGGGAGTCGGTGGCGGCCCGTCAGGCCCGCAAGGGCGAGGTGGCCTACCTGCTCGAACCCGACCTGAAGGAAGGACGGGGCGGCCTGCGTGACATCCACGCCCTGCGTTGGGCCGAGATCGGTCGGCCGGTTCTCGACGCCGGTGACCACACCGCGCTGAGCGAGGCCGAGGAGGTCCTGTTCAACGCCCGGGTGGAGCTCCACCGAATCACGGGGCGCAACGGGGACCGCTTGACCCTCGACCAACAAGATGCGGTGGGCGAGGCACTGGGCATGGACGCCGACGCTCTCATGGCCGCGCTCTCCTCCGCGGCCAGCACCGTGGCCTGGATCGCGGACGAGACCTGGGACCGGGTCGGCGTCGCCACCTCCAGCGGCCCCAGCCTGCTCGGGTGGAGGAGTCGCGAGCGCGCCCCCGGGTTGGTGGTGCGGTCCGGGCAGGTTCACCTCGAAGCCAGCGTCGACCCTACGGTCAACCCGGACCTGGTGTTGGAGACCGCCAACCTGGCAGCGGCAAAGCGTTCCCGAATCGCCCGCGACTCACTTCTCCGCCTGGCCGAACGCGGCGTCACCCCTGAAGTCGGCCAAGGGTGGAGCCCCAAGACCCGTCAGCTCATGGTCGAGCTGTTGGGCCACGGCCATGACGCCGTGGCCGTCATCGAGGCTCTCGACCACGTAGGGCTGTGGGAGCGGTTCATTCCCGAGTGGGCGGGGGTTCGCAACCGGCCCCAGCGGAACGCCTACCACCGCTTCACCGTAGATCGTCACCTGCTGGAGACCGCCGCCAACGCCGTCGCCTTCACCGACAAGGTGGCCCGGCCCGACCTGTTGTTGTTCGGAGCGCTCTTCCACGACATCGGCAAGGGCGTGCCCGGCGATCACACCGTCGAAGGGATGGCGCTCATCGACGAGATCGGGCCCCGCCTCGGCTACGACGCCGAGGACACCGCGGTCCTGCGCGACATGGTCCGCCACCACCTGCTGCTGCCCGACGTGGCGGTACGCCGAGACCTGTCCGACGCCGCGACGATCACCGCGGTGGCCGACGCGGTGGGCGACCGCGGCCGGCTCGAGCTGCTGGCGGCGCTGACCGAAGCGGACTCGCTGGCCACCGGCCCGGCGGCCTGGGGACGATGGAAGGCGGATCTGGTCGGCGAGCTCGTCCGGCGGGTCGACCACCACCTGGCGGGCGGCGACCTCTCGGTCCTGGTCACCGAGGAGTTCCCCGATCAACGACAGCGGGAACTGCTGGCCGCCGGCAAGGTGGCGGTGCGGGCCGAGGGTGACGAGCTCGAGCTGGTGGCCCCCGACCGTCCAGGTCTGTTCGCCCGGGTGGCCGGGGTTCTCGCCCTGCACGGCCTCGACGTCCTCACCGCCGACGCCACCGCCGAGGACGCCATGGCCCTCGAACGGTTCCGGGTGACCTCCAAGTTCTCATCGATGGTGGCCTGGGATCGTGTCGAGACCGACCTCATGCTCGCGCTCGACAGCCGCCTGGCCATCGAGGCTCGTCTCGCGGCTCGCGTCGCCACCTACTCCCAGGGGGCGACGCCGGTGGGCCTGGCTCCGGCGTCCATCCGTTTCGATGACGGAGCATCCCGGGTGGCAACGGTGGTCGAGATCAGCGCGCCGGACCGGATCGGGCTCCTCTACCGGGTGCTGCGGGCGTTCACCGAACTCGACCTCGACGTCCGGGTGGCCAAGGTCCAGACCCTGGGCGAGACGGTCATCGATACCTTCTACGTGACCCACCGGGACGGATCGCTGGTCGACGGACCTGCGTTTCGGGCCGAACTGGAGCGAGCCTTGGAGCACGCCGTCAGCTGAGGCCGCCGGGCCTCGCCCTCAGTTGCCCCGTAAGAAGCGTTCAACCTCTTCGACCAGATCTCCCGGGTCGGAGTCCTCGTCGTCGATGTCGTCGCCATCGATGTCGTCGGTGGTGGGCTGGTCGTCGGCGGCGGCTTCCAGATCCGACACGTAGGCCGCGGTGTCTTCGTCGGAGTCCACCAGCTCGTCGATCTGGCGCAGATAGGCGGCGCTGGCGATCTCGAGGTCGGTGGTCGGCAGTGGAACGCCGATGATGCGGGTCGCCCTCTCCACCAGGGCCAGGGTGGCCTTGGGGGAAGGGGCGCTCGACACGTAGGTCGGTACCGACGCCCACAGCGAGACGGTGGGGATGGCAGCCTGGCGCAAAGCCGTCCCCAGCACTCCGACGATCCCGGTCGGACCCTCATATGTGGAGCGCACCAGTCCGAGCCTGGCCGCCACCCTGGGATCATCGGCGGTGCCGGTGACCACCGTGGGGCGGGTGTGGGGGATGTCGGACAGAAGGGCGCCGAGGGTGATGACCGAGGACACCCCGAGCGTCTCGGCCAGTTCCAGGATCGCCGCACTCCAAGTTCGCCACCGCAGGTGGGGCTCCTGGCCGACCATGAACAACAGGTCGTGATCGGTGTCGGTCACCGCTGCCCAGATCTCGGTGTCGGGCCAGGTGATCTGGCGTTCACCGGTCTCGGACTGGGTGACCAGGGGCCGGGTCGACGTGAAGTCGAAGAAGTCCTCGCAATCGATGGTGGCGACCTCTTCGGCCCCGACCCGGTGGATCAGCCATCGCAGCGCTCCCGACGCGGCATCACCGGCGTCGTTCCAACCCTCGAACGCGGTGACCAGCACCGGCTGCCGCAGCTCGGGGTGATGGCGCCAACGGATCGGGCTCACCCGATGAACGCTACCGGCCTGACCATCGCCTGGGACGCCGAGCCCAATTAGCTTGGGCCGGTGACCGTGACCGTGGAGATCGCCGAACAACCGACACAAGAGCTGGTGGAGGCCTTCGCCCGGTTGACCCCCCAGTTGTCGAGGTCAGCGCCGGCCCCCGGGCTCGCCGAGCTGACCGAGATAGTGGAGTCGCCGGCCTGTCACCTGCTGATCGCTCGTGACGAGGACGGCGGCATCGTCGGGTCGCTGACCCTCGTCCTGTTCAGGATCCCGACCGGCATGCGGGCCTGGATCGAGGACGTGGTGGTCGACGGCGAAGCCCGGGGCAAGGGCGTGGGGGAAGCCCTGAACCGCTTTGCCATCGATCTGGCCGCCGAGCACGGGGCGCGGTCGGTCGACCTGACGTCACGACCCAGCCGGGAGGCGGCCAACCGGCTCTACCGACGCCTGGGTTTCGAACCCCGCGAGACCAACGTCTACCGCTACCAGGGCTGACGGCGACGGTCAGATCTCAGGCCGGATCGATCCGGACCACCGGACCTTCCAGCGATAGCACGTACACCCGGCCGTCGGCGTCGGAGGCGAACGAAGCGGCCCCCGGTACCTCGATGCCCAGGTCGACGGCCTTCACCGTCCCGTCCTCGGCGGCCAGCAGGGCCTGCACCCAACCGGCGCAGAAGTCAGCGATCAGGTAGGCACCGTCGAGCCCGGCCAGCTCGGCCCCCCGGTAGACCACGCCGCCGGTCACCGAACAGCCACCGGGTTGCCCTTCGTGGGTGTAGGTGTAGACCGGCATCACGGGGTCCTCGGGGCGTCGGCCGTCACCGTCGAGGTAGGGCTCGTTCCCCTCGTAGCCGCTCCAACCGAAGTTGGCACCGGGCAGGTCATCGAGGGCGATCCGGTTGACCTCCTCGATGGCGTTCTGGCCGACATCGGCGATCCACATGACCCGTTCTTGGGGGTCGATGGCGAACCGCCACGGGTTGCGCAGGCCGAGCGACACGATCTCGTGCTCCTCGTCACCGCTCAGGTCGACCTTGATCAGCTTGCCCAGCAAGGTGTCGGGATCCTGGGCGTTGTTCTCGGGGTCGTCGCCCGATCCACCGTCGCCGAGGCCCAGCCAAAGCTGGCCCGACCCATCGACCAGGAGGTGGCCACCGTTGTGGTTCTCGTAGGGCTGGGTCTGGGTCAACAGGACCTTCGCCTCGTCGGCGTCGACGGTTGGGCCGGAGTCGTCCTCGGTGATCTCGTAGGCGGCGATGACGGTGTTGCCGTCGACGTCGGTGTAGCTCAGGTACAGGGTGCCGCCGTCGTTGGAGAACGCCAGGCCCAGGATGCCGCGTTCCATGTCGGTGGTGGTCTCGGCGGTCAGGTCGAGCACCGGATCGCCGTCGGCTTCCAGGTTCCCGTCATCGTCCATGGTCAGACGGAGGATCTTGCCGGTCCGCTCGACCGCCCACAGGTCGTCGTCGCCGGGCCTGACCGCCATGGCGACCGGTTGGTCGAGGGTGGCCACCTTCACCGTCTTGAAGGTGCCGACCGACCCTTCGGGGTCGCCCGAACCGGACGTGGATCCGCCGTCTCGGGTCGTCGACGATCCCCGGGTGCCCGGATCGGGCGTCGAGTTGTCGGAGCCGTCTCCGCCGCACGCCGCCAGGGTGAGAACCACCGAAAAGGCGGCCAGGGCGGTGACGAGGCGGCGGGGCCGTCGCAGGTTCGAGGACGGTGTTGGCACAGAGGCTCCTAGCGGATAGGTCCAGTCGTCGGTGCTGCGAGGGTAATCAGACCGAGGCTTGACCGACGGGGATTCGGTGCCGATGACTCTTTGGTGACCGCCGTCTCAGCCTACGATCGGTTCCTTGTGAATTTGAGTCCGTCTGCTCTCTACGCCCACGCCCGCAGTGAACCGGGTCGCCGCGCCATCCGCTACATGGCCACGTCCGGGATCGGGGTGGTGCTCACCCAGCTCATGCTGGCCTTCCTGCTCCACGTCTTGGAGTGGCGGTCGGGGGTGTCGAACGTCGTGGCGGTGTCGGTGGTGTCGATCCCGGCCTTCCTTCTCAACAAGTACTGGGTGTGGGGCAAGCGGGGACGGGCGCACATGCGTCGAGAGGTGCTGCCGTTCTGGCTGTTCACGGTGGCCGGATTGGCGTTGTCCACCCTGTTCGTGGTGGCGGCGGCCAAGGCGACTACCAGCACGGCGAACCCGCACGGCAACCCCCTGGCGGTACAGGCTGCCAACATCGCCGGTTTCGGTGTCCTGTGGGTCCTCAAGTATCTGTTCCTCGACAAGATCATGTTCGGTGCCCACCACCACACGCCCTACGACGAGGACATCGAGGCCGAGGAAGCCCTCGAAGAGCAGGCTAAAGGCGTCCCGGCGCCGGCCGATCACTGAACCCAGACATCGACCCGCGTCCCTAGGGGGGGCCTCGCGCCGGTGACCATCACCAGCCCAACCGATCGGCTCGACCCGACCGAGCCCGAACCGGCCCCGCCGGACGCTCGAGCGCGCCCGAAACCCAGGCGTGGGAACGACGGCGACGTCCTCGACAGCTCCTTTGCCGGTCTGGGACGGGCGGCCGGCTACCCGGGTGAACGACGCCGTCGCGAGGTCGCCCCGCCCCCGAGTCTGGTCGAGGTCGCGGTGCTCGGACTCGCCTTCGTGGTCGGTGTGATCCAACGCTGGAACCTGCTGGCCGGGCCCCTGGGCTACGTGGACCTCGACGAGGCCACCGCCGGAATCGCCGCCCGCGGGTTCTTCGGCTCCCCGTCGGTGTTCTTCCCCGGCCAGCCCTACGGAGGTACCCCCGAAACCGCGTTGGTGGCGGTGATCCACGAACTGTTCGGAAGCGGAACGCTCCAACTCAAGGTCGTTCCCATCGTGTGCCACCTCGTGGCATGCCTCCTGGTCTGGGGTGCCGCCCGACGGGTCGTCCCGACGCGGGCCGGGCAGTTGGCGGCGCCGGTACTCCTGTGGCTCGGCCCGGCGGCAGGGGTGTGGCAGTCCACGAAGGAACGTGGCTTCTACGGTGCGGCGCTGGTGGCGGCGGCGTTGATCGTGTGGCTGGTGGCCCGACTCGACCATCACCTGGCCCGGTCGGGACGGCCCGACCCCCGCCATGAGGCGTTGGCTCGGCGCGAGCTCTACTCACTTGGTCTGGCCATGGGTGTGGGGTGGTGGATAAGCCCCCTGCTGGTCCTGGTCGCCCTGCCGGCGTTGGCCTGGCTCTTGTTCCGAGATGCCGGACGGCTCGACCACTGGTCGAAGGTGGCGATCGGAGCGGTCGTGGGGGCGGTTCCGTGGCTGGCGTGGAACTTGACCCACGCCTTCATGTCCCTGCGCCAACCGGCCAGCCTCGGCAGCGACGCCGCCGGACGCTTCGGTGACGGCGTGGCCAAGGCGGCGGTCCTGCTGGGTCTGGAGACCCCGTGGGACCCCGACCGCACCCTCGTGCCCATGGCCCGGTTCGTGACGGTGGCGATCCTGCTGGTGGCGGTGGTGGTGGCGATCAGTCGGCACCCCTCCACCGGGGCCAGCTTCCCCGCCGCCGTGGTGGTGGGGTATCTGGTCCTGTACCCGCTGGCCAACAACACCGGCACGGTCGGAGCCGATCCCCGGTACCTGTACCCGATGCTGCCCGCCCTCGCATTGCTGTTGGCCGGACTGGTGCCGTCGCCCCGCTCGATTCCGTCGGTGGTGCCGGTGTTGGTGGTGACGGCGCTGGCCGCGGCCTCCACCTCATGGGGTCTGGCCGGCCTCGACGATGCCCGCTCCACCGACGTTCGCTTCCTCGAGGCCCCCGGCACCGGTCGGGTCATCGATCTGCTGGAAGAGCGCGGTGTCGGGTTCGCGATCACCGACCTGGCCGGGACCCAGATCACCTACGAGACGAACGGGCGGGTGAAGGCGTCGTCGTTCGCGGTTCCCCGCTTCGAGGACCTCGAATGCCTGATGTTGGTCGAACAACCCACGACCTACGTGTTGGACAACGGGCTGGCCAACAACGTCGCCAACCTGGAGTGGTACCTGGCGACCAACGACATCGAGTACGAGAAGCAGCGAATCGGGGCATGGACGGTGGTGTTCATCGACCGGTGGGTGCCGCCGTGGCAGGCCGGTCTGGGCATGATGCTGGGCACGACTCCCGTCCCCGACTGCCCGCAGCCGACTGGGCCGGGTGGCCAATCCGAGACAGCCGGTCGTTAGTGTGCGGGCCCGTGAACTCCGCCAGCGGACCTGACCCGACCCCGGCCATGCCCGACGGCCTCCGCGCCGCCGCGGTGGCGGCCCGGGGGTTCATGCCCACCGAGGAGGGTGACGCCCTGTGGGTGGCGGCGCTGGAGGCCACCGCGGCGGTTCCCGGGTCACCCCTGTTGGAGATCGGCTCCTATTGCGGCAAGTCGTCGATCTGGTTGGGGGCTGCAGCCCGCCACGCCGGGGTGGTGTTGTTCGCGCTCGACCACCACCGGGGCTCCGAGGAGAACCAGGCCGGTTGGGAGTGGCACGAGCCCGACCTGGTGGACCCCGAGATCGGACGGATGGACACCTTGCCCCGCTTCAGGAGGACGGTGTTCGACGCCGGTCTCGAAGGATCGGTGGTCGCCCTGGTCGGGGACTCACCCACGGTCGGGCCGTTCTGGGGAACTTCCTTGGCGCTGTTGTTCATCGACGGTGGGCACGGGTCCGAACCAGCCCACCGGGACTACGAACTGTGGACCCCCAAGGTGGCATCGGGCGGGACGTTGTGCATCCACGACGTGTTCCCCGACCCGGCCGACGGCGGACGCCCTCCCTTCGAGATCTACCAGCGGGCGCTCGCCGATGGCTTCGAGGAACGCCGGGCGGTCGGGTCTCTGCGGGTACTGACCGCAGCGCGCTGATCTGAGCGGAACGGGAGCGGGGCGGCCGGTTCTCAGATGTTGGGCATGCCGACGGTCTCCATGTCGGCCTCGACGGTCGCGAGCTGCTGGTCGATCATCGCCCCGCGGAGGTTGAGCTTGGTCAGCCCGTACGCACCGGTTCGCAACGCCCCCAGGCGTTCCGCTTCGGTCACCGCCTCCTCGAGCAGGTCCGCCTCGGGGACGACGCGGTCCAGGTAACCGGCGGCGACCGCCCCCGCCGGGTCGTACACCCGCGCCCCGAGGGTGGCCTCCCCGAGTTCGTGGGCGGGGACCCGCTCCCGGGCGAGTTCAACCGCGAACTTCGGTAGAGCCATGCCGATGGCCACCTCGTTCAGTCCGATCTTGGCCGGTACGTCGGCGCCGATCCGGCGATCGCAGCTCAAGAGGGTGAGCGCGCCGGCGGCCAGGGCGTGGCCCGAACAGGCGGCCACGGTGGGAACGCCGAACCCGTACAGGCGCATGAGCCAGCGTGCTCCGTGGACCACCAGTGCCCGCATCGACTCGACCCCGGCGGTCATCTCGGACAGGTCGAAGCCGGCGCTGAACTTCCCCGGGCGTCCCATCAACACCAGGGCCCGCGCTCCGTCCGACTCGACCTGGTCGAGGTGAGCGTGAAGGGTGTCGACCACCGCGGTGGACATCACGTTGGCCTTGCCGTCGTCGAGGGTGATGATCCCGACGTCGCCCTGGCGGCGGTAGGTCGGCAGCGAAGGGGCGGTGGGTGCGGACATGGACCCGAAAGCTAGTTCCGTCTTCAGCTCAGCTGCGGCGGGCGTCGGCCAGGTCGCGGAGGGCTCGGGCGTCCACGGTTCCTACCGTCCGTCCTCCGGGGTCGACTACCAGGCCGGTACGGACGTCGCCGCCGTCGATCCGCTGGATGGCGTTCAGCAGCGGTTCATCGGTTCGAACGACGGTGATCCGCTCCATGGGGAAGGCCAGCTCGACGGTGCGAAGTGCCTCCCACTGGCTGCTGGGGACAGCCCGGATGGCATTGGCGGTGAGGACTCCGGTGACCCGTCCGTGGTCACCGATAACCGGGTAGGACTGGTGGTGGGTGTCGCGGGGCAGGGACCGTAGGAAGTCGGCCACGGTGTCGCTGGCCCGGGCGGTCGGTGGATCGGCGTACATGGCGTCGGCCACCCGGACCCCCTCGACCAGGGCGAACAGCGGCGCTGCCCGCAAGGACTGCCAGGCGTTCATGGCGATGAAGGCGCCGACCATGAGGATCCACAGGCCGATCCCGTCGTTGGTGCCCATGTCCTTCAGGCCCCACCACACCATGGCGAGACCCACCGCCACGCCGCTGCGGGCGGCCCAGATCTTCCCGGTCGACTGGCGTCCCGACCGTGACCAGATCAGGGCGGCCAGCACTGAGCCACCGTCGAGGGGAGCGGCGGGCAGGAGGTTGAACCCGGCCAGGATCAGGTTGATCACCCCCAGCCATTCCGCCGCCGTTCCCGCCAGGTGCCATCTGCCGTAGTCGGGCAGGACGTAGGCCGCTGACACCAGGGCCACTCCGCAGGCCGCGCTGGCCAAGGGTCCAACCACCGCGATGCGGAACTCGGCCCCCGGGGTTCGGGGGGATGACTCGAGGCGGGCCACCCCGCCCAGGAGCCACAGGCTGATACCGCTCACCCCGATGCCCTCGTGGCGGGCCACCAGGGCGTGGCCCATCTCGTGGACGAGCAGCGACGCGAAGAACGCCAGCGCGGCGGTCACCCCGGCCACCCAGTAGTCGACCGGCGTAAGGCCCGGCACCTGGATGGGGAAGTTGTTGTCGGCCAGGACCCAGGCGTTGAACCCCGCGATCAGCAGGACGCTCACGTTCATGCCGATCTTGATCCCGGCCAGGCGCCCCAGGGGAATGTCGCGACCCATCGCCTCAAGCTACCGGCGCACCCGACGCGCCCACCGGCGCCAGGGTCACACGTTGCGGCGGTAACGGCCTCCGACGTCGAAGAGCGTGTGGGTGATCTCGCCCAGGCTGCAGCAGCGGACCGCGTCCATCAACACCTCGAACAGGTTCCCGCCCGCCAGCGCAGTGTCGCGGAGCCGGGCCAGGGCGGCAGCCCCGTCGGAGGAATGGGCCAGGTGGAATCCAGCCAGTCGCTCCAACTGCGAAAGCTTCTCCCCCTCAGTAGACCGCGCCAACACCACAGTGGGCGCAGCACCCTGTGGTAGTTGGTTTGGTTTGGTTTCGGTTTCGGAGTTGAGGTTGGTTTCGGGGTTGGGTTGTGGGTTTGGGGTTTGGGTTGTGGGTTGGGGGGGGTCCACGGGGGGCGCAGCCCCCCGTGTGAAGGTGTTGACCCCGATTATGGGGAGGGTGCCCTCGTGCTTGCGCACCTCGTACTCGTGGGACTCGTCTTGGATGCGGCCCCGCTGGTAGCCGGTCTCCATCGCTCCGAGCACGCCGCCCCGCTCGGCCAGTCGGTCGAACTCGGCCAGCACCGCGGTCTCCACTAGGTCGGTCAACTCCTCGATCACGAAGGACCCCTGGTTGGGGTTCTCGTTGAGGGCGAGGCCCCACTCTTCGTTGATGATCAACTGGATGGCCAGTGCCCGTCGGACCGACTCGTCGGTGGGGGTGGTGACGGCTTCGTCATAGGCGTTGGTGTGCAGGCTGTTGCAGTTGTCGTAGATGGCGATGAGGGCTTGGAGCGTGGTGCGGATGTCGTTGAAGTCCATCTCCTGGGCGTGGAGCGAGCGGCCCGAGGTCTGGACGTGGTACTTGAGCTTCTGGCTGCGTTCGTTGGCCCCGTAGCGGTCCCGCATGGCGACGGCCCAGATTCGCCGGGCCACTCGTCCTAGCACCGTGTACTCGGGGTCCATCCCGTTGGAGAAGAAGAACGAGAAGTTGGGGGCGAAATCGTCCACGTTCATGCCCCGGGCCAGGTACGCCTCGACGTAGGTGAAGCCGTTGGCGAGGGTGAAGGCCAACTGGGTGATGGGGTTCGCGCCGGCCTCGGCGATGTGGTAGCCCGAGATCGACACCGAGTAGAAGTTGCGGACCTGGTGGTCGATGAACCACTCCTGCATGTCGGCCATCATCCCGAGGGCGAACTCGGTGGAGAAGATGCAGGTGTTCTGGCCCTGGTCCTCCTTGAGGATGTCGGCCTGGACGGTGCCCCGCACGTTGGCCAGCACCCAGGCCCGGATCTCGGCTGCTTCCTCGTCGGTGGGTTGACGGCCTTCGGCTGCGGCGTAGGCGTCGAGACGTTGGTCGATCGCGGTGTTGAGGAACATCGCCAGGACGGTGGGGGCGGGACCGTTGATGGTCATCGACACCGAGGTGGTGGGGTCACAGAGGTCGAACCCGTCGAAGAGGACCTTCATGTCGTCGAGGGTGGCGATCGAGACTCCGGCGTTGCCGACCTTGCCGTAGATGTCGGGCCGTTCGTCGGGGTCGAACCCGTAGAGGGTCACCGAGTCGAAGGCGGTGGACAGGCGGGTGGCGGGTTGGCCTTGGGAGAGGAGGTGGAACCGGCGGTTGGTTCGGAATGCGTCGCCCTCCCCGGCGAACATGCGGGCGGGGCGCTCGTTGTCGCGTTTGAAGGCGAAGACCCCGGCGGTGAACGGGAACCTTCCCGGGAGGTTCTCCTCCCACAGGAACCGCAGAAGGTCTCCGCGGTCGTGGTAGCGGGGGAGTGAGACCCGCGCGATCGCGGTGCCCGACAGCGAGGTCCGGTACAGCTCGGTGCTCCCAGAGGTCTCGGAGTGGTAGGTCTCCACGGTTTGGTCCCAGCCCGCCAGCAGGGCTCGGGCTTCGGCGTCGATTTCGGCGTCGAGTTGTCGGGCGAGCTCGGCCATCGCCGTGTCGGCGGCGGAATCGTCGAGCATTTCCCGTACCGACTCGACGTGTTGGGCCCGCCTCGCCACATCGGCCTGGTGTTGGCCGCGCTGGTGGTGGGCCCGGAGGGTGTCGGAGACCTCGGCCAGGTAGCGGCTGCGGCTGGCCGGAACCACGGCGGTGTCGGCCGAGGAGGTGGTCACCGCGACCGACGGCAGAGCCCCGGCTCCGGTGGGGTCGAGACCGGCGGTGGCCAGTTCGGAGCGAAGGGCCTGGTAGAGCGCGGTCACCCCGTCGTCGTTGAAGCGCGAGGCCACCGTCCCGTACGCCGGCATGTCGTCGGGCGAACGTGAGAAGTCCTCGCGGTTGCGTACCAGTTGGCGACGAACGTCGCGTAGGGCATCGGCGCCGCCCCGTCGGTCGAACTTGTTGATGGCGACCAGGTCGGCATGATCGAGCATGTCGATCTTCTCGAGCTGGCTGGCGGCACCGAACTCGGGGGTCATCACGTACAGGGAACGGTCGACGTGGTCGACGACCGCGGCGTCCCCTTGCCCGATGCCGGGGGTCTCCAAGATCACCAGGTCGAAGCCGGCGGCCTTGACCGAGGCGACGATGTCGGAGATCGACGGAGGGACGGTGGTGGCGGTCCGGGTGGCCAGGGACCGGAAGTACACCCGTCCGCCGTCGATGTTGTTCATCCTGATCCGGTCGCCGAGGAGGGCGCCCCCACCCCGACGCCGGGTGGGATCGATGGCGATTACCGCGATGGTCAGCTTGTCCTCGAAATCCAGTCGGAACCGACCTATCAGCTCGTCGGTCAGCGACGATTTTCCCGAACCACCGGTACCGGTGATGCCCAGCACCGGGATGGGGCGGGAGGCGGCCGCGGCTCGAATCGACTCGAGGTGAGCCTCGGGCAGGCGGCCTTCCTCGATGGCGGTGATCACCCGGGCCACAACGGTGTGGTCGCCGCCGTACAGGCCGTCGAGGTCCTGGGGGAGGTCGGCGGCGAGGTCGAAGTCACAGGCCGCCACCAGCTGGTTGACCATGGCCGGGAGGCCGAGGGCCTGGCCGTCGGCAGGGGAGAAGATGCGGGTCACCCCGTAGTCCTCCAGCGCCGCGATCTCGGCCGGGATGATCACGCCGCCGCCACCTCCGAACACCTTGACCTGGCTGGCACCCCGGACCCGTAGGCGGTCCAGGAGGTACCTGAAGTACTCGTTGTGGCCACCCTGGTAGGAGCTGACGGCAATCCCGTGGACGTCTTCTTGAACTGCGGCGTCGACGACCTCGTCCACCGAGCGGTTGTGGCCGAGGTGGATCACCTCCACCCCCTGGCTCTGGAGGATCCGCCGCATGATGTTTATCGAGGCGTCGTGCCCGTCGAAGAGGCTGGCGGCGGTGATGAACCGCACCGGGTTGACGGGTCGGTGCAACTCGGTCTGGTGGGTGGTCGGCTGGGGCTCGGTCGAGGAGGTGGTGTCGGGACGCACCGTCCCAGAATACTTGGAAGTCAAACTATCTGTCGACCGACCATCTCGGGCGGGGGCGGTAGCCTGCTGAACCATGCGCCGACCCCTGTCCTTCGACCCCATCGAGGAGGCCGGGCGACAGTGGAGCCTTCGCTGGGACGAGGTCGAGGCGATGCAGGCGGCGACGTCGATCATGCGGGTCCAACAGATCGTGTTGTCCAGGGTGGACGAGGCCCTGCGACCCTGGGACCTCAGCTTCGCCCGCTACGAAGTCCTGGTCCTGCTCTACTTCAGCCGTGAGGGACGACTTCCCCTGGGCAAGATGGGAGAACGCCTGATGTTGCATCAGGCGAGTGTCACCAACCTCGTCGACCGACTCGAACGGCAGGGCTACCTCGAGCGCCGACCCCACCCCACCGACCGCAGGACCACGCTCGCCGCACTCACCGACGCCGGTAGGTCAGTCGTCGAACCCGCCACCAAGGCGGTGGTCCGGGCCCGGGTCGGCCTGGCCGAGCTTTCCGAGGTCGACGCATCCCGCCTCAACCGGAGTCTCCGCAAGGTCCGATCCGGGGCCGGTGACTTCGACGCCGGGAGCGCCGGTGGCCGCTGACCGGGTAGCTCCCGACCCCGGGGACCGATCGACATGGTCCCCGAGGATCGTGACCAGACGCCCTGGCGGTTCCCAGATGATCCTGGCCGTACTGATGGCCTGCGCCCTGATCCTCATCTACTGGGTCCAGAATCGTCCCGGGGCGACCCGCTCGGACTGGGACGGGGGGGCGCCGGTCCTGGTGGTGGTCACCGCCCATCTGGATGCCGACATGGCCGAAGCGTCCGAATACCAGAGCCCGCGCACCTGGACAATCTCGCGCCGAGCCCTCGAACAGGTCGGCGCCGAGGCCATCGGTAGCCGGGTACAGGCCCGGCTGGTGGGGGAGTGTCGTTGCCAGCTGATGTTGCGACCACCCGCCACCGTGCCGCCGGTGCTGATCGGACTGGTCCTGGTCGGCTTGGCCAGCACCGTTCCCGGCCTGGTGGCCCGACGCCGGTGGCGCTACCGCGGCGAGCTCATGGCCCGGCCCTCGCGCCCGGTGACGGTCGCGCCGACCTGGCTGACCAGACCTTTGCGACCGGCGGTCTGGGGACTGCGGCTCACCGGTGGGCAGCGGGGCGACGTCGTCTTGGCCATGGTGGGTACCCCGCTCACGTGGCTGCCCGACGGTGAGACCGTTCAGCTTCATGGCCCCGATCCGCGCAACGGTCTTTGCGTCCTGGCCGCCCCCGGCGGAGTTGCCGTGGCGTCGACTGCTCCGCGACGCCCTTCGTCCCCGGGACTTGTGGCCCCGTGGTCGGACTCGCTGAACCTGGCGGCCGGCCTGGTGGCACCACCAGCGGAGAGGTCGGTCTCCATCGGTGGCCCCGGCGTCAGCCGGATCAGCGTCAGCGGACAGGGCCCCCCGATGCACCACCCGCCCACCGAGAAGGAAACCGTTCTCGCCTACGGGCCCACACGGTTGGCGCTGGCCCAGAACGTGGCGGTGGGTCTGGCCTACCTGGTGAGCATCGTCACCGCCCTCGTCACCACCTCGGACCTGCGCGGCCTGGCTACCGTCGTCGTCGTTGGCGGCATGGGCTCGGCGACCGTGGCCCGCAAACTCGTCGCCCATTCGGCCGCCTTCAAGGCGCCGTTGAGGACCTGGTCGGACCGTCGGGCGGCGTGGGCGGCGGCCGCCGCAGCCCACGGGGCCGGTTTGACACCGCTGGCCCGGGAATCCACCCGGTGAGCCGGCGTCGGCCGGTGACCGAAGACGCCCCGTCGGCGAAGCGGGGTTGGCGGACCTCGTTGGCACCGCTCGGTCACCGCAATTACGCCCTGGTGTGGTGGGCCGGCCTGATCTCCAACGTCGGAACCTGGATGGAAACCGTGGCGGTGGGTGACCTGGTCGCGCTGCGCACCGACCAGGCCGGCTGGACCGCCCTGGTGGCGGCGGCCGGGTTCCTGCCCATGGGGCTCCTGGGCCCGATCGGGGGAGCGTTGGCCGACCGGCTCGACCGACGCCGTCTGCTGCTGGCCATGACCGCGGTCCAGATGGTGGCGGCAGCAGTCCTGGCCGCCCTGGCCGCCGCCGATGAGATCTCACCGGGGCTGCTGGCGGTGGTGGTGTTCGTGGCCGGGTGTGTGGCGGGTCTCGGCTTTCCCGCCTACTCGGCCATGTTGCCCGACCTGGTTCCCCCCGAAGATCTGCTGGCGGCGATGTCGTTGAGTCAGGCCCAGTGGAACATGGGGCGGGTGGTCGGTCCGGCGCTGGCCGGGATCGCCATCGGCCTCGGTTCCTACGCCACCGCCTTCGCCGTCAACGCGGCGTCGTTCGCGGTGATGCTCGTGGCCCTGCGGGCACTGCGCCTCCGGCCCTCGCCCCCGCCCGCTGACGACGACCCGCTGTGGACCCGCATCCGGGTCGGAGCGGTGACGGCGTGGTCGGTGCCGGGCGTGCGGTCGGCCATCGTGTTCATCTCGATCGTGGCCCTCACCGCATCACCGTTCATCGCCCTGGTGCCGGCGATGGCCCGTGTCCACTTCGACGGAGACGCTTCTCTCACCGCCCGGTTGGTGACCGCCCAGGGGATCGGGGCGGTCCTGGGGGCGTTGGCCCTGCCGGTGTTGGCCGAGCGTTTCGGCCGTTACCGCATGCTCATGGTCGGGCTGGGCGCCCTGGCCCTGTTCCTGGCCGGATACGGAATGGCTCCGTCCCCGCTGGTGGCCACTGTGGCCATCGTCGCGGTGGGTGCCGCCTACATGTCGGTGCTGTCGGGCATCGGCACCGTGGTGCAGATGCGGGCACCGGTGGCCATGCGGGCCCGGGTGCTCAGCTTCTACTTCCTGGCCCTCGGCGTCCTGTATCCGATCGGTGCCACCCTCCAGGGACCGCTGGCCGACCGGGTGGGGATGGGTGTGGTCACCGCCCTCTCGGGCGTGGTGATGGTCGTCGTCCTGGGGGTGGTGCGGGTGGTCAGCCCGGGCCGTTTCTCGGCCCTGGACGACCCGATCGAAGCGTGATCACCCAGGCCCGGGCTCGGTCACGAAGTCGATGAGCTGCTCCACCGACCCGATCAGGGCAGGTTCCAGGTCGGTCCAGGAGGTGACCCGACCCAGCAGGTCCTTCCAAAACTGCCACGCCTCACCCCGGTAGCCGAGCCGAGCCATGGTCCCTTCCTTCCAGGGTTCACCCCGAGGGACCTCGGGCCAGGTGGCGATGCCCAGGACCGAGGGCTTCACCGCCTGCCATACGTCGACGTAGGGATGACCGGTGACCAACACGTCGGGGCTGGCCACCGCGGCGGCCAGGCGGGCCTCCTTGGATCCCTCGACCATGTGGTCCAACAAGATTCCCAGCCGCCGACCCGGTCGAGGCCCGAACGATCGGATCACCTCGTCCAGGTGGTCCGCCCCGTCGAGGCGCTCCACCACCACCCCTTCGATTCGGAGGTCGTCACCCCACACCTTCTCCACCAGTTCGGCGTCGTGCACCCCTTCCACCAGGATCCGCGACGCCCGAGCGGTACGGGCCCGAGTCCCGGGAACCGCCACCGATCCCGAGGCGGTGCGGGTGGCTGTGGCCGTCGGGGCACTGCCCGGTGCGGGACCGCGTGGTTCGACGAGGGTCACCACCTTCCCGTCGACCTCGAAGCCACCGGTGGTAAGGCGCATCCGGTGCTCGAAACCGCGGTGGTCGCGCACCTGGAGGACGCCGTTCACGACGCCGAGCACGATCCCGCTTATCGGAGTGCCACGTTGCTTGATCTCCAGACCGGGACGGGCCGCCACGGTCGGGAACTGCCGTCGCGGTCGGGCCGGACCGTCGAGGTCGATCGGTTCGGAGAGGATCCCAGGGTCCCGACGCCGGGGCGGCACAGCCATGGAGCCGAGGCTAGGAGGTCGTGGGGCGAGCCGTGGCGGGGAGCGGACCGGCCTTCGTCAGCTGACGGGTAGTCCGGTGATGCGAGAGGCGGCCAGGGCTAGGACCAAGCCGGCGGCGCTCACCGAGATCAGCTTGACCGTCGTGCCCCGAAAGACGTTGGTCACGCCAGCGAAGAACAGCGTCATGGCCAACAGGACCGTGGCCATCAGGTAGTCGATGGCGTTGCGCCCGTCCTGGACCCCCGAGCGGGCCAACTTGTCGGCTCGGGTGTCAGCTTCGCGATAGGGGCCGAACAGGCCGTCGATGTAGTCCTGGTCCTCGATCAGGTTGGTGGGCGTTTCGCCCCGGGCCAGATCGACCTTCCAGCGGTTGAGGATCGGGCGGAACTCGGGACGTACCAGCACGTCGTTGTAGAGCTCGGCCAGCTCGGGTTGGTCCGAGGCCACCGCGTCGGCGTAGGCGGTGATCACGTTGGTGTCATAGGCGACCGAGGTGGTGGCGAGGTTGTAGAGGCGGGTTCCCTCGGTCCGGGCATCGGCCGAGGCCTGTGAGTCGGCCGACGCTCGTTGGTTCCACTGGGCCGACTGGTAGGCGCACCAGCCGGTTCCCACCGTGGCCAACCCGAGAATGAAGGCCGACAGCATCTCGATGGCCCGGTGTTGTAGGAGGTCACGGGTGCCGGGGCGGTGCCGGGCGGTCACAGCGCCGCCGGATCTTCGTGGTCCACCGTCGTCGGCTCGGAGGCGGTGCCCGACGGTCCGGGGGTTCGGCGAAGCCCGGGAGGGGCCAAGGTTCCGGTCCGCTGGGCGTAGGCCTGGGCCAGCTCGCGCCAGGCGTCGGCCTCGCGATACCGCAACGCCAGGTCGTGGGCCGGGGTCTCGATCAGCGCCGACAGCTCGGCATCGGTGCGGGCCCTCTCCCGGCGCATGTCGCCCTCGGCCCGTTCGCGTTCGAGATCCCAGCGGGCCCGTACCGCGGCCTGCACCGATTCGCCGGTCCGGCCGAGGTCGAGGTCGTTGATAGCGACGAAGGTCGCCTCGAACCCGTCGGTCTTCAGACGCTCCGACATCGCCTCGGCCAGTCGGGCCTGGAGCTCGTCGCGGCCCGGTCCGTAGGTGTCACCGACACCCACCTCGGGTCGGTTCAGAACCGAGCGCACTACCTCGGTGGAGGCGTCCCTGACCACCGAGAAAAGGCCGAGAGGCCCGAAGCGCTGGTGTACCTGGCGCAGCTGAGCGGGATCGATCCGGAACCGGACCGTGTAGTCCACCGTCACCGCGGCGCGGTCCCCCAGGGTGGCCGAGACCGCGGGCCCGTGCTGCTCCAGCCCGTCGACCTCGGCGGTCTCGTCGGGCGGCGAACCGGCCCGGTAGGCCAGCTCGAAGGACGGATACACCTGTACCGCCATTCTCCTGACCGTCGGCACGAGTCGCAGCCCGGGGCGCAGCGACCGGTCGGTCGGAGTTCCGTTGACGAGGACCAGACCCAGCTCGCCCGGCATGATCCGCACGATCGAGTTGTCGAACAACACCCACAGGACCAGCACCACGATCGGCGCTGCCATGAGGGCGAACACCACCCATCCGCTCACGCTGCCTCCCCGGAACCGGCCACAAAGTCCTTCGATGCCACGTCGGGATGGTAGGGGTTGGTAGTGCCCGCCTGGGTTCGACCGGGGTGGTCGCCGGGTGGGCCGCGTAGCCTTGCGGTCATGGCAGCATCCGCGTGGACGGTCACCCCATCTGGTCCCCTGCGGGGTGACGTGTTCGTGCGCGGCTCCAAGAACGCGGTGACCAAGCACATGGTGGCGGCGGTCCTGGGCGAAGGGCCCAGCACCCTCAAGCGGGTGCCCGAGGTGGGCGACGTCGCCATCACCACCGAGATCCTCCGCTCCCTGGGCGTCGGAGTGGAACACGATCTCGCATCGGGAACGATCACCGTCGAACCCCACGAGGGCGTCACCACCGAGGTTCCGACTTCGTTCAGCGGCCTCAACCGGATCCCGATCCTGCTGCTGGGCCCGTTGCTGCACCGCAACGGCGAGGCGTTCGTTCCGTTCGTGGGCGGAGACCAGATCGGTCGCCGCCCCGTCGATTTCCACGTCGACGCTCTGCGTGCCCTCGGCGCCGAGATCGAGGTGACCGACGAGGGAATCAAGGCCAAGGCCGCTCGACTCAAGGGCGCCAAGATCGAACTGCCCTATCCCAGTGTGGGGGCGACCGAGACCGTGCTGCTCAGCGCGGTGCTGGCCGAGGGACGCACCGTGCTGCGGGGCGCCGCGACCGAGCCCGAGGTGATCGAGCTGGCCCTGTTCCTCCAACGGATGGGGGCGCGCATCGAGATGTCCCCCGGCCGCAAGTTCACCGTCGACGGCGTGGACTCGCTGCGAGGGGCTGAGACGTCCCTCGACGGCGATCGCAACGAGGCCTTCAGCTATCTGGTGGCGGGCCTGGTGACCGGCGGCGAGGTTCGGGTCCACGGTTGCGCGCAGGACCGGGTGGTCACCGCCATCACCACCCTCAACCGGATGGGGGCGCAGTTCACCATCACCGACGACTTCATCCAGGCGTCGGCTCGAAACGGACTGCGCCCCGCCGCGGTGCAGACCGAGACCCATCCGGGGTTCATGACCGACTGGCAGACCCCGTTGGTGGTGCTGTTCACCCAGGCCGACGGCATGTCGGTGCTGCACGAAACGGTGTACGAGGACCGCCTGGTCTACGTCGACGCCCTCAAACAGATGGGGGCCGAGATCGAGCTGTTCAACACCTGCCTGGGGGGTGAGTCGTGCCGGTTCCACGACACCAACGCCACCCACTCCGCGGTGGTCAAAGGCGTGACCCCGCTGCGCGGTGCGGCGGTCGACGTGCCCGACGTGCGGGCCGGGTTCTCGTCGGTGATCGCGGCGGCCATCGCCGATGGCCCCTCCACCATTTCGGGCATCCACCACCTCGAGCGCGGCTACCACCGCCCACTGAGCCAGTTCGCCGAACTAGGCCTCTCCATAGCACCCGTCGCCTGACTCCCGCGGTCCCGCCGGGTCCTGCTGCTGCAGCACACAACGTTTGCGCTGTGGCGAGCTTGCGAGCCACTGGGCAAACGCCGTCGAGCCCCCGCAACGAAGTGAGGACCGGGCTTGACGGAACCAGGAATCGTCCGCCGAAGGCGGTCCACGAGAACCGGACCGCGTGCAGCGCAGATGACGGCCACGGCCTGGGACTGCGCCGGTCACGGCGTTAGCGTGACCGGCGCCATGATCCTGCTCCAGGCTTCTGACCTTGCCGCGTCGAGGCCTGGTCGCCAACTGTTCCACGACGTCTCGGTCACCGTCTCCAGCGGTGACCGTCTCGGGCTGGTGGGCATCAACGGCACCGGCAAGTCGACCCTGCTGCGGGTGCTGGCCGGGCGGAGCGAGCCCGAGGCCGGGGCGGTGCGCCAGGGTCGTGGCTCCCGGGTGGTGATGCTCGACCAGGCCGACGATCTGCCCGCCGGAACCGTCCGGGCCGCGGTGGCTCCCGGCGGGCATCCCGAACGGGAGTGGGAGGTGGACGCCATCCTCCACCGTCTCGGTATCGACGACCTGGCCGAGGTGGACACGTCCCGGCTGTCGGGAGGTCAGACCAAGCGGGTGGCCCTGGCCCGGGCCCTGGTCGAGGTTGGTCCCGGGGGAGGGCCCGACGACGACTCGGTGCTGTTGATCCTCGACGAACCGACCAACCACCTCGACATCGACGCCATCGCCTGGTTGGAGGAGCGTCTCGCCGCCCACCGGGGAGGACTGATCCTCGTCACCCACGACCGCCACGTGCTCGACCGGCTGACCACCAGGATCCTGGAGCTGGACCGGGGCGGTGCCTACGTCCACGACGGCGGGTACGCCGGTTACCTGGAGGGCCGCCAGGAACGTGAGACCAGGGCCGCCACCGCGGAATCGGTGCGCCGGAACCTGGCCCGCAAGGAGCTGGCCTGGCTGAGGCGGGGTGCGCCGGCCCGGACGTCCAAGCCCAAGGCCCGCATCGCCACCGCCACCGCCCTGGTCACCGGCAAGGCCCAGGCGGCGGCCCGCACCGGGGAGCTTCCCCTGCACGCCGAAACTCCCCGTCTGGGGGACCGGGTGGTCGAACTGCACGGTGTCGGCCACCGCTACGGGACCGACACCCCGTGGCTGTTCCGGGGGGTGGATCTGATGCTCGACCCCCGCGAGCGGCTCGGCATCGTCGGTCCCAACGGGGCGGGCAAGTCGACCTTCCTGCGGGTGTTGGCGGGGACCATCAGCCCCGAGGAGGGGAGCGTGGTCACCGGGGCGACGGTGTCGCTTGCCCTGTGGGACCAGTTGGGGGCCGATCTGGACCCGAACCAGCGGGTGCGTGACGCGGTGGCCGGGCCCACCCGGACCGCCGACTGGTCAGACTCAGCCCTGCTGGAGCGGTTCTGGTTTGACGGCGACGCCCAGTGGGCGCCGATCGGGTCGCTGTCGGGCGGTGAACGACGTCGACTCCAGTTGTTGTTGACCCTGGCGCAGCGGCCGAACGTGCTGCTGCTCGACGAACCCACCAACGACTTGGACCTCGACACCTTGCGGTCGCTCGAGGACTTCTTGGAGGAGTGGCCGGGGGCGCTGGTGGTGGTCAGCCACGATCGGGCGTTCCTGGAACGCACCGTGGCCGACGTGTTGGTGATCGACGAGGCCCACGACGCCGAGCGGGTTCCCGGCGGCTACGCCGCATGGGAGGCCGCCCGACGCTCGACCGGTTCCACCCGCTCCGCCTCGGCCTCGGTGCGCCCGGCTTCGGCACCCAAGAAGAAGGCGGCGAATCCACCGCCGAAGGCCGCAGCGCCAGGCCGCAGCGCCAGCACTCTGCGCTTCCTGACCAAAGACGTCGAGAAGCGGATGCGCTCGTTGGAACGTCGACGCGAGACCCTCACCGTCGAGCTGGCGGCCGCCGATCCTTCCGATCACCTGGCCTTGGCCGAGGCGGGGCGACAGCTGGCCGAGGTGGACGCCGAGTTGGCCGCCGCCGAGGACGAGTGGCTGGCCCTGGCCGAAGAAGCAGAAGGCTGACCCGACCGACGGTCCCGTTCTCAGGTCTCGGTGCTCCAGGCCAGCGGGATGACCCCGATAACCAGGGCCAGGGGTATCAGCAGAGCGGTGTGGAGGGTGGTGGCATGGGCCAGGCCACCGATCACCGCCGGCGCGGCCAGGTAGGCGCCATAGCCGGTGGTGGTGACCACGGCGATGCCGTGCTCTCCCCACCGGTTCCCGGCCGCGGCGAAGGCCAGGGGTACGGCGGGTGACAATCCGGCGCCGACGCCGACCAGTAGCAGCGGCACCAGAGCAGCCACCGGACTGATCAGCACCCCGGCCATGCTCACCGCCGCCAGTGCCGAACCCCGGCGCACCAGCGGTGCCGGTCCCCATCGTGAGGTGAGCCGATCGCCCACCAACCGGCCGGCCAGACCACCCGCCGACAGTCCGGTGACGGCCAGGGCGCCCATCACCGCCCCACCGTCGAGCACATCCCTCACCAGCACGCCGGCCCAGTCGAGCAGGGAACCATCGCAGAGGAACACAAAGCCGCCGATGGCGGCCAGGGCGGCGAGCTGGCCGGAGCGGACCGTGGCGTCCGCCGTCGCCGTGGGTGCCGGGCTGGTGGTCAGGTCGCTCAGCTCGTCGAAGGGTTCGGGGGAGTCGGCCAGTCCCGGAGCGGCCAGGCGGCCGTCGGGCAGGCGAGGTCGGTTGAGGAGGGCCGCGGCCACCAGCACCAGCCCGATCGCCCCGAGGTGAGGACCGACTCCAACTCCGGCCGCCACCGCCACCGACCCGACCCCAGCCCCGAGGAGCACCCCGGCACTCCAGCGGGCGTGGAGGCCGTTGAGCAGGGGCTGGGCCGCCTTCTGTTCCAACTGCACCCCGGCCCCGTTCATGGCGACGTCGAGGACCCCTACCGCCAGCCCGACCGCCAGGGCCCCGGCGGCGAGAACGGCCCAGGACCCGGCCAGGCCCGGGGCGAACAGCAAGACGCCGACCGCGACCCACGACCACGCCATGACCTCGCGACCACCGTGGCGACGGACCAGGGCACCTCCGAACCAGGCCCCGGCGACCGCTCCGACCGACAGCCCCAGCAGGGCGCTGCCCAGTGCGCCCTCGGACAGACCGAGGTTGTCCTTGACGTCGGGGATTCGTGCCCCCCAGCTTCCGACCGTGGCACCCAGGGCCCAGAAGGCGGCCCGAACTCCCTTCTCCTCGGGGCTGACCGCTCGGGAATCCTCGGCTCCTCCCACCCGAGCGACGCTACCGAAGGTGCCGTCCGCCGAAGTAGCCGGCGTCTGGTTGACTTCGGGGATGTCCCCGTCGGCCAGCACGCATGAACGTGAGATCACCGAGGCGGTCGACCTGTGCATGCCCGACGGGCAGCACCTGAACCCCGCGGCAAAGGGCTGGTCCCGCCGGCCCCTGCACAACGCCAACCTCCGGGGCCGATGGGGCCGGACCAAACGCTGGGACTACTGGGCGGTCCTGGCCGGGGACCTGGTGGTCTCGGTCACCTACGCCGATGTCGACTACCTGGCCCTGGCCGACATCTGGTGGGTAGATCTGGCCACCGGAGAAGCCGGGGGGAACCCGATGCCGGTCCCGTTGGCCAGAGGGGTGTTCCTTCCCGCCCGACCCGGTACCTGGCCGTTGCGCTACCACCGCCCCGGTCACCGGGTGGACATCGTCGACGAGCCGGCCGACGATCACCGGCCGGCGGCGACCGTCATCCGGGCCGAGTGGGTCGAGAACGGTGAACCCGCTCGACTGGAGGTTCGGGTCGACCAGCCCGCCGGCCACGAGTCGCTCAACGTCGTCATCCCGTGGTCGTCGACCACCTTCCAGTACACCTCCAAGCACCAGGCCCGGCCGGCCCACGGGACCTTCTCGGTGGGGGACCGCACCTGGGACATCGGCAGCCCCGACGCCGCCGAAGCCTGGGGGGTGTTGGACGTGGGCCGGGGCCGCTGGCCCTATCGGACCCGGTGGAACTGGGGAGGCGGCGCGGGCCGGGCGGTGGACGGGGAGACCGTGGTGGGGATCCAGATCGGCGCCAAGTGGACCGAGGGGACCGGCTACACCGAGAACGGCGTGATCGTCGATGGTCGGCTCCACAAGATCGGCCAGGAACTGACCTGGGACTACTCCTGGGAGGACCCGATGGCCCCGTGGCGGGTGTCGCTACCCGACGGTTCGATCGACATCACCCTCACCCCCCGCTACGACAAGCACTCGGCTATCGATGCCGTGGTCGCGGCCACCGAGGTGCACCAGGTGTTCGGGACCTGGACCGGTCACGTCACCACCGACGACGCCCGGAGGGTGGAGGTCGAGGGCATCGACGGCTTCGCCGAGGAATCCCGCTCCCGCTGGTGACGACCGACGGGCGCGTCCCATCAACCTGCCCGAATCGATCGCTCGGCACTAGCGTCGTTCACCGGTCGCGCCCTTCAGCGGACGCTGCCTCACCTACTCCCATGACCGGAGCGCTCCGTGCCCAACGCCCAATCCGTCGACGTCGCCCCCGCCACCGGCAAGCTCGGTGTGCTCCTGCCCGGGATGGGGGCGGTCGGCACCACGTTCATCGCCGGGTGCCTGGCCATCCGCAAGGGCCTGGCCCAACCCATCGGCTCGCTCACCCAGATGGGTCACATCCGCATCGGTGACCGGGCCGACGCCAACTCTCCCCGCATCGCCGACTACGCGCCGTTGGCCGGGCTGGACGACCTGGTGTTCGGCGGGTGGGATGTGTTCGAGGACGACGCCTACGTGGCGGCCAGCCGGGCCGGTGTCCTCGACGGCCACCTGCTGGAGCAGCTCGGCGACGAACTGCGGGCCATCAAGCCCATGACCGCGGTGTTCGAGCAGGCCTACGTCAAGAACCTCCACGGCAACCACATCAAGGAGGGCACCTCCAAGTGGGATCTGGCCAACCAGCTCGTCGACGACATCAACGCCTTCAGCGAGCGCAACGGCTGTGACCGCTTGGTGGCGGTGTGGTGCGGGTCGACCGAGGTGTACCGGGAGCCCACCGCGGTCCACCAGACGTTGGCCGCCTTCGAGCAGGGCCTGAAGGACTCCGATGCCGACATCGCCCCGAGCCAGATCTACGCCTACGCCCTGTTGAAGCTGGGCATCCCGGTGGCCAACGGTGCCCCCAACCTGAACCTCGACACCCCGGCCCTGCTGGAGCTGGCGGCGCTCAACCACGTCCCGGTGACCGGCAAGGACTTCAAGACCGGTCAGACCCTGATGAAGACCATCCTGGCCCCCGGTCTCAAGGCCCGGATGTTGGGTGTCCAGGGCTGGTACTCCACCAACATCTTGGGCAACCGTGACGGAGAGGTCCTCGACGATCCCGAGTCGTTCAAGGCCAAGGAGGTGTCCAAGCTGGGAGTGCTCGACACCATCTTCGAGCCCGCCCGCTATCCCGACCTCTACGGCGACATCCATCACGTCGTCCGCATCAACTACTACCCGCCCCGGGGCGACAACAAGGAGGGGTGGGACAACATCGACATCTTCGGGTGGCTGGGCTACCCGATGCAGATCAAGATCGACTTCTTGTGCCGGGACTCGATCCTGGCGGCACCGCTGGTGCTCGACCTGGCCCTGTTCTTGGACCTGGCCAAGCGGGCCGGTCTGGAAGGCGTGCAGGACTGGCTGAGCTTCTACTGGAAGAGCCCCCAGCCGGCCGCCGCCGGCCTCTACCCCGAGCACGACATCTTCATCCAGTTGTTGAAGCTCAAGAACACCCTCCGCCAGTTGATGGGAGACGATCCCATCACCCACCTCGACGAGGAGTGACGCTCGTCGGGCCTACCAGGTGACGTCGTCGCAGCCCTTGTGGTCCTCGGGTTCCACCTGGAGGGTGGCGTGGGCGATGCCGTAGCGCTCCTGGAGGAGCGTGCGGGCACCGTCGAGCACGGCGTGGGCGTCCTGCCCGTTGGAGATCATCAGGTGGGCTGAGGCCACGTCCATCTCCGATGTGAGTGTCCAAACGTGCAGGTCGTGGACGTCGACCACCCCACCGATTCCGCCCAGGTCTCGGGCCAGCGCATCCAGGTCCAGATCCTGGGGGGCGGCCTGGATGAGTATCCGCAGGGCCTGACCGGCCAGCCGCCAGGTGCGGGGAACCACCCACAACCCGATCGCCACACCCACGGCGGGGTCGACCCAGGTCCATCCGGTCGCCCTCATGACCAGGGCTCCCACGATCACCCCGACCGAGCCGACGGTGTCGGCCAACACCTCGAGGTAGGCGCCCTCGACGTTGATCGACTCCTTGGAGCCGTCGCGCAGGAGGGCGAAGGCCACCAGGTTGGCCACCAGGCCGAACACCGCCGCCACCAGCATCGGACCGCTGTTGATCTCCGGAGCATCGCCGAAGCGGCGGACCGCCTCCACCATCACGTACCCGGCCACCCCGAACAGCAGCACCGCGTTGGCCAGCGCGGCGAGGATCTCCAGTCGGTACAGGCCGAAGGTACGGCCCGGCCGAGCGGCAGCCTCGCCCGCAGCGTGGCGGTCGGCCAGCCCGATGGCGGCCAGGGCCATGCCCAGGCCGGCCACGTCGGTCACCATGTGCCCGGCGTCGGAGAGCAGGGCCAACGATCCCGTGGCCAAGCCGACCACCAGTTCGACCACCATGAACACGAACAAGATGGCGAACGCCGCCGCCAACCGGCCTCGGTGTCGTGCCCCCGCCCGTGCCAGTCCGTGGGTGTGGGAGTGCCCGTGTGAATGCCCGCCGGAGTGGTGCGATTGGTGCGAGTGACCGGAGTCCGGCGACTGGCAGCGGTCGTTCATGAGCGAAGGTTAGGAGACGAGCGGTTAGTCAGCGGTTAGTCAGGCGGGGTGGCCCGGGTCGGGGTCGGGTTCGCGTTCGGACACCACGCTGGTGACGATTCCGGTGACGTGGGCGGGGGTCAGGCCCAGCCCACGTCCCACATGTTCGATCACCCGTCGTTGGTCGGCGGTCACCGTGTCGTCGGACAGCGCGACCCGGACCAACGAACTCACCAGCCGCTCTTTGCCCGCCACCTCTAGGCCGTCGGCAAGGGGAGTCACGTACCTTTCGGCAAGTGCAGGGTCCAGGGCCACGATGTCGCCGGTGAGTACCGAGTCGTCGTAGCCGGCCATCACCCGGGCGACCTCGGTCACCGCCGCCGATCGCAGGGCCGGGCTCGTAATGTTGCCGGTGCGCACGATCATGGCGGTGAGGACTCGCACCGCGTCATCGAGGACGGCGGCGAGATCCGCGGTGGTGGGCTGGTCGGCGACCGACGAGTCGAAGCGGGTCTTGCAGGTCTCGCACTCGACGATCTCGCCCAGCCGTTTCATCGGGATCAGCGGAATCCAGAACAGGGTGAACCACCGTCGAGCCGCCCGACGGGCGCCGGTCCGGTCTCCACCACAGCGAGGGCAGAAGAACTGCAGTTGGGCGAGCGTTGTGAACCTCACGGTGAACCCGAACACCAGCAACATCGCCCCTCCGGGGTGTGTGTCTCGAACGGCCGAACGTCGTCGAGACACTAGATCCGGGCCGGTCAGCCCTGTCGTCGGCATCTGGTTCGCGCCCCTCGCCCGGTAGCCTCGAAGGTGCATGGAAGACGCCCTGACCGAAGTCGCCACCGCTACCGGGACGGCCACCGATCCGAATCCGGTGCCCCTGCGCATCACGCCTGACGCGTTGAGCCAGGTGATGAGCATCCTGGCCGGAGAGGAGAACCCCGACACCTTGGGCCTGCGGGTGGCGGTGAGCGGGATCCAGGGCGTCGAGTACGCGTATGACCTTTCCTTCGAGGATCGGACCGAAGCGGGTGAGGACGACCTCGTCTACAACCAGGGCGACCTGGTGGTGATGATCCCCCGGGACTCGGTGGATTCCCTGTGGGGTGCAACCCTGGACCTCCCCGCCGCGGCGGGACAGGGGGGTCTGGTCATCCGCAACCCCAACCGACCCGACCCCCTTGCCGGGTTGGACATCGAGCTGTCGGGGACGGTCGAGGAACGCATCGACCAGCTCCTGACCCATCAGATCAACCCGGCTCTCGCCTCCCACGGTGGTTGGGCGTCGTTGCTGGAGGTGGTCGACGGCAACCGGGCGGTGGTGACCATGGGGGGCGGCTGCCAGGGGTGTGCCGTCAGTGCCATCACCCTGCGGGAGGGGATCCAGAAGGCCATCATCGAGCGGATCCCCGAGATCACCGAGGTGGTGGACGCCACCGACCACGACTCGGGCGACAACCCCTACTACACCTGAGGCCAGCCGACGTCTCGTCGGCGCAGCCTCAGGTGTAGTAGATGGTCAGGGCAGGAGGCAGTTGCCTACGGCTGGGATTCCGGCGAAGCGGGCCGACAGCCAGTCCATGGACGGGATGATCCCCTCGACCATGCCGGTGACGTGCTCGCCCGGCAGGGGCGCCCAGGTGACGGTGGCGCCCTTGTCGCACCAGGTGCGACGGAGGTCAGAAGCCTGACCGTAGGGGACCATCTCGTCGACCAGGCCGTGGTACTGGTAGATCGGTGCGTTCGGCTTGACCGAACCCAGCTTGTTCTCGGCCAGGCGGGCCTGCCACGCCGGTGAGGTCAGCGGATCGGGGCTGGCGTAGTCGTTGCGGCTGGAGAAGGCGGTCGAGAACATGGTCTTGGCCCCGTCGATGCTGGTGAGGCAGAGGGTGTTGGCCTCGTCCACCAGGCTCTCGCCCTTGGCGTTGAGGTAGCTGTCCAGGTTCAGCTCGGGGTAGGCGGCATCGAGACCGAGGGAGGCCAGCAGAGCCAGGGAGACCACGGGGCCACCCTCGACGAAGTTGGCTACCGCGGTCAGGTCACCGGGGATGCCACCGGCGGCGGTGCCCTTGATCTTCAGTTCGGGGGCGTAGGTGCCGGCCATCTCGGCGGCCCAGCCTGCCGCTCCACCACCCTGGGAGTAGCCGATGAGGCCGACCGGCGTGTTGGCCGAGAGACCGGTGCCGGGGGTGCGGATGGCGGCGCGAGCCATGTCGAGCAGGGCCCGACCCTCCGAACGACCCACCACGTAGGTGTGGGTTCCGGGGGTGCCCAGGCCCTC
This sequence comes from Acidimicrobiales bacterium, assembly GCA_020439505.1. GTDB lineage: Bacteria > Actinomycetota > Acidimicrobiia > Acidimicrobiales > Iamiaceae > Aquihabitans. The sequence goes on from JAGQSO010000016.1 coordinate 38,726, forward strand.
GTAGTCGCTCACCGCCACGGCCCAGCCGCGGTCGAGGGCGGCCTTGACGAACAGCATCTCGTAGTCGGCGCCCTGGCTGAGGGTGTAGGAGGGTGCGCAGGCGTCACCGATGCCGCGGGTTCCGACACCCCACGAGACCAGCGGGCGTTGGCCGATGCCGAGCCAGGGCGTGGTCGGTACCAGGACGGTGCCCGACACGGCGTTGGCCTGGCCGAGTGCGTTGGTGGAGCGGTACAGCACTTGGGTCGACTTCACGCCGGGCACCGGGGTCTGGGCGACGGGGTCGAGGGTGAACACCGCGTTGCGGGACCGGATCACATCGCCGGGTTGCCCGGCGGGGAGCGGTGACGGAGGCGTGTAGAAGGCGTCCTGATCCGGGGTCGGGGGCTTGCAGGCGGCCAGGCTGAAGGCGCCGATAACGGTCGCCGCCAAGATGCCCATTCGGGCCAGCGGGTTGCTACGACGTCGGGGGGTTGACGACACGGGTCCTCCGGAGTGGGGGGGGGAAGGGTTGGGGACCAGCCACTGCTGCAGGCCGATGCCGTATCCTCACTCTCCGCTAGGTTACCGTCAAGTAGTTTCACTCACAGTGGTCAACCTGGGACCCTCAGTGAGCGAGCACCTGCCTGGTGGTTTCCGCCACCCCAGCGGCGTCCAACCCGAGACCGGCCAGGATCGCGTCGGGTTTGCCCTGGGCGATGAACTCCGAGGGGATCCCGAGCACCGTCACCCGTGGCTCTGAGGCCCGATCGCGGCACAACACGTTCAGCTCGCGGGCGATGGCCGAGCCGATCCCGCCGTCGCGCAGACCGTCCTCCACCGTGACGACGTGGCCGAAGCCAGCGGCGGCCTCGATCATGGTGGCGTCGAGCGGCTTGACCACCCGCGGATCCCAGACCGCGGCGTCGATCCCGTCCGAAGCCAGGAGCTCGGCGGCCTCCAGGCAGGGCCCGAGCATCTTGCCCACGCCGATCAGGCACACGTCGGTGCCGGGTCGGGCCAGCCGGGCCGACAGGCCGTGGCCGACCTCGGCGGTGGGCACCTCCCGGGCCGCGGTCTTGGGCCAGCGGAGAGCGACCGGTCCCGAACAGAGGTCCAGGGCGTCGCCCAGCATCACGCCGAGCTCCTGGTAGGACGACGGGGCGAAGATGGTCATCCCGGGGACCTTGGACAACAGGACCATGTCCAGCACCCCGTGGTGTGACGGCCCGTCGTCCCCGGTGATCCCGGCCCGGTCGAGGCAGAACACGACGGGTAGCTCGTGCAAGCCGACGTCGAGGTTCGCCTGGTCGAAGGCCCGGGTGAGGAAGGTCGAGTAGACGGCGACAACCGGTCGCAGACCACCCATGGCCATCCCGGCCGCGGCGGTGACCGCGTGCTGTTCGGCGATCCCGACGTCGACGAAACGCTCGGGGAAACGCTCCTCGAAGGGGAGCAGGCCGGTGGAGCCGGGCATGGCGGCGGTGATGGCCACCAGTTCGGGGCGGGCCTCGCCCTCCTTGAGCATGGCCTCGGTGAAGGCGGCGGTGTAGGTGGGCGATCCGCCCGTCGCGGGCTGGGGGCCGATCTCGGGGTTGAAGGCCCCCGTGTCGTGCAGGCACTTCTCCTCGTCCTGCTCGGCTGGGGGATAGCCCTTGCCCTTGGTGGTCAGGACGTGGACGACCACGGGACCATCGAAGGCGGCGGCGTTGCGCAGCGCCTCCTCGAGCAGTTCGATGTCGTGGCCGTCGAAGGGGCCGCTGTAGCGGACACCGAGGGTCTCGAAGAAGATCGGCGGTTCCAGCATCTCGCGCAGACCGGCCCGGGCTCCCGACAGGCCCCAGGCCAGGTGCTGGCCGATCCCGGGGACCTGGCGCACCATCTCCTCGGCCCGACGCCGCTGGCGTACGTAGCGGGGGTCGAGGCGCAGGCGCGACACCGAGGCGGTGAGGCGGCCGACCGTCGGGGCGTAGGAACGCCCGTTGTCGTTGAGGATGATGATGGCCTTGCGGCCGGTGTGGCCCAGGTTGTTCAGCGCCTCGTAGGCCATGCCGCCGGTCAGGGCTCCGTCACCGATGACCGCCACCACCTCGCGTCGGTCGGGAGCCGGTTCCCCCCGGCGCAGGGCGGCGTCGCGTCGCAGGTCCTCGGCCATGGCCAAGCCGTGGGCGTAGGACAACACGGTGGAGGCGTGGCTGTTCTCGATCCAGTCGTGCTCGGACTCCGAGCGGCTGGGATAGCCCGACAGGCCGCCGGGGCGCCGGATCTCCTCGAAGCGGTCCCGGCGGCCGGTGACCAGCTTGTGGACGTAGGCCTGGTGGCCGGTGTCCCACAGGATCCGGTCGTGGGGGGACTGGAACACCCGGTGCAACGCGAGCGTCAGTTCGACCACGCCGAGGTTGGAACCCAGGTGGCCGGCGTTGCGGGCCACGGTGTCCACTATCACGCCGCGGATCTCCTCGGCCAGGACCGCGAGCTGACCGGTCGACAGCGGCCTCAGGTCGGCGGGAGTGGTGATCGAGTCGAGGAGCATCGAAGGTGGAAGTGGCCGCGGCCGTCGGTGGACCAGGGGCGGTCCCAGGTCCACAACGCTACCGCCATCGGTGGCGGGCACCAGATCGGTCGGCGGGTGTGGCACCTGCCACCAGGCCTCGTACGAGGAGGTTCCGCTCTCTACGATGGTCCCGTGGAACCCGTGGAGCGGGCCCGATCAGCGGGGCAGCAGGCCCGGGTGGTCGGTCAGAGCGCAGTGGCGTCGATCCGGCGGTCGGTCTCAGAGAGGCTGGCCGACCTCATCCGCAGCGACCCCGAATGGGCGGCGCAGGCGGCCGAGTTCGGTCTCATCGACCGGACCTGGCTCGATGACCCCAGCGGGCGTCCGTTTCGGACTGCGCCCCCGGCCGAAGTGGTGGAGCGGTTCCTGGCTCGTACCTCCGAGCGGCGCCCCTCGGTCCTGGCCTCCATGGGGCTGAACGCGTTGCAGGCCTTCTCGTTGGTCGGGGCGCCGGCCGACGAGGACGCGTCACCGGTCGAGGTGACGGTGATGTTCACCGATCTGGAGGGGTTCACCCGGTACACCGCCGACTACGGCGACGAGGCGGCGGTGGCGGTGGTGGCCGAGCACCAACGCCAGGTCGGGCCCATCGTGCGCAGCCGCGGCGGTCGGATCGTCAAGCGGATGGGCGACGGCCTGATGATGTGCTTCCCGACCCCGGAATCAGCGGTGCTCGCCGCTCTGGAACTGGTCGAGGACGTGGAGGTGCCGCTGAGGATGAGGGCGGGGATCCACATCGGCGAAGCGGTCGTCACCCATGACGACATCCTCGGTCACGCCGTGAACGTCGCCGCCCGGATCACCGAGGAGGCGCCGGCCGGGGTGGTCCTGGTCTCGGTGGAGGTACGAGAGGCGGTCAGATCCGAGATCGACGGCGTCCTCCAGGGGGCTCGGTTCAGTCGGGCGCGACGCCACCGTCTCAAGGGCCTCGACCCCATGAGCCTCTGCCGCGTCGAGCGCGGCGCGTGAGGGACCAGCACCTCCAACTGCTCCGGACCATCGAGCTCCAGCGCGATGGCTGCGCTCAGGCCGGGTCGCCGCTCTACGTTCGGCTGCTGAACGCCCTCGAGCGCGATCTGGTCGACGGCGGGGTGAGCGTCGACCTGCTGGGTCCCTATGGCGCCGCTCCCGTCGGTGACGCCGTGTTGCTACGGCTGTTGGCCGGAGTTCACCGGTTGGTGCTCGAGGACCGGGTACCGGAGTTGGCGGCGCATTTCCCCTCGGTCGGGGGGATGCCGGGGCCCGGTCTCGAACGGTCGTTCCTCGCTGCGGTGAACGACCATGCCGGGACCCTCGGGGGCGACCTACGGGGCGGGGTCCAGACCAACGAGCCAGGTCGTGCGGCGGCGCTCCTGGCCGGTTTCTGGGAGATCGGCCGGGCTGGGCTCCCCCTGCGGGTCCTAGAGGTGGGGGCCAGCGCCGGACTCAACTTGTGGTTCGACCGGTTCGGTTTCCGTCAAGACGACTGGCGATGGGGTCCTCAGGACAGCCCGCTGGTCATGGAGTCGGCGTTCCTCGGCTCGCCGCCCCGCGATTCCTCGATCCCGGTGATCGCCGAGCGACGGGGCTGCGACCTCGACCCGATCGACCCGGCGACCGAGACGGGCAGGAACCGGCTCCGCTCCTTCGTCTGGCCCGACCAGGCCGCCCGATTGCGACGTCTCGAGGGAGCTGTGGCGGTGGCAGCACAAGGTAGGGCGCGAGTCGACCGCCAAGACGGCGTCTCGTGGTTGACGGACCGGTTGAGCGAGCAGGTCACCGGGGTGGCGACCGTCGTCACCCACTCGATCGTCTTCCAGTACCTGTCGCCCGAGGACCAGCGCAGCTTCCTCGCGGTGCTCGATGCGGCTGGTGCCGCGGCCACTCCGGCCGCCCCGCTGGCCTGGTTAAGGATGGAACCCGTGGGCGACCGCGCCGAGGTCAGGCTCACCCGGTGGCCGGGCGGACAGACCCGGCTCATGGCCGTCAGTGGTTTCCACGGACCCCCCGTCGCCCTGCGGTGATCGACCGTCGGTCCAGGCCTGGACCCGCCCGGCGATCCAAAGCCCGGCCAACATGACCAAACCACCGAAGAAGGCGTCGAGCCAGTAGTGGTTTCCGGTGACGAGGATGCAGAACAACGTCGCCGCCGGATACAGCGCCACCCACCACACCCGACGGGGGAGCGGGGCGGGTGAGCCAGAGGTTCCCACCGCCGGTGTCGAGGCCCGGGCTCGCATGATGAGCACCACCGTCACCGCACACCAGCTCGACCAGCCGAAGTGGAGGCTGGGCATGGCGGCGTACTGGTTGGAGACCACCGCCATGCCACCTTCTCCGAACTTCCAGATGCCGCCCCACACGTCGATGGTGTCGACGATCCCGTAGCCGTGGCAGCCGGCCTCCAACCCCTTGCATCCGCCGTAGATCGAGTTGGAGTCCAGGAGTCGCGGAGGCATGAGGGTGTAGGCGGCAAATCCACCCAGGGCGAGGAGGGTCGTGGCCGCCAGCGCGGTGCGGGCGAACAGGTAGACCCGCGGGGCCATGAAGAAGGCGGCGAGGAGGACGCCCATCGTGACCGCGAAGTGGGCGGTGCCATAGAAGATGTTCCATCCCCGGATGTAGCCATGGCCGGGGAGGTCGAGGTACCAGCGCTGCAGCGAAGGCTCGAACCACAGGCCCAGAGCGTCCTCGACCTTGATGATGCCTCGGGCGTGGCGGAAGGCGATGGTGCGTGACTCGACCCCCGCCCCGAAGGTGCTTCGGACCAACGAGTAGATGAAGTAGAAGGTGCCGGCGATCAGCACCTCCTTCCACCATCGGAGTTGCGGTTTGGTCGCCACGGATTCGGGGGCGGGGCCGCTGCTCGCGGTCATGTGACCGGCGAGGCCCGGTGGCCGACGGCGAACGCCGGGGCACCCAGCAGACTCACCACCAGGTTGAGCAGGTACAACAGCAACCCCAGGGCGACCGCCTGGGACCGGGGGACGCCCAGGGGGTGCAGGAACAGCGCGAACAGACCCTCCCGTACCCCCAGGCCCGAGATGGAGATGGGGATGACCTGGGCGATCAGGACGGCGGGGACGAAGGCCAACAGGGCGGTCGGGCCGACTCCGGCGGGCAGGCCGAGAGCCCGGGCGGCCATCAGGGCGGCGGCGATGAGGACCAACTGGTACGCGAAGGCGGTGGCCAGGATCCGGGCGGTCGCGGCCGGTTGACGGGTCAGATGCTGGATTCCGAACCGGGTCGCGCTGGTGAAGCGACGCCAGCCCTCGTTGTGCTCCAAGCGGGCCTCGATCCCCCTGCCTGAAGTGGCGGTCAACCCCAGCACGGCTGCCAGTAGTACCAGCGTCCCCGCCGCGGTTGCGAAAGCGATGGTGGAAGCCCGTCCCAGTTCCCTCAGCCCGGGGTTGAGCGCCAGACCGGTGAGGGTGATCAGGGGAAGTACCACCCACCCGGTCAACCGTTCGAGTACCACCGAGGCGAACGTGGTGGGGGCTTCACCGTTCTCCCGGCTGAGTCGGGCCACCCGCAAGGCGTCGCCACCGATGGTGCTGGGGAGAACGTTGCCCATGAACTGCCCGGCCAGGTAGAGCGAGAGGAGCCGCCTCAACGGGGGGTGTTGGCCGAGGGCGTTGAGCACCGCACCCCAGCGAACGGCCGACAGCACCACGCCACCGAAGGTGAGTATGAGCGCACCGCTCAGCCAGGCCAACGTCTTGGTGGTGGGATCGGGGATGGCTTGGGGCCAGTTCGCACCGATCTTGGTGACCAGCAACCAGAGCAGGAGCGCGCTGACCACAAGGCGCGCCGCGAGCACGAACTGTGGTCTGGTGAAGTGCAAGTTCTGCGCCCCTGGAACCGGTACGGGTTACCCCTGCACGTTACCCGCGGCCCCTTCGAGACCGGGATAGGCGTAACCTGTTCGGAGATGAGATGCGCCCCACCCTACGGGGCGGGCGCGGACGACTTTGGAGGGACGAACCATGAATGTTCCACGGAACAGCACTACCCGCGGTCGGCGCGCCACGGTCAGTGTGTCCGCGGCGGTCGTGAGTGCCAGCTTGCTGCTCGGCGCTTGTGGGGTCTCGAACAAGTCGGACACCGAATCGGTCTCGGCCCGTTCGGCCGGGACCGAAAGCCCCGAGCGGGAGCGTTCCAACACCACCGTCGCCCCCACCACCGAGGCCACCACCGCGACCGCCCCGGAGGGCGCCTCCTCGGGTGCGACGATGCTGAAGGACGCCATCAGGGCGACGGCCGAGGCCACCTCCTTCCAGGCCAAGGCATCGCTGGCACTCAACGGTCTCCCCGATGGTGACGCCACGATCCTGAGCGTGGACGGCGGCTACGACACCCAGGCCAAGCGCGGCCAGTTCCTCATCGAAGTCGGTCAGCTGCCGGCCATGAGCGGAACCGTCGCCGAGATCCCGACCCCCTCGGGGCCGGTCGAGGTGGTGGTCGACGGCTCCACCGTCTATGTCCGCGCCGATGAGCTCGCCGCCCTCAACAATGGCAAGCCGTGGACCTCGATCGACCTCTCCGATCTCGGGGGTCTTGCCGGCGCCACCCCGCCCCCGGCCGGTGCCGACATCCCCGACCAGGTCCTCGGCGCGTTGGAGGGTGCCTTCGGGAACGTCGAAACCGTGGGTCGTGAGGACGTGGACGGGGCGTCGACCACCCACCTGCGAGTCGCCCTCGATCTGAACGCGATCGTCGAGGAGATGCTCTCCGCGGTCGAGAGCGAGATGCCTCAGATGGATATGAACATCACCCTTCCCGAGCTTCCGGTCGACGTCTGGGTAGGCGATGACGGAATGGTCCACCGGGTTCGGGTCGAGTTCGCCCTCGGCGAGATGCTGAGCGGTTTCGAAGGGATGACGTTCAACGGTCCCGAAGGAGCCGAGAACGCGGTCCTGGTGTTCGATCTGGTCCTGTCGGGCCTCGGGGAGCCGGTGGCGATCACCGTGCCCGACCCCGCCCAGGTCGCGCCGCTGTCCCTCGACGCCCTCGGAGGCCTGGGTCTCGAAGGATTCATGCCCGAGGGCTAGTCGCGCTCCACAAGCACCTTGTAGAGGGTGCCGGTCACGGCACTCAGTTGGTTTTGTCCATGAAGCGCGCTCGCTCTACCACGACGCGTTGGACCTTGCCGGCGGCCACCAGGCCACGGTCGTCGTTCACCGAGACCGTGAACAACAGGCGGCGACCCTGGATCTTGTCCAGCCGGGCGTCGACGGTCACTCGACCGCCCACCGCGATGGGCGCGAGGTGGTCGAGTTGGATGCGCATGCCGACGGTCGTCTCACCCTGCTCCAACTGTCCGGTCACGGCCGCGACCGCCGCCTCTTCGCACAGGGCGACGATGCGAGGGGTGGAAAGAACCGGAACGTCACCGGAGCGGACGGCGATGGCGGTGTCGTCGTCGGTGACGGTTAACTCGACGTGGCCGGCAAGTCCGGAGCGGAGGGGCACCTCGGTACGATTACCGCTCCCGACCCGATCGGTCAATCCGCTCGGCGCCCATGGAGGTTTCCCCCTTGATCGATCAGGAAGTCGTCGCCCGGACCCTGGGTGTGGCCTTGAGCACCGGTGCGGATTTCGCCGAGGTGTTCGTGGAGGACAAGCGGTCCTCGTCGGCCCACTTCGACGACGGTCGGGTCGAGGAACTGGGTTCGGGTCGTGACCGGGGTGCGGGCATCCGGGTGGTGGCGGGCGAGACCACCGGATTCGCCCACACCGCGGACCTATCCGAGCGGGGACTGGCGGCAGCGGCCGAGGCGGCTGCCGCCGCGGCCAGAGCGGGTGGAGCGACGGTTCGCACCGTGGTGGTCGACCCGGTGGAGACGCGACCCCAGCCGGTTGAGATCCGCCCCGAGTCCGTGGCCAAGGGCGACAAGGTCGAGCTCTTGCGCCGGGCCGAGGCCGCGGCTCGCAGCCGGGGCGGTGCGATCACCCAGGTCTCGGCCACCTACGGGGACAGCCGCCGTCGGATCCTGGTCGCCAACAGCGACGGGCTGTGGGCCACCGACGACCAGACCCGAACCCTGTTCGTGGTGGGCGTGGTGGCCTCGGGAGACTCCGGAATGCAGACCGGCCGGCGGGCCATCGGCCACACCATGGGCTTCGAGTTGTTCGATCACCACCAGGTGGAGGACCTCGCCGTCGAGGCGGCGGATCAGGCCCTGACCAAACTGCGGGCTCGGCCTGCTCCCAGCGGGCAGCTTCCGGTCGTGATCGGCCGGGGAGGCGGTGGAGTTCTGTTCCACGAGGCCTGTGGACACGGCCTGGAGGCCGACCATGTCCACAAGGACGTGTCGGTGTTCGCCCGACGGGTGGGCGAACAGGTGGCCTCGCCCCTAGTCACGTTGGTGGACGACTCCACCGTGGCCCACGAGTGGGGCAGCTTCGCCATCGACGACGAGGGCACGGCGGCTCAGCGCAACGTGTTGATCGAGGACGGCGTGCTGACCGACTACATCTGGGACCGCCTGCGTGCCGACGCCGTCGGTCACCGCCTCAGCGGCAACGGTCGCCGGCAGAGCTACCGGGACCTGCCCATGGTGAGGATGACGAACACCTACCTGGTCAACGGGACCGGATCGGCCGACGACATCGTGGCCGACACCCCCGAAGGCGTGTACGTGGCCCAGCTCGGCGGCGGGCAGGTGAACACCGCCACCGGTGACTTCGTGTTCGGGATGACCGAGGCCTACCTGATCGAGGACGGCAAGATCACCGAGCCTCTGCGCCAGGGCAACCTGATCGGCAACGGACCCAAAGTGTTGGAGCTGATCGACGCGGTGGCCGACGACTTCGAATTCGGTCCGCCGGGGACCTGTGGCAAGGACGGCCAGGGGGTCCCCGTCGGCGACGGGGTTCCGACCCTGCGGGTGTCGAGCCTCACCGTCGGCGGTACGGCGGCCTGAGGAGGCACACGATGAGCGAGCTGTTGGACATGGCGGAACGGATCGTGGCCCAGGCCCGTCCGGGAGAGCAGATAGAGGTGGTGGTCGGGCGGTCCCAGTCCACCGAGGTCCGGGCCTATCGGGGAGAGGTCGAGCAGTTCGCCTCGGCGACCTCGGCCGGACTCGGGGTCCGGGTGGTGGCCGATGGTCGGCAGGGCTTCGCCTACGCCGGAACCCTCGATGAGGACGTTACGGCCGAGACGCTGGCCGAGGCCCGCGACAACGCGACCTTCGCATCGGAAGATGAGTGGCTGGGCCTGGCCGAGCCCGACGGGGTCGAGGCGCCGGTGCTCGACGTGTACCGGGACTCGCTGGCCTCGGTGTCCACCGCCGAGCGGATCGAGCGGGCACTGGAGTTGGAGCGGATGGTCCGCGCCGCCGACACCCGAATCAGCGCGGTGGAGTCGGCCGACTACGCCGACGGGGTGTCGGAGGGAGCGGTGGTCTCCAGCACCGGGATCAGGGCCTACAGCCGTGAGACGTCGTGCTACGTGTCGGTCCACTGCGTGGCCACCGACGGCGACGACACCCAGACCGGATACGGCTTCTCGGTGGGACGCAGCCTCGACGAGCTGGACCTGGACCGGGCGGCGGCCGACGCCGCCCGGCGGGCCACCCGGCTCCTGGGGGCGACCAAGCCGGCCAGCGGTCGGGTGACGGTGGTGCTCGATCCCTACGTCACCGCTCAGTTCCTGTCCATCATCGGCTCCACCCTCTCGGGTGAGGCGGTGATCAAGGGGCGGTCACTGTTCGTGGACCGCCTGGGCGAGGAGGTCGCCGACGGCGGGTTCACCCTCGTCGACGATGCCACCAACCCACTGGCCTACAGCGCGAGCGAGACCGACGGCGAGGGGCTGGCGTCCCGGCGCAACGTGCTGATCGAGGACGGCGTCCTCCGCCGGTTCGTCCACAACGCCTACACCGCCCGCCGCACGGGTACCTCCTCCACCGCCAACGCGGTGCGGGGCTTCTCGTCGACCCCCGGCGTGGGCTGTCGGGCGCTGTCGTTGGCGCCCGGTACCCGGCTCCAGCCCGAACTGCTGGCCGCGGTCGGTGACGGGGTTCTGATCAGTTCGGTATCGGGCCTGCACTCAGGGGTGAACCCGGTCTCGGGCGACTTCTCCGCTGGGGCCGAGGGCCTGCGCATCGCCGGAGGGGAACTGGCCGAACCGTTGCGGGAGTTCACCATCGCTTCCACCCTTCAGCGGATGATGGCCGAAGCCGGTGAGGTTGGTGCCGACGTCGAATGGCTGCCGATGAGGGCGGCCGGGGTGAGCCTGGTCGTGGGCGACGTGACGGTGTCGGGCCTGTCGGGCCTGTCGGGCTGACGGCCTGAGTTCGACCGTCGGCAGGGGCTCCTCAGGGGATCCGATAGCCGCCGGTGACGATCTGTTGGACCTTGCCGCCGGGGCCTTCGGCCACCAGCACGAACCGAGGGGGCGTGTAGTTGCCGCCGGTGCTGAGGTGGCAGATCGATGCCTTTCCCACCGACTTGCCGATCGCCGCGGGGGCTCCCTCTAGGCCGTAGTACACCTGGGTGGTCTGGGTAGTGTCCCAGACCAGCTCGTAGAGAACCCCACCCCGGCACTGGTCGGTGGCGGTGGCGGTGAAGTCCAGGATCACCGGTGGGGCGGCGGGCGGCACGGTGTCCGTCGTCGTCTGGGTCGTGGAAGGCGAGGTGGGTCGTGGCGGAGTGGTCACGGTGGTCGCGGGCGGGTCGGTGACGGTCGTACCGGGCTGGGTGGGCGGGGGCGGGGTAGGGCGGCCCTCCGGGGTGGTCTGAGGTGGGCTGGTTCCACCGCCGGGGACGGTGTCGGATCCGTCGATCACGAACCCGCCCTCGGCGGTGGTCGGCACTCCACTGGTCTCCGATGTCGCCGACGTCGAGTCCGTGCTCGAGGACGTGACCGGACCGTCGTCGGCAGGCTCGGTCGTGTCGGTAGAGATCGCGGCGAGGTGCGTCGAGTTGCCCCGAGCCGACAGGGAACCGCTGAGCCAGACCGCCCCGCCGACGAGCATCAACGCCACCGCCGCGACGGCGACCACCCGGACCCGCTTAGCGGTGGATCTGTCGTCGGCGTCGGGGGTCGGGTCGGAATCCGACGGATCGGACGGGACGGCGACCGGCGACGCGACCGGTGACGCGACCGGTGATGCCGGGGTGGCGGTCCCGATGCCGGCTGGGGTGCCCAGGGCGGTGGATCCACCCATCGGGACCCCGGCGGCTTCGAGAGCCGATGCCGCCTGGGTCTTGAACACGAACGGTGCGGCGAGGACCGGGGCGGCACCGAACAGGGCGGCGGGGTTGAGGCGGTCCTCACGCTCTTGGCTGCACTGGTCGCAGACCTGGGCGTGGCGGTCGATGGCCTTGACCGCCTGCTTGTCGAAGGTGTGGATCCCAGCGTTGGCGAGGGTGCGGCGAAGGTTCTCACACGCCGGCCGGCCCGCCCGCCACAGCACCAGGGCCCGCACGTTGGTGCCCAGCCGTTTGCGGAGGGTGAAGAGCATCTGGTGGGCGTTGTTGGCGGTGGTGCCGAGCTCCTCGGCCAGCTCACCGGCGCCGAGGCCGTGGCGCAGGTGGAGGTCGAGGATGCTCATGTCCCGCTCGCCCAGGGCGGCGGCGGCGTCCCACACCAGGGCCACTCGGCCCGCCTGGTCGAGGTGGGCGAGCGGGTCGTGGTCCGCAGCGTCCATGTCGGTGAGGGTGGTCATGGTCTCGTCATCCAGTGCGACGCTCCGGCGGTCCTTCTCCAGCCGGTTGAGCGACTTGTTGCGGGCGATCCGTAGGACCCATCCCCCGAAGGCGTCGGGGTCTTCGAGGTTGGCGAGACCGGTCCAGGCCGCCAGGAAGGTGTCCTGGGCGACCTCTCCCGCCGTGCCCGGATCCCGGACGATCCGGCGGGAGACGTCGTGCACCCGGTCGAACCAGGTGTCGAACAGCTTGCCGAAGGCCTGGTTGTCCCCGGCCCGAGCTGCTTCGACGAGGTTTCCCTCAGGTGTTCCGGCCATCTTCTTTCCCGCATCGTCGTGGACCTTCATCTTTGCCGCTCTAGCGAACCACGACCGGGGTGCCGAGGGGAAGCAGCTCGTTGAGCTGGGTGATCACCTCGTTGGGGACCCGGATGCAACCGTGGGAGACCGCCTGGCCGATGCTGGAGGGGTCGTTGGTGCCGTGGATGCCGATCTGCCCGTCGCCGCCGGCGAAATCGGTGAGTACCTCGGAACGTCCCGACAGGCCGAGGGCGTAGGGCCCGTAGGCGCCGTCGGGGTTGGGGTCCTGGAGCTTGTCGGTGACCGAGAACATGCCGGTGGGGGTGGGGTACTCGGCCGAGCCGATGGCGACCGGGGTGGACAGGACCGCCTGGCCGTTGTCGAACAGGGTCAGGGTACGGGCCTCGAGGTCGACCTGGATGTGGGTCGAGACGCTGCGGAGCTCGACGTCAGCGTTCTGAGCGGAGTCGAGCCAGGCCTTGGTCCCGGTGGGGCGCCCGGGAACCAGGACCTCGAGCCAGCCGCCCTGTTGGTTGGTCACCAGCAGGGCCAGCTTGCTGCCGAAGGAGTTGGTGGCAGCCACGGTGCGGGTGGGTGAGCTGTTGTCGGGCTGTTCGTGGAGGACCAGGTCGTGTTCGGAGCGGACCACGTACACCTGGGTGGCGGGGGCCTGGGCCTGGGCGGTGGTGGTCTCGGTGACCTCGTCGGGTGATGTGGAGGTGGAGCCGTCGGCCTTCTGGGCGGTGGTCACCGGGGGCCGGTCGAGGGCCTCGGGTCCGTTGCCCGACGACGAGCAGGCGGACCCGAGGAGCCCGACGGTGAGAGCCAGGGTGGCGAGGGCGGCGGAGCGGAGGCGGCGGTTGGTGTTCATGGCAGGGGTTCCCTTCCGGGTTGGTGGGTGATGTACCCGTCCTGACCGTCGAGTGGATCGGTCCTTAGGGGTTTTCGGGGATTCTTTTCAGCGGGTGGGCCGGGCCGGGCGCGCCAAGACGCCAGAAGCCGGCGGGAGTCGCTGGGACTCCCGCCGGTTCCGGCCCGCCTCGGCTTCGACCCCCTGCCGGTCGTCACCGAGAACTGCTGAGGGTTGTCAGCCGGTGAAGGTGGGACGAGCCATCACCGGGCGGTCCACCGTGCTGTGGTCCACGGTGGGCCGGTCCTGGGGCCGGTCGGGGGTGGTGTCGTGGGGCTGGTCGGGGGTGGTGTCCTCCGGGGTGTCCGGCGTGGTGTCGTGGGGCTGGTCGGGGGTGGTGTCCTCGGGGACATCGGGGGTGGTGTCCTCGGGCACGTCGGGGGTGGTGTCCTCGGGCACGTCATCGGGGCAGTCGATGAACAGGCAGGGGTCCAGCGGGGGGAGCTCGGGGACCTCCTCCACCTCGGGCGGGCCGCAGTCGACGAACAGGCAGGGGTCGATCGGGGGGAGCTCGGGCAGGGTGAAGTCCGGGGGGAGCTCCACGACCGGGGGAACCTCGAGCACCGGTGGGATCGAGATCACCGGGGCGTCGGGGAAGATCGGCAGGGCCGAGGCCGGCGACGCCAGTCCCACCCCGACCGCCACCGGCAGGGCGGCAGCCAGGGCGAGGCGGCTGATCGAGCGGCGGGTGTTGCGGCGGGCACTGCGGTTGGTGTTGGAGTTGGAGTTGGTGTTCATGGCGGGAGTCCTCCTCGGACTGTTCTTGGTGGGTACACCCGTCCTGACCGGCCACCGGAACGCCTCTTAGGGATTTCGCGGATCTTTTCTGGATTCTTTTCCGGATCCCGTCCGGACCGGTCCTGAGCCGTTGCGGCGGTAAGGATCACGCCGCCTACGGTTTCGGGCGTGTCGACGCTGGAAGCCATCATCTTGGGGCTGGTGCAAGGCCTCACCGAGTTCCTGCCCGTCTCCTCCAGCGGTCATCTGCGGATCGTTCCTGCCGTGCTCGGTTGGGACGACCCGGGAGCGGCGTTCACCGCCGTCATCCAGTTGGGAACCATGGCCGCGGTGGTCATCTACTTCTGGAAGGACCTGTGGTCCATCGCCGGAGCATGGTTGGCGTCGTTGCGGGATCCGTCCCGCCGGGGCGACCTGGAGGCCCGCCTCGGTTGGTACCTGATAGTGGCCACCGTGCCGATCGGCCTGTTCGGGCTGGCCTTCAAGGACCAGATCGAGTCCGGGGCGCGGGACCTGCGCCTCATCGCCGGCACCCTCATAGTCATGGGCCTGGTGTTGTTGGTGGCCGAGAAGGTGGGGACCCGCACCCGCGAGCTCGAGGACCTGACCACACCCCACGGGGTGGCGGTCGGTCTGGCCCAGAGCATGGCCCTGGTACCTGGGGTGTCCCGGTCGGGATCAACGATCACCGCCGGGTTGTTCTTGGGTTACTCCAGGGAGGCGGCCGCCCGGTTCTCGTTCCTGTTGTCGGTGCCGGCGGTGGTGCTGTCGGGGTTGTTCCAGCTCAAAGATGTCGGAGCCGGAGACGGGCCCGGTCTCGGCCCGACGGTCGTCGCCGCCGTTGTCTCCTTCGTGGTGGGCTATGCCGCGATCGCATGGTTGCTGCGGTACCTGACCACCCACTCCACGGTGGTGTTCGTGGTCTACCGGGTTGCCCTGGGCCTGGTGCTGGTGGGGCTGCTCCTGGGTGGGCAGGTCGAGCCCCGTTGACGCCCCGCTTGGTCAGTCCGACTCGATCAGGCTGACCACCAGCGATCCGGCGCCTACCGCTCCCGCCGTGGCCCGTTGTTCGGCCATGGTGACGGCGACGGCCACGGCTCCGCCGCGGTGACGGGCGACCAGAGCATCGGAGGCAACCAGCCGGGCTGGTACCCCCGAGGTGTCCCACAGGTCGACCCGGTCCCCCGCTTCGAGTGGTGGACTCACGACGTCGGACGGCAGAGCGAGCACCACCCGCCCCCGGGTACCACTGTCGGTGGTGACCAGCTCGGCGGTCAGAGGGGTGCCCTGGGCCAGGTCGATCCTGGCCCGAGCCCGGGCCGGGATCTCCGCCAGGGCCCCACGGGGGGCCAGGGCGGCGGGCCAGCGTTCCAGCGCGGTCACATCGGCGAGGTCATTTCCGGCGGAGATCTGATGGGTGGTGACCATTACGTCCACCGTCGGCTTCCACTCCGCCCGGGCCCGTGAGGCGTCGCTGAGCAGGCCCGAGGTGGTCAGAGCCGTTGCGGCGGCAACAGCCACCGCCGTCATCCACCGAAGGACGGCTCGGCGGTCAGAGCGGATACGTCGATGGAGCGGTAGCCGACTGGTCGGGCGCGACTGGCGGGCCATGGAACCGATCTCTCTGTGAGAGCTGCACCCGGGGAGGTCGAGCCGTCCTACCCCTGACCGTCGAGCTGAAACCCTGGCGGTGGATCAGTGGCTGACCCGGGAGCTGGGCAGGTCGATCACGTGGGCCGGTATCTCGTCGGTGAGCATCTTCACCACCCACGGATGACACGTGAACATGAACACCTGCTGACGTTCGGCGACGTGGCCGATGGCTCGTGCCATACGAGGGCCACGGCCGGGATCGCTGTTGACCAGGATGTCATCGAGGAGCAGCGGCAACGGTGAGGTGGTCGCCAACTGCTCGGCCAGAGCGAAACGAAGGCTCAGGTAGAGCTGTTCGACCGTGCCCCGGCTGAGCGAGGCGGCGTCGACCTGCCGTCCGGCGGTGTCGACGACGAAGATGGTCGAGCCGTCGACCACCAACCGGTCGTAGCGTCCGTCGGTGATCTCACCGAACAGGGCGGCGGCCCGCTTGACCACCATCGGCTGACGCTCGCGCTTGTACCGCTCCCGGGTCGCCTCGATGATGCGGTGGGCGCTGGCCAGCACCGCCCATTGCCGTGCCGTCTGTTGGAGTTGGGCGGTCAGCGATGCCACCCGGAGCTGCAGATCGGCGACGTCGGACGAGGTGAGGGTCGCGGCTAGGGCGTCCTCGGCCCGGGTGAGCTCTGCCGCGGCCTCGTGGTGGTCGGAGTCGGCCTCGACGATGCGTTGCTCGACCTCGAGGCCCTCGGCCTGCCAGCCCAGGGGATCACGGGTGCCGAGAAGCTCCAGGGATTCGTCGCGACGGTTTCCGGCGCGGAGGTCGAGTGCCTTTTCGGCTTCGGCGATGATGGCGTTGAGGTGCTGGCGGTCCTTCAGGCGGTGGACCACAGACTCTGCTCCGGCCACGTCGACGGCACCGGACTCGGCCACCACCACGTCGAGCGCGGTCGATGCAGAAGCGGTGTCAGAGGCTCGGGCGGCGAGGGTCTTGCGGGCATTGCCGGCCAGGTCCGACAGGCGCTCGCGGTCGCGGTCGGTTTCGCGCGCTGCTGCGGTGCGTGACACCAGCCGGTCCAGGAGGCGGATCACGTCGTCGTCCGCCTCGCCCATCAGCTCGGCCACCGCGCCGACCGCGGCGGCGAAGGACTTGCTCTCGGCCATCTCGTTGGCCCGGTCGGCGGTGTAGGTGGCGAGGGAATGGCTGGTCTGGCGAGCCAGGTTCAGCTGGGCCAGGAACTCGCCCACACCGTCGGGGTCGAGGCCGCTGGGAAGGTCATGGTCGGCGAGCCAGCCGTCCCACGTCTCGCTCGCCCGGGCCAGTTCTGTGTCGGCATCTCCCACCGACTGACGGTCGACGGTGCGGATGTCGGAGGAATAGGCCTCGTGATCGGTCTCGGTCTGGAGGGCCTCCTGGTGGGTCTGGAGGGCGCCAGCGGCCGACGCGTGGGCCTCGGCCGCCTCCTGGCGCAGGTTCATGAGCTCGACGGTGGAGGGCCGTGATCCGACGCCGAGGGCGTGGGCGCGGTTGGCGACCTCCTCGGCGAGTCGTGCCACATCCTCGCTGGCGGGGAGGATCGGGCGGGATGATTCGTCCACCTCGATGGCGGCGGGACGGTGGCGGGCCAGCATCACCGCGACGACGGCCAACCCGATGCCGACCACCAACGAGCCGGCGCCGATGGCGGCGGAGCCGGTGGCGAGGCCGCCGGCGCCGGCGAGGACGGCCAGGAGGGCAAGTCCTCCAACGGCGGGAACCAGCCACGTCGGGAGTCCGCTGCCCGCGGTCCGGTTGGCGGCATCGAGCGCGATCCGTTGGGTCTGCTCGTCCCGCTCGGTCTGCTCCAGCTTGGCGACCAGGTCATAGAGGGCGGCCACCTCCTGGACTCGGCGACGGGCGGCCTCGGGATCGCCGGCCGCGGCCCGCTCGGCCTTGGCCTTGTCCAGGCGCTCGGTGGTGAGGTTGAGGGCGCGGTCGCGCTCACGAGACGTCTGGATGGCCCGGTCCAGGGCGGTCCGGGCCCGCTGCACCTCGCCTCCGATGCGGCGCATCTCCGCCTCGGACTCGATCGACTGGGGGCGGGCTGCCAGCCAGGCGTCGTCGCAGTCGGGGCCCAACCGGTTGAGCTGCTGGTCGAGCTCGGCCCGGTAATGGGCGAGGTGGCCGTCGAGTTCGACGAGGCGCTTGC
Organism: Acidimicrobiales bacterium; assembly: GCA_020439505.1. Taxonomy (GTDB): domain Bacteria; phylum Actinomycetota; class Acidimicrobiia; order Acidimicrobiales; family Iamiaceae; genus Aquihabitans. The sequence continues at coordinate 56,624 of JAGQSO010000016.1, forward strand.
GTCGGGCGAGCTCGGTACCTCGTTGCTGGTCCAGACGTCCTACGGCGTCGGCGTTCTCCAGCGCCGGGGTGTCGAGGGTGATCAGGGCGAGCTGCTCCTCGGCCCGAGCAACCTCGGCCTCCGCGTCGCGGGTGGCACCGGCCTGGGTCTCCACCGCTCGGCGCGCCTCTACCAGCCGGGACTCGTAGTCCTCTCCCAGCGTCGGCAGCGGTGTCTTGTCGTCTTCGTCGAGGTGGGCGCGGGCGTCCAGGGCGGCCGACCAGGCGGGCCAGATGTCGTCCACCGCGTGGATCAGCTCGAGACGACGTTGCAACGATCGTCCGTGGCGGCGGAACTCCGTGACGCGATCACGGATCTCGTCGAGGTCGCGCCGCTGAGCGGTGATACCGGCCGCCACCTGCTGCGCGGCCCTCAGCTCCTCGGTGGCCTCGGCGAGCTCGGTGCGCAACACCCGCAGCTGGTAGGCATCTCCCCGTCCCCGAGGCTTGAACAGCTCGTTGCGACTGGCCTCGAGGGTGGCCAGGGCCAGCTCGGCCGACCGGCCGGCGCCCACCACACCGGCCGAGAAGATGCGCTCGCGCACCGCGTCCTCATCGAGGCTGCGAAGGCCCTGGAGCGCGTCGAGGTCGACGCCGAACACGTTGTCGAACAGCTCGGGGGTGACGTGGCCGAGCAGGTCCGCCAGCGCGGTGGCGCTTCTCTCGCCGTGGTCGTCGATGACCTGGAGCGACTTGATCGACGCGCCCCGCTCGATGGTGACCGGGATGCCGACCTGATCGAGCACGTACAGACGGCCCCCGAGGCTGCCCCCGTTCACCGGCTCGTGGCGGCGCTTGGTGCTGCGCCGGTCGGGGAAGCCGAAGAGCATCCCGGTGACGAAGTCCATGAGGGTGGTCTTGCCGGACTCGTTGGGGCCGTGGACCACGATCAGGCCGGGCGGGAGGTCGGTGACCTCGTTCTTGTGGAACTGGCCGAAGCCGTCGATGGACCAGCCGGTGATCCTCATGCCTGTCCTCCGGCGAACTCGTTGAGGGCCAGGTCGAGGGCCCGGGCGGTGATCTCGCTTCCGGCGAGATCTATCGGTGCGGTCAGGTAGCGGGTGACGTCGGCCGGCAACGACGGAAGGGCGGACCTCCAGTCGTCGGCGCCGGGGGCCCCTTCCGCCGTGGCGAGCAGGTCGCTCAGGAAGTCGGTTCCCTGGCGAACCTCGTCCAGGTCGATCACCGGGCGGGTGCGCCAGTCGATCCAGTCGACCCAGGTGAACGGGCTGGAGTTCGCTCCTGCGTTGAGCACCTTCAGGACCTTGGCCGCGGTGGCGGGGTCGACCAGCTCGTCGTGAAGCGGGCTGCTTCCGGTCACCACCAGGTTCGCGACGACGGAGCGACCGTCGTGGGTCCCGGTGTCGGTCGCCGCCTGGCTTCGGTCGATCAGTTCGGTGACGGTGTGGAGGTCGGTGATGTCGACGGTGGCGGTGGTGAAACGAACGAGATCCACCGCCACCGGCTGAGGTTCGGCGACCTTGCCGCCGTCCACGGTGACCAGGAACGCCCCCGAGCCGACACGATCTGATGCGTCGGTGTTGCGGGCCTGGACGGTGCCGGGCTCGACCGTCCACGGGTCGCGGGAGTGGATGGTCGGTGTGTGGGCTCCACCCAGCGCCCAGTAGCCGATCGAGCGGCTGGCGAGCTCTCCCAAGGGAAGTCGGCCACTGCCGTGGCCCACGTGGAGCACCCCGACGTGAAACCCCTTGGACGCCTTGGATGGGAAGCGCGACACGATGTCGTCGGGGAGGCTGCGCGCCGGGTTGCTGACGCCGTGCACGGTGACGGTCTCCCCGCCGACCTCGAAGGTCACCGACTCGACTGGACTGCCGCTCGGCGGTGAACCGCCGAACACGTGGACTCCGTCGGGCCAGCCGTCGATTGCCGTCCAGCCGGTGGGGGCGGCGTCGTCGTGGCCCAGGACCACGAACGAACGGATACCGGCGGCCGCGAGGCGCGTCATCCCGTCGCGTAGGCAGAGCTGGGCCCGCAGCCCGTGGTCGGGCCCGGCGTAGAGACCACCGGAGAGCACCACGAAGTCCACCCCGTGGGCGATGGCCGAGTCGACGAGGGAGTCCCAGGCAAGGATCGACGCGTCCCGCAGTACCTCGGCTGCTCCCGCTGGCAGGTCCCGAGCCATGACCGACGCGACCGGCGCATCCAGGTGTAGGTCGGCAGCGTGCAGAAACGTAAACATCAACATCTCCCCGAGAGCGGCACTCGCGACGGCTTGGCGCCGGAGGTTACACCGGTCGGTCCCGTCGATCTCAGGGCGTCACCCCAGGTGGTTGGACCGACTCACAACGCGCGCGAAGTGGTCCGGCGTGATGGTCAGTTCGACGACGTATCGCTCTTCGACGACCCCGAAGATTGAGATCCGGACCCCGACGAGGTGGAGGTAGGAGTACCTGAGCCCGAGGTGGAGGACGAGCTGGTCGAGTCGGTCGTGGTCGACGAGGACGCCTTCTTCGAACCGGTGTCGGAGCGGTCGGCGTCCTTTGTGGACCCGAACGTCCCCGCCGAGCGGCTGTCGGTCTTGTAGAAGCCGGAGCCCTTGAAGGTGATCCCCACGTTGCCGAAGACCTTTTTGAGCGGCCCCTCACACTCGGGACAGGCGGTCAGCGCGTCGTCGGAGAAGGCCTGAACGACCTCGAACTCGTGGTCGCAGGCCTTGCAGCGGTACTCATAGGTGGGCATGGATCCTCGCGGGCGAGCGTGGGTGTGTGCGGCCCGGGCGGCGTTAGCAGTCTCGGGTGGTGAGTGCCAGTGTAGGGACGCCAGGACCGTTGTTCACAGACGACGGTGCGCGACAATCGCCCGGTGACACCAGCAACCTCATCGGTCCGCAAGGCCGTGATCACCGCGGCGGGCCTGGGTACCCGTTTCCTTCCCGCCACCAAGGCCCAACCAAAAGAGATGCTGCCGGTGGTGGACAAGCCCGCCATCCAGTACGTGGTGGAGGAGGCGGTGGCGGCGGGTATCGACGACATCCTGATCATCACCAGCCGCTCCAAACGCTCGATCGAGGACCACTTCGACCGTCAGTTCGAGCTCGAACACCACCTCTCCAACGCCGGTAAGCAGGACCTGCACGATGCGGTGGTGGACCTGGCGTCACTCGCCGACATCCACTTCGTGCGCCAGTCGTCACCCCTCGGCCTCGGCCACGCCGTCTCGGTGGCGCGCAAGCACGTGGGGGACAACCCCTTCGTCTTGTTGCTCGGCGACGAGTTCATGGACACCTCGTCGACCCTGCTCCCCGACATGATGCGCATCCACGACCAGTACGGCAGGTCGGTGCTGTCGCTCCAAGAGGTGCCCAGCGAGGAGATCGGCCGCTACGGAAGCGTCAAGCCCGAACCGATGTCGGACAACCTGGTCCAGATCCTCGACCTAGTGGAGAAGGCGCCGGCGGCCACCGCCCCCTCCAACCTGGCGGTGATGGGTCGCTACATCTTCACCCCCGAGATCTTCGACAAGATCGACAAGGTCGAGCCCGGGGTGGGAGGCGAGATCCAGCTCACCGACGCGATCGCCATGCTCATCGCCGATCAGGCGGTGTACGGCGTGGTGTTCGAAGGGGGGCGACACGACACCGGCACCGTCCCCGCCTACCTGGAGACGATCGTCGAGCTGGCGCTGTCCCGTGACGACATCGGCCCCGATTTCGGTCGATTCCTGGCTGAAACGTGCCGGCGGCGCGGCCTGATCTGAGCCTCGATGCCGATGATCTCCTACGCCGACGCCAGGGCCCATGTGCTGGCCCGGTGCACTCGGCTGTCACCCCGCACCGTCGATCTCGACGACGCAGCGGGCTCCGTTCTGGCCACCGACGTGGTCGCGGCCGAGGCGGTTCCACCGTTCGCCAACTCGGCCATGGACGGTTACGCGATAAGGGCGGACGACGTCGAGGGCGCCTCTCCGGCCTCTCCGGTCCGGCTCCGGGTGGTGGGGACCGTGCTGGCCGGACAGGCCGGTGACCTCGACGTAGGGACCGGGTGTGCGGCGCGGATCATGACCGGGGCACCGATGCCGCGGGGAGCGGACGCGGTGGTGGTGGTCGAACGGTCCGAGATGGTCGGTCCCGATGAGGTGCTGCTGTCCGAAGGCGCTCATCTCGGCCGCCACGTACGCCCAGCCGGAGACGACGTCGCACCGGGTGACCTGGTGCTGGAGGCGGGAACGGTGCTCGCTCCCGCGCACCTAGGCGTGCTGGCATCGGTGGGATGTCGTCGGCCGGTGGTCGTTCCCCGTCCGTCGGTGGCGGTGGTGTCGACGGGAGACGAGCTCGTAGACGACGACCGACCGCTCGGCCCCGGCCAGATACGCGAGACCAACCGGCCCACGCTGATGGCGGCGGTCACCGCCTTCGGGATGCGGGCGGTCGACTTCGGCACGGTCCCCGACGACGCGGGTCAGATCCGCGCCGCGCTGATCGCCGCGGCGAGCGCCCATGACGCGGTCATCACCACCGGTGGCGTGTCGATGGGAGACGTCGACCTCGTCAAGGTGGTGCTCGGCGAAGTGGCCGACATGACCTGGATGCAGGTTGCCATCCGGCCGGCCAAGCCCTTCGCCTTCGGAGTCCTCGACGGGACCCCGGTGTTCGGGCTCCCCGGCAACCCGGTGTCATCGTTGGTGTCACTGGCCATGTTGGCGCTACCCGGGCTGCGGGCCATGGCGGGGCGCGGTGACCTGGATTTGCCCCGCGTTCGGGTGCGCGTCGCGGAAGGGCTGGACACCAGGACCGACGGGCGAACCGCCTTCGTGAGGGCCCGGGTCGGGTGGGTCGACGGCCGGTTCGAGGCCGTGCCGGTCAGTCGACAGGGGTCTCACCAGTTGGCGGCCTCGGCCGACGCCAACGCGCTGCTCGTCGTCGACGGAGCGGTGCAGCCGGGCGAAACGGCCGACGCCGTGCTGTTGCGCGATCCCTTCGGTCCCTGACCCGTCGGTCAGCCGCCGATCTGGGACATGGAGCGGGTGGGTCGGGTGAAGGACACCTCGGAGATGCCGTGCCCGGCCCATTTACCCGCGATCGTCTTGCGGATCGCGGTGTCCAGGGCCGCTTCGAGATCGGTACGAGGATCGCGGAGGATGGCGCGGAGGTCGGTTTCAGCGGTGGCGAAAAGGCAGGACCGGAGCTGGCCGTCGGAGGTGAGCCGGACCCTGTCGCAACTCGAGCAGAACGGCTCGGTGACGCTGCCGATCACGCCGACCTCTCCGATTCCGTCGGCGAAGCGCAACACCCTGGCCGGGCTCGACGAACGGGCCGACGTGACGAGCGGGAACACGGTGTCGATCCGTTCGACGATCTCATGAGCCGGTACCACCGAGCGGCGGGCCCAACGCCGGTCCGCGTCGAGAGGCATGAACTCGATGAAGCGGACGGTCACGCCTTCTTCCCGCCCGAACCGGGCGAAGTCGACCACCTCGTCGTCGTTGAAGCCCCGCGTCACCACCACGTTCACCTTGACCGGGGCGAGACCGGCAGCCACCGCGGCCCGGATGCCATCTAGCACCGCCGGCAGGGCGTCCCGGCGGGTGGCGGTCTGGAACCGATCGGGCCGCAAGGAGTCCAGCGACACGTTGACCCGGCGCAGCCCGGCATCGGCCAGGGCCGGTGCGAGTCGGGTCAGGCGGGAGCCATTGGTGGTCAGGGCGAGGTCGACCGGCAGCGAGGCAAGCCTGGTCACCACGTCGACGAGGTCGGCCCTCACCGTCGGCTCACCGCCGGTCAGGCGGATGCTGGTGAAGCCGAAGCTCTCCACGAACCGTCGGGCGACGCGCCCCAACTCCTCGGCGGTGAGCTGGGATTCAGGCGGCTGCCAGCTCAGGCCATCCTCGGGCATGCAGTACGTGCACCGGAAGTTGCAGCGGTCCGTCACCGAGATACGCAGGTCGCGGTGCACCCGCCCGAACCCGTCCACCAGCGGGGTGGTGGTCCCCGACGCGACGGCCGGGGGGGACGGGGGCCAGGCGGTCGAGGTTCCGGCGGGAGCGACCATGGTGTTCGGCTACAACCCGAGGTCCAGTTCGGGGTCGCTGGATTCGCGGCGGTAGACGCCTGAGCGTCCCCCCGTCTTCTCCCACAGGGTGACGTCTCCGATGGTCATCGCCCGGTCCGCCGACTTGCACATGTCGTAGATGGTCAGCGCCGCCACCGTCACCGCGGTCAGGGCTTCCATCTCGACGCCGGTCCTGTCGACGGTGTCGACATGAGCCTCAATCTCGATGTAGGCGTCGTCGATGTGGAAGTTGACGAGTACGGCCCCGACCAGGAGGGGGTGGCACAACGGGATCAGGTCGGCGGTGCGTTTGGCCGCCTGGATCCCGGCCACCCGGGCCACGTTGAGCACGTCTCCCTTGCCGACCGCGCCCCGGGCAACCAGGGCCGTGGTCTCGGGTTGCATGTACACCCGGCCCCTGGCCACGGCCCGGCGGTGAGAGGGGTCCTTGGGGGTGACATCGACCATGCGGGCCCTGCCCAACGGATCGAGGTGGGTCAATCGTTCGGGCATGGTGGGAGTCTATGAGACCCTCCGCCCTGATAGCGCAGGCAAGGCCCTGTTCCGTCGGCCTGATGCGACCCTTGTCACCGGTGCTGGCGGCCGTTCGCGTTTCGTAGTAATTTCGTAACAACCGCAGTATCCCGTCATACGTCTCCGGGCGTGGGCGTGGATCTGGAATCCCTCCCGGGTTCTGGCTCAGTGCACCATCCACCATTCGGTCGGTGTCTGGGGTTACGGTCCCGACTAGACGAAGGCAGGCCTGGAGCGTGACGATGCTTTTCCTGGTGATCCTGGCGAGTGTGTGGGCCGCGGTTCTGGTACCCAAGTTCCTCGAGGCCCGCCGTGAGGGTCGTCCCGGTAGCTCGATCTCGTCGTTCCGCTCCCAGCTCTCGACGCTGGGTCGCGCCACACCCGGAAGCCATCTGCACCCGATGCCGGTCTACGCCGCTCCGTCGATCCGCCTGGCACCGCTCGATGCCCGTCGTCGTCGCCGTGACGTCCTGGTCTCCCTGCTCGGTGCGTCGGCCTTCACCCTGCTGCTGGCGGTGCTGCTGGGCGGGTTCTTCATCATGTTGTTCCTGCTGACCGCCGGAGCATGCGGCGCCTACATCTACGCCCTGCGCCAGATCCACCTGCGCTCGATCGAGCGCGCTGCCAAGGTCCGCCCCCTACGGGTAGCAGCTCCAGCCCCCCACCCAATGATCGCCCTCCGCCGCTCAGCCAACTGACCCCGGGCCTCCGGCCCCGGCTAGCCCGAAGATCAACTCCGGGCCTCCGGCCCCCGGCTAGCCCGAAGATCATCGACCCCAGGCAATCCAGCTCAGCCGGGCAACGTGCGCCGAAGGCAGAGGCGCCATCGGGCACCGTTTGCGACGTTTCCCAGGGCACCGGACACCTGAGTTCGAGACAAGTCGTAGGGAAACGTCGCAAACCCGTCCAGGCGCCGCAGCGAAGCGAGGACCGGCCTGGACGGAACCAGAAATCGTCCGCCGAAGGCGGTCCAAGAGACCTGTACCGCGCAAAGGCCCGAGAGTCTCCTGGGCCTTTGCGCAGAGGCCGCAGGCCTTAGCAGGTCTGGATGAACGAGTGGACGGTGAAGATCACGGTCTGGCCGTTGACCTTGCCGGTGGCGTAGCCGACGCCGACCCCGTTCCAGGCGGTGTTGAGGATGTTGCTGCGGTGGCCGGGGGAGGCCATGTAGGCGTCCTCGATCTGGGCGACCGTGCCGCCGTAGCCGACGTTCTCGCCCAGGCCACACCAGTTGACGGTGATCCCGTCGCTCAGGTTGGAGTGCGAGAGCTTCCCGTCGCGGGCGATCTTCTCGGCCCAGGCTTGGGCCTTGGCCTGCGCCTGGGCCTGGATGGACAGGGCGGTGCGGCCGTTGGCCTGACGGTCGGCGTTCAGCTCGCTCTGCACCTGCGCCTGGCCGTCGGTTAGGCATCCGGTGAGCAGAAGGGCCACGGCGGCGGTGCCGGCGGTGGCGGTCAGTCGACGGAAGGTGCGGGCGGAGGGTGCTGCGAGTGCCATGCCAAAGGTTTCGACATGATCGCACTGAAGCTTTAGCCACGAATGGTGGAGGTGAGGGGAATCGAACCCCTGGCCTCCTCGATGCGACCGAGGCGCTCTACCAACTGAGCTACACCCCCTTGCGGGAGGGCTAAACCTAGCGCGCCGTTCACCGGGATCGAAGATCGACGTCTGGTGTACGCAGCGGTGGAACGTGTTCTACTCTGGCGATGACCTGATCCTGGGAGGCAGCAATGCGAGTGGTGGTCGACTACGACCTGTGCGAGAGCAACGCGGTGTGCATGGGCATCGCCCCTGAGGTTTTCGAGGTTCGCGACGACGACCTCCTCTACGTGCTCCAGGAGCACCCTGACGAGTCGTTCCGCGAGCGGATGGAGCTGGCGGTGGCGCGCTGCCCCAAGCAGGCCATCAGCATCGAGGATTGAGCGGCCCCCAGCGGGGCCGCGCCGGTAACTGTCGGCCCCATCGGTCGGCTCGACTCCGAGGAGTAGGCCTTGCCTGAGGGCGTCGACAACGTGATCGTGGTCGGCGCCTCCCTCGCCGGTGTCCGGGCGGCGGAGACGCTGCGCAAAGACGGTCATGTCGGACCGCTGGTGGTGATCGGTGCGGAGCACCACACTCCCTACGACCGTCCGCCACTGTCCAAGGAGGTCTTGACCTCCACGGTCGAGCCGGACCTGTCGCTGCGCGCCGTCGCCGCCGGGCTCGACGTCGACCTTCGCCTCGGCCTGTCCGCCACCGCGCTTCGGGCGGAGGCGCGGGAGTTGGACCTGAGCGACGGCACCACGTTGAGATTCGACGGGTTGGTCGTTGCCACCGGCTGTCGCGCCCGCACCTTGCCCGGAACCGAGGACATTCAGCGGGTCCTGACCTTGCGTACCCTCGACGACGCGCGTCGCCTGAGGAGGTTGCTGGCGGAGGGGGCTCGACGGGTGCTGGTGGTCGGGGGTGGGTTCATCGGACTGGAGGTCGCCGCGTCGTGTCGGAGCCTCCGATGCCAGGTGACGCTGGTCGAACCACTGGACCAGCCGTTGGTGAGGATCTTGGGGCCCGAGGTCGGATTGGCGGTCGCCGACCTCCATCGATCGAACGGGGTTGATGTGAGGGTGGGTGTGGGCGTGGCGGCGGTTGAAGCCCTTGGCGACGCGAACGCCGGTGTGAGCGTGGAACTCACGACGGGGGAGAGGGTCGAGGCCGACGTGGTGGTGGTCGGCATCGGCGTGATCCCCAACACCTCGTGGCTGGAGGGAAGCGGGCTGCGGGTCGAGGACGGGGTGTTGTGCGACGAGACGACCCTGGCCGCACCCGGTGTGGTTGCGGCCGGCGATGTGGCGCGCTGGCCGAATCCGTTGTTTGGCGAGACGATGAGGGTCGAGCACTGGGAACACGCCCTCGACATGGCGAGCCATGCTGCTCGCCGTCTGATGGCGGGCTCCGCTCCGGGGGAGCCGTACGCGCCGGTGCCCTGGTTCTGGAGCGACCAGTACGACAGGAAGATCCAGTTCGCCGGGCGCTCGCACCCCGGTGACCGGACGGTCGTGGTCGACGGCACCGTCGGCGGGGATCGGTTCTGCGTTCTCTACGGCGACGGGGAGCGAGTGACCGGCGTGCTGGGGGTGAACATGGCGGCCCGGGTCGTGCGGTACCGCAAGGCGATCGCCGAAGGCATGGCGTGGGGTGACCTGGCGTGAGCGGACCGGTCTGGCTCCTGATGGTCGCGGCCGCTGCGGTGGGGGCGGCCGACTGGTGGGCGGTCTGGACGGAACGTCGGCCGTTGCGGTCGTTCACCAAACCGGGAGCGATGGTGCTGCTCATCGGCGCCACCGCGCTGGCGGAACCATTCGACGAGTCGGTTCGTCGGTGGATGCTCGTCGGTCTGGTCCTGTCGCTGGCCGGGGACGTGTTCCTGTTGGGGGCGGAGAAGTGGTTCGTGGGCGGCCTCGCCTCGTTCCTGCTCGGTCACGTCGCCTACGTGGTGGCCATGCAGTCCCAGTTCGCGTCGACGACGGGGTTGGTGGTCGGCCTCGCCTTCGTGGCGGTGGCGGTGGCGGTGGTGGCGCGTCGCATCGTCGGTGCCGTTGCCGGTGCCGGGCACCGCGAGATGGTGGGGCCGGTGGTCGCCTACATCGCGGTCATCTCGGCGATGGTGGTCAGCGCCTTCGCCACCGGTGCCCCCTGGGCCATCGGGGGAGCGCTCCTGTTCTACGCGTCCGACGCCACGCTGGCCTGGAACCGGTTCGTGGAGAAGCGCCGTTTCGGTCCGGTGGCGGTGATGATCACCTACCACCTGGCCCAGGCCGGTCTGGTCGCCTGGGTGATCACCGGCTAATTCCAAGACAGCCGCCGTCTTTGCCAGATCAGGCCCGGGTGCTGGTGAACACTCGGTGGCGTCCGGCCGCCTTGGCCTGGTACATGGCGGTGTCGGCGGCGGCGACCAACGACTCGGCGGTGTCGGAGTCGAGCAACGAGGCCACCCCGGCCGAAAACGACTGGCCTCCGGGGGTCACCTTCTGGAGCCTTTCGATGACCGTCACCGCCTCGGGCGCCCGGGTATCGGGGAGGAGGACCACGAACTCCTCGCCTCCCCACCGGGCCAACACGTCGGGATCGCGTAGGGCGTGGGACCAGGCGGTCGCGGCGTCTCGGAGGAGATCGTCGCCGGCGAGATGTCCGTAGCGGTCGTTGAACCGCTTGAAGTGATCCAGGTCCAGTACCGCCACCGTCAGCGGACGGCGGTTGCGTCGCGCCGAGGTCAGCTCCCGGGTGATCAGTTCGTCCCACGCTCGTCGGTTCGCCAGGTTGGTGAGTTCGTCGCGGTGGGCCTGGTCGTCGAGGACCTCCATCACCACGACGCGCTCCAGGGCCCTTCCGGCGTCGACGCCGAGGAGGGTCATGGCGCTCATGTCGAACGTCGACGGCCTGCGGGGACGGTTGTGCCAACGGGCCTCCGCCGCGCACACCGGCGACCCGTAGGGCCCGACGGGAACCAGAAGGCGGGCGGCCACGTCATCGGGCCAACCGACCGGGTTGGCGGGTTCGTCGGGCCTTCGTTCGAACGTCACGTCGCTGCTCGTAGGCACCGTGAGGTCCGCAACTGCCTTCGGTGTCTGGGCGTCGTCGCTGATCACCCGTCGTCGTGACGTTCCCGGTCGATCGGCACGCTCGAAGACCGTGACGTCCCCGGTGATCTCCGAACCGTCGCCGAGCGAAGCGAGGATCACGAGGTCGGCATCGGTCAACAGCCGAATGCCGGCTCCGAGCACGCCGATCGGGTCCTCGGTGTTGCTCAGCAGACGTGACACCGTGACCAGGTTCCCGATGGTGCGGTCCCGGGCCCGAACCGTGGCGATGAGGGTCCTGAGCACCACGCCCAGCGTGCCGGCGACGGTCAGCAGCAGGATCGTCCGGGGAATCTCGTGCGCCACGGTGTAACCCTCGAAGACCAGCACCGGTATCGCCAGGGCCGCCGCCATCTGGGCGAAGGCCAACGCCAGGTCGATCCGGCGCCCGTACACCGCCTGCCAGATGATCGGCAGCAGCAGCAGCACCCCGAATCCGGTGGTCCCCGAAGCATCGATCTCGCGCAACAAGATGACGCCGGCGCAGAACGTGGCCGACGGCAGGTGCTTCCACATGGCGGGCAGGCGGTGCCACGGCATGAGCACGATCTGGAGGCTGGCCACGATGAACAGTGCGCCGGCGGACCACAACCAGGTCGGGCGGTGGACGTCGGTCGCGGGGAAGATCGCCAGGACTATCGCCAGGATGCCCAGCAGGCCGAACGGGACGATCTGGCGGAACCTGGAACGTCTCGAGGCCGCCGCCCACGAGAGGGCCCCGGGCAGGTCGGACCCGTTCACATTCCCCATCGACTGGAGGTCGATCACCGCGCTGGTCCGCGGTGGGGCCACGCCGGAGGTTCGGGCTGAACTGCTCATGTCGGGTGGGTTGCCTCTGCTCCGATCGGCTACCAGATCTGGTCGAAGCACCGGGATGGAAGTAGGCCGGGGGCGACCCAGCGCCACGTCCCTCCGGCGGCGCGGCGGGTGAACTCGGTCCAGCGTAGGCAGTCGGGTTCGGTGACCCTGTGCACCACCTGTCTCACCGCCCGGTCGGTGATGACATAGCCCGCCCACACCCCGGGGTAGTCCTTGGTCGAGCCGACCTGGGTGGCGGTGACCTCCCGGTGTTCCCAACGCCGGTGACGGTGGGTGTGGCCACTCGACACCATGCAGCGTGTCCCGGTCCGGGCGACGGCTTCCATGAACCGCCGAGACTCCAGACGACCGACCCCGACTGGCCACACCTCCCTCACCGGCCAGCGATGGAGTTGGTGGTGGAGGAACACCAGCGCCACCGAACCCGGCTCGGTCTCGGCCACCGCGGTCACCGCGTCGTCAGCCACGGCGTCGAGGCGACCGTGGTTGTGGCCTCCGGTGGTCGAGTCGACGAGAACCAGTCGGTAGCCCGCTCCGTCGACCACGTGCAGCGGGCTGGCCAGGGTCAGGCCGAAGGCGCGGGCGGCATCTTCGGGAGCCAGTCCGTTGCGGAAGGCCCGGTCGTGGTTGCCCGGAACCCCGATGATCGGGACCGAGGCGGCGTGGACCAGATCCGCGTACTCCCTCCATTCGTGGATCTGCCCCCGGTTGGTGAGATCGCCCTTGGCCACCACCACTTCGGCCCCCCACCTGGTGGTCGCCCGTAGGGCGGCGTCGGTGCAACGGCGGGGATGAGCGGTGTCGGGGGTCGGGTGTTCCCTCAACGTGCCACGATGCCCGAAGTTGACCGCCCCCAAGTGGAGGTCGCTGATGGTTCCGATCCGGGCCAGTTCCTCGCCGGGCAGGGGTGGCATGGTTCGGGTTCGGGTGACTATCGGGGTAGGGACGGCGGGGCCGGAGGCCACGATGTCGATCGACCGTCCCGGGGGCAGTCCGTCGAGTGTGGCTCCACCGGTGGTGAGGTGGGGATCGATGGCCATCGACAGCGGCGGGCCATGGGATGGAGTGAGCACGAGTTCCCCGCACCGCAGGTCACGCCACAGGATCTGGGCCGAGCGATCCTCGGTGGCGAACACCTCGATGCGGGGCGATCGCGGGATCAACTCAGCAGGCCCTCGACCTCGCTCGACATCCGTTCGGCCAGTGAGACCGACACCCACATCCGCTCCAGGTGCTGGTTGATCACCTGTGATCCATGGTCCATGGCCCGCTCGGAGACGAAAGCCTGGATACGGCGGGCCGTTTCGCGGTCGTTCACCGGCCGGATCCCTTCCAGGAGCCGGGGGATCATCGACGACGGGAACCGGTCGGTCAGGTCGTCCCACCGGTCCTCCACGAAACCCCAGACGGAGCGATGTGCGTGCCGGTTGGCGAGGGCGCGTCGAAGCACGAAGGCACCGTCTTGGGTGCGGATCTCGTCGGTGAGGGCGATCTCGGCCAACTTCAACACCAGCGAAGGATCGGGGGCGTCGGCCAGTGCTCCGTGGTGACGGAGGCTGTCCTGGGCGCTTCGGGCCAGCCCGGCGCGCCGACGGATCTCGTCCCAGGTCTCCCGGTCGGCGTTGGCGGCCACCACCCGAACGGTGGCGTCGGCCAGGTCGGCGCCGGCTTCGGCCCGGTGACCGGGTTCGCCCATGGCTTCGAACCATCGCCGGGCCCGTTCGATCTGGTTCCGGTCCCGTCCCAGACGCGCCGTGGCCTCGAACAGGGCGGCTCGTCGAGCAGAGGTCCGCTCGGCCTCGCCGTCGACGGGAAGCGGGCCGATGGTCGTCAACGCCGGGGCCAGCAGCGATCGGGCGTAGGACGCGAAGCGGTCCCGGTGCGGGTCGGGCATCAGGCGGTCGAGTCCGCCGAGCACTCCGATCACCTTCTGGGTGACCGAGAGGTCGGTGTCGGTGGCCAGCACCCGCAGCGCTGCCGTCACCCGTTGCAGCGACCCTTTCCCCGCCAGTACCAGCGCCCATTCGTCCTCCAACAGCGCGTAGCGTTCGGCGGCGGTCAGGTGGAGCGGTGCGTGGACGATGGTACGGGCCAGCTCGGCGTCGGGCAGTTCGACCCGGTAGAAGCCGTTGGCACCGTTGTTTCCGACGATCCACGTCGGTGACGAGCCGACCGCGAGGGTGGCCTCGGAGCCGTCGAGCATGATCCGATGCTCGGTCACCTCGTCCCCGTCGGCCACCCGCAGGACCGCCGGAACGATCTGCACCGGCTCGGTGACGGGGACCCGTCCGCTCTCGGGGTCGGCCAGGTAGGTGAACGTCCGGTGCGACAAGGTGAGGACACCGTCTTCGTCCGCGGTGATCGACACCATCGGGTGACCGGGATGGAAGATCCAGGTGTCCATCATGTGGCGGACCGGCTCACCCGAGACCGACTCGATGGCATCCCACAGGTCGGTGGTCTCGGTGTTGCCGTAGGCGTGGGTCCGTAGGTAGTGGCGGATGCCGGCCTGAAAGCGATCATCGCCCAGGTACTGCTGGAGCATCCGCACCACCGACGCTCCCTTCTCGTAGGTGAGCACGTCGAACATGGCTTCGGCGTCCTGGGCGTCAACCACCTCGAACTCGATGGGGCGGGTGGTCGTCAACGAGTCGGTGTCGAAGGCAGCCGACCGGGCGGTACCGAAGTCGACCCACCGCTCCCATCCCGGACGGAAGGCGTCGACGGTCAGCACCTCCATGAAGGTGGCGAAAGCCTCGTTGAGCCAGATCCCGTTCCACCAGCCCATGGTCACCAGGTCCCCGAACCACATGTGGGCCAGTTCGTGGGCGATCACATCGGCGACGCGCTGCTGTTCCGCCTGGGTGGCGGTCGCCGGGTCCAACAACAGGGCGGTCTCGCGGAAGGTGATGCAGCCCAGGTTCTCCATCGCCCCGAAGGCGAAGTCGGGTATGGCGATCAGGTCGACCTTGTCCCCGGGATAGGCGATGTCGTACCAGTCGGCCAGGAACCGCAGCGAGAACGCTCCGACCTCGGCGGCGAACGCGGCCAGGCCGGTCTTGTCGGGCGGGGTGATAACCCTCAGCTCGACCCCGTCGACATCGGTGGTACTGGCGACCTCGAGGGGCCCGACCACGAAGGCGACCAGGTAGGTGGACATGACCATGGTGGGGGCGAAGGTCACCCTCACCTTTCCGTCACCGAGTGGCTGTCGCCCGCTCTCGGACGCGTTGGAAACAGCCAACATGGTGTCGGCTACGTCCAGGGTGACCGAGAAGGACGCCTTGAACGCCGGTTCGTCCCAGCAGGGAAAGGCCCGTCGGGCGTGGGTCGACTCGAACTGGGTGCACGCCAGGGTGTGCTCCGCGCCGCCGCTGTCGGTGAAGGTCGACCGGTAGAACCCCACCAGCTTGTCGTTGAGGACGCCGGAGAATCGGGTCTGGAGCAGCGCCTCACCCGCCGCCAGCGCGGTTCGCAACGAGATGGTCGCGGTCTCAGTTGTCGGGTCGAGGGCCACGTCGGCTTCGATCCGCTCCCCGGCCTGTTCGACCCACACCGAGGTGATCTCGAGATCGAGGGCGTGCAGCACCACCTGGTCGACGGGTTCGTGAACGGTGATCGTGGTCGTCGCCCAACCCTCGAAGGTGGCGTGGTCCAGGTCCGGAGCGAAGCGGAGTTCGTAGTGCGACGGGGTGACGGTGGTCGGCAGCCGAAGGTGGCCTGGATCGGCGGGGGAGGTCACGGTCTGTCTCCTGTGGACGGGGACCCGGAGGCTACCGGGACCGTGGAGGGGCCATGGTTAGGCTGGGCGGTCCCCTGTTTTCTTTTCCCTTGCCCTGATGCCTGCGCACCTCCCTGTCGACCTCGGGGTCGAGTCGCCCGCTGCGGACCGCCGTCGGCCCTCCGCCCGAACCCTCCGGCGGCGCGCCCGGACTCGGACGATGGCCTTCGGGGCGGTCATGGCCATGGCGGTGGTCGCTCTACCGGCTCCGCGGGTGACCGCCCAACGTCCGGTTGAGCTCACCGAGGCCCAACGTCGAGAGATACTCGACGACACCCTCGAACGGGCGCCCCGTGCCCCGGCGTCGCCCGACGATCCGTTCAACGTGGTCCATCAACACGAACTGGAGCGTGACGAGGCGGCACTCGAGCGGCTGAACGCGGCCCGGTTCCTGGAGGCCGCCAACGTTCAGGCCTTCAACGCCTCCCTCGCTCAGAACAAGTCACAGCGGGTCTTCGAAGAGGAGACCCGGCGCCGGGCCGAGGCCCAAAAGGAACTGGAGCGGGAGCGCAAGCGCTTGTCGGATCTGACGGTCCGGGCCTTCGTCAGCGGCGGCACGGTGGGGGTCGAGGAATACCGCGCCTACGTGAGCGGTGACACCACCGACATCGAGGGGGGCCGCCAACTCATGTTCAGTCAGGTGTTGGACCGTCAACAGACGGTGACCGACCAGGCCGAGAGGGCGCTGGCGAAGGCGCGGGCGTCCTATGACCAGGCCAAGTCGGTCCTCACGCTGACCACCGCCTTCGCTACCGACCGCCAGCAGAACGCCGTGCGGATGGGACTTGTCGCCCAGACCGCGGCCGACCGCCACGAGAAGGCGATCGTCGAGGTGGCGGCGGCCAAGGACCGCCTGCGGGCGGCCGGTCGCCGCGGGGTGGGGCTGGTCCCCGAGTCGATCGCGCTGATCGGGATCCCGCGGCTGAACGCCGAGGACCTGGCGGGATGGTTCCGGCGTCAGCCCTATCGTCCTCGCACCTCGACCCCGGTGGAGGACTTCGCCCGCTGGTTCATCGAGGAGGGGCAGGCCGAAGGCATCCGGGGTGACGTGGCCTTCGCCCAGGCGGTCCTCGAAACCGGGGGTTTCGCCAACGACGACACGGTGTACGCCAACAACTTCTCGGGGATCGGTCACTGCGACACCTGTGCATCGGGGTGGCGGTTCCCGTCGCCCCAGATGGGGGTCCGGGCTCAGATCCAGCTCCTCAAGTCCTACGCGCTGGCGTCGCCCCGATACGTGTACCCCAAGGTGGATGCTCGTCTGAGGGGACCGGCGGGGTGCTGTCCGACGTGGGGAGACCTGACCACGGTGTGGGCGACCGCGCCCGACTACGGGCCCAAGGTGATGATGATCTACACCGACATCGTCGCCTACGCCCTGGCTCGGAGGGCGGCAGGCCAAGGCCTGGACGATCCCCGTCCCCCGATACCCATGGGTTGAGCATTCGAGGGTGGTTACCCTCGGGGACGATGCTGTGGGTCTTTGCCGTGATCGGTTTGGTTGCTGTGGTCCTGATCGGACTGGTGGTGGTCGGAGGAGAGACCGCCCGCTTGGCCCAGGTCGCCCGCCCGGCGGTTTTCGACCTCGCCGAAGCGGTGGACTTCATCGCCGACCGGCTCCCGGCCGACGTGCAGGCCCGTCTGACCCATGACGATGTGCGTTGGGTGTTGCTGGCCGACGCCGATCTGCTGGAGGAGTTCACCGCCGGCCCGGCCGAGCGTCGCTACCCGTGGAGTCGCCGGCCCACCGCACCCGAAGAACCTCCGCCCGACACCGTGGTCGACGAGCTCACGTCGGTGGCCCGGATCCTCGACCGGTCAGACCAGTCGGGTCGGGCGCTGCTGGACGAGGACATCGTCGCCGTGCTCGACGGTCGGCTGGCCTATCTGGAGGCCATCGGCGCGGTCGGTCCCGAAGCGTGAGCGGCTGTCGGGACCGTGGGGGTTCACCGGGCCAGGCCCGTGTCGCGTAGCGTACGGCCATGACGCGCCCCACCCGCTTCGAACACAACCAGTACGTAGGTGACAAGCGCAGCCAGATCGTCCACGACCTGGACCGTTGCTCGGCTGACGTCATCGACGAACTGATGGCCGCCGGCACCTACCTTGCCTTCGGGCCCGACACGCTGGTCGAGGCGGCCAACCGTTGCTACAAGCCCCACGCGGCCTGCTGCACCGGCCGCGGCCAGGACTGAACACCCCGTCTCGTAGGCGCCGGTGGAGTTCGAGGTCACCTCTGGCGCCGAGCGCCTTGTCGGCTACCACGTCGATCCTCCGGTCAGCGACGGAGATCCGCCGACCCTGGTGGTCTGTCACGGCTATCCGTCGGGCATGGTCCGCTCCGACGCCCTGGGCCGGTCCTATCCGGCGCTGGCGGACCGGATCGCCAACGAGGGGTGGCGGGTGGTCACCTTCACCTTTCGGGGATGTGGGAAGTCGACGGGGAACTTCTCTCTCGGGGGCTGGCTCGACGATGTCCTGGCGGTGGCCGAGACGGCTCGGACCCTGGCCCCCAACCGGGGCGTCTGGCTGGCGGGGTTCGGTACCGGCGGCGGGCTTTGCGTAGCGGCGGCGGCCCGCCGGCCCGAAATCCGCGGGGTGGCGGTGCTGGGTGCACCGGCGGACTTCGCCGATTGGGGAGCGCACCCCAAACGGCTCCTGCGCCATGCCCGTGAGGTCGGGGTCCTCACCAGCAACGACTTTCCCCCGAACGTGGATGCCTGGACCCGTCAGCTGCGCGACATCAGACCGGTCGACGACGCGGCGCGGATGGGGGACCGTCCCCTGCTGGTCCTTCACGGCTCAGAGGACGAGTCGGTTCCTTCCTTCGACGCCCGGGTGATGGCAGACGCCCACGGCCACGGTGAGCTGAGGATCGTGTCGGGTGCCGGCCACGACCTGCGCCACGATCCCCGGGCGGTTGCCATCCTGTTGGGATGGCTCGACCGCCAACGCCACCGCGACAGCGGCCGGGAGCAGCCGCCGGCGTCCTCCGGTCCTGAGGCCCGGCCCGTCTGACGCCGTCTGGCCGACCCGATCTCGGGCGACCTGTGCGTACCCGGCGTCGATGGGTAGGGTTTGTGTCTCATGTCATTGCCGTTACCGGCCGATGACATCACGAGCCGCACCGACCCCCACGGTGCCCCGGGCTGGAGGACTCCTCATCTCCCAGACAGGTGTCATGGAACGAATTGACGGCGAGACCGACGAACCGAGCCTGTCGCTGATGGACGAGCTGCGTGAGCTCGGCACCCTCGGGCAGATGTGGACCGCCACCGTCGTCGTGTTCTGCATCGCCAGAGCGGTGGTGGTGTGGCCGATGCTGTTGAGCCACGGGGTCAACCCGTGGTGGTTCCTGGCGCTCGACGTCGGCACCGCACCCACCTACGGCCTGGGTCAGGCCATGGGCGTCAAGCTCATCCGCGACGAGACCCGACCCATGCGAGCAGCGATCCCTTGGATCGTCATGTTGTTCGTCTCGTTCGTGGCGCCCTACGCCTACCTGCTGGCCTCCGCCGGCAAGCTTCCGGGCTACGTGGTGGCCGGTGTCGTGGCGTGGATGGCGGTGTTCGGTGGTCTCGCCGCCTACCGCATGGTGCGTGAGGTTCGGCTGGTCGAGGTCGAGCCCGCGAGCTGACGCCCAGCGGAGGCTTACATCGAGAACTCGGCCTTGGACTTCCGGGCTGCCTTCTGGGCCTTCTTCCACGCCCGCACCTCGGCGAAGCGTTCCTTGGAGCTGACATCGGCGGCCGAACGGGGCTGGTCGTCACCGAACGGGGCCACCGCCTCGGCCCAGCCTTCGGGCCGTTTGCCGAACCGTTTCGCCAGCAGGGCCACGAAGATCTTGGCCTTCTCCTCTCCGAACCCTGGGATCTCGCCCACCCGCCGGTAGAGCTCGGCGCCGTCGGTGGCCCGGAACCAGATCCGGGCCGGGTCGCCCCGGTAGTTGTCGACCACGTGTTCGCAGACGGCGTGGGCCCGCCGGGCCATGGCGGCGGGGTAGCGGTGCAACGCCGGCTTCTCGCAGAACACCGCCACGAGGTCCTCGGGGTCCATCGCCGCGATGTCGGTGGCGTTGAACCGGTCACCGAGGCGTTGGGCCAGGGTGTGGGGGGATCGGAACGCCCACTCCATCGGTACCTGCTGGTCCAAGAGCATCCCCAGAATCAGGGCGAGCGGGTTCTCGACGAGGAAGTCGTTGGCGGCTTCGTCGTTGGTGATCGGGAACCGGACCTGGGATGCCATGGGTTGGAGGGTACCTTTCGCCGCTTCGGGAGCGACCTGCCTACACTCGGCCGGGAGGAGGTGGTTCGGTGGCAACGAACCGGTCAATGGATCCAAGGGCCCTGACCTGGGGCTTGGTGGGCGTGGCGGTGGTGGTGGCGATCACCTTCTTGGGCAGCGGTCAGCTCGCCTGGTTCGACGCCGCCCTGGTCGGTTACCTGTTCGGCACCGTGTTCGCGGTGTTCGGCGTGATCTACCGCTACATCGTGTGGACCCGCCGTCCTCCCACCGCGATGTTGAACCGTCGGGGTTGGGATGCCTTCCGGTCCTCCAAGGCCCGCAACATCGCCGCCCTGCCGTCGCTGGTCGGGACCCAACTGATCGCCCAGACCTTCATCTACCGGCGGTCCAAGGCCCGCTGGCTGGCCCACCAACTGGTGTTCTGGGGTTGCATCCTGGCCGCCATGATCACCTTCCCGTTGACCCTGGGCCTCCTCCACTTCGAGAGCGTGGGCCAAGACGCCGATCGCTACAAGGTGTTCGTGTCGGGCTTGCCGACGATGGCGTTCGACGCCGGCTCGATCATCGGTTGGATCATCTTCCACGGCCTCGACATCGCCGCGGTGCTGGTGTTGGGCGGGGTGTTCATGTTCCTGCGCCGGCGCCTCAACGACCCCGGTGCCCTGGCGGTCGAACGGGGCGGTGACTTCCTGGTGCTGGCCGGGCTGTTCGCAGTGTCGGTGACCGGGTTGTTCCTGACCGTTTCGAGCATGTGGCTGCACGGCCAGTTCTATTCCGCCCTCAACACCCTGCACGCCCTGACCGTGATCCTGGGGCTCATGTACCTGCCGTTCGGCAAGTTGTTCCACATCTTCCAGCGCCCCGGGAACCTGGGGGTGGCCTACTACCGTCAGGCCAACGAGGAGGGTCCCGCCGCGGTGTGCCGCCGCTGCGGCGAGGGGTTTGCCAGCGTCCGCCAGATCGCCGATCTGCAGGAGGTCCTGCCCCAGGTCGGGTTCGACTACGGGATCGACGGCGGGGGCAACTACCAGGACACCTGCCCCAAGTGTCGTAGAGCGAGCGTGACCCTGGCCCAGGTGGCCCGGGTGGGAGGTTTCGGCTGATGGCCCGCCAACCGTTGAGCGAGGAGGAGTTGATCGCCCGGTTCGGGCCTCACCTCAACGAGGCCCCCCCGGGTGGGTGGGACTCCGACGTCGAGATCGACAAGGTGGTCAAGACCCACTGCTGCTTCTGCGGGCAGCAGTGCGGCATCAAGTTGAAGGTCGCCGACAACCAGGTGGTGGGCTTCGAGCCCTGGTACGAGTTCCCGTTCAACGAGGGCAAGCTCTGCCCCAAGGGTGTCAAGCGCTACCTCCAGGGCGGCCACCCCGACCGGCTGTTGAGCCCCATGGTGCGCGACGAGTCCGCCCCCGGCGGGTTTCGCGAGATCGGCTGGGACGAGGCCCTGGACCAGGTGGTTTCGGAGATAAAGCGGATCCAGGCCACCTATGGCGATGACGCCTTCGCCATGTTGTCGGGGGTGTCGCTAACCAACGAGAAGAGCTACCTGGTCGGCAAGTTCGCCCGGCTCGCTCTCCACACCGCCAACCTCGACTACAACGGCCGCTTCTGCATGGTGTCGGCCGGGGCCGGCAACAAGAAGGCCCTGGGCATGGACCGGGCCTCCAACCCCTGGAGCGACATCCCTCTCGCCGATGTGGTGTGGGTGGCCGGGTCCAACATCGCCGAGACGTTCCCGATCACCACCAGCTACATCTGGCGGGCCCGCGACCGCGGCGCCAAGCTCATCGTCCAGGACCCCCGGGTGGTGCCGTTGGCCCGCACCGCGGACCTGTTCCTGCCGGTGCGGCCCGGTACCGACTCGGCCCTGTTCGGTGCCGTGCTCCACGAGCTGATCCGCCACGACTGGTTGGATCACGACTTCATCGACGCCCACACCGTCGACTTCGATGCCGCGGCCGCCGCGGTGGCCGAGATGACCCCGGCCTGGGCGGCCGAGATCACCGGTGTGTCGGCCAACCGCATCGAGGAGGCGGCCGAGCTGTGGGGGACGTCGGCCACCGGGATGTTGATGCACGCCCGAGGGATCGAACAGCACACCAAGGGTGTCGACAACGTGCTGTCGGCCATCAACCTCGGCCTGGCCACCGGAAAGTTCGGCAAGCCCGGGTGCGGGGTCACCACCATCACCGGTCAGGGCAACGGCCAGGGTGGCCGCGAGCACGGCCACAAGTGCGACCAGCTCCCCGGCAACCGCGACATCACCAATCCCGAGGACCGGGCCGCGGTGGCCGCGGTGTGGGGTGTTGACGAGTCCGAGATCCCCGGTAAGGGCCTGGCCGCCACCGAACTGATCGAGGCCATCCACGACGGTTCGATCAAGGGGTTGTTGTCGATCTGCTTCAACCCGGTCGTGTCGGCCCCGGACTCCAACTTCACCGCCGAGGCCCTCGACAAGTTGGAGTTCTACGCCGCCATCGACTTCTTCTTGTCCGAGACCGCCACCCACGCCGATGTGGTACTGGCCGGCTCGCTCCACGAGGAGGACGAGGGAACCTCGACCAGCGGCGAGGGCCGGATCATCAAGATCAACCAGGCGGTCGAACCACCCGGTCAGGCCCGCAAGGACTGGGAGATCCTCGTCGACATCGCCCAACGGCTGGGCAAGGGTGACCTGTTCGGGTACACCGACACCGAGCAGATCTTCGATGAGCTGTGCCGGGCTTCGACCGGGGGCAAGGCCGACTACACCGGGGCAACCTGGGCTCGGATCGAGGACGAGATGGGCCTGTTCTGGCCGGTCCCCGAGGTCGGCCACCCCGGGACCCCTCGCCTGTGGGAGGGCGGCAAGTTCGCCCACCCTGACGGCAAGGCCCGCTTCCACGGGGTGCCGTTCAAACCGCCCGCCGAAGTGGTCGACGACCAGTACCCGCTGTGGCTCACCACCGGACGGGTGGTCAGCCAGTACCTGTCGGGAACCCAGACCCGTCGCATCGCCGGCCTGGTGGCCCAGTACCCCGAGCCGCTGTGCGAGATTCACCCCAAGCTGGCCGAGCCGCTCGGTATCGCCAACGGCGACGCCGTCACCGTCAGTTCCCGGCGGGGGGAGATCACCCTTCCCGCCGCGGTGGTGACCACCATCCGGCCCGACACCGTGTTCATCCCGTACCACTGGCCGGGCAAGAAGGCCGCCAACCAGCTCACCCTGCGGGCGGTCGACCCGATCTCGCGGATGCCCGAGTTCAAGGTGGCGGCGGTCAAGGTGGTCAAGGCTGAACCGACCAAGGGCGCACCTGTCGACGGCGGGGAGGTGGCCCGGTGAAGGCGGCCCGCTACGCCGTCGGTGAACGGCCGGTGTTCGTGATCGACCAGAGCCGCTGCATCGGCTGTGAGGCCTGCGTCCAGGCCTGTCAGGAGTGCGGCACCCACCGGGGGCAGTCCCTGATCCACCTCGAACGCATCGACCGGGTGGCCAGCACCCAGACCGCGCCGATGGTGTGCATGCACTGCAAGGACCCGACCTGCGCGCAGGTCTGCCCGGCCGACGCCATCAAGCAGAACGAACTCGGGGTGGTTCAGTCCGCCCTCAAGCCCCGTTGCATCGGCTGCTCCAACTGCGTGTTGGCCTGCCCGTTCGGCGTGCCCAAGTACATGGCCGACTTCGACCAGATGATGAAGTGCGACATGTGCTTCGACCGCACGGCGGAGGGCTACGCCCCCATGTGCGCATCGGTCTGCCCCAGTGAGGCCCTGTGGTACGGCACCGCCGAGGAGTTCAAGGAGTACCGGCGGGGTTCACTGGTCGACGACTGGCTGTTCGGTCGTCAACAGGTGTCCACCAAGGTGTTCGCGGTGGTCGACGACCTGGCGGCAGGCCCGATCGACGTCGCCCCCTCGACCTACAAGTCCTGGTTGGACGATCCATTCGACCTGGAGGAGAACGGGACATGACCGAAACCGAAGAACCGGTCTGGAAGCGGGACTTCCCGTACCAGGCGGTGGGTGAGGACGAGGTGACCAGGCGGGAGTTCGCCCGGTTCCTGGTGGCGGGGGCCGGTGTGATGGCGGCGGGCAACGTCGGATTCGCGGCGTGGACCCAGCTCCGAACCATCAACACCGGCGAACCCCGCGAGATCATCGCCCTGTCGGAGGTACCGGTGGGTGAGACCCATCTGTTCCGTTACCCGACCGAGGCCGACCCGGCCGTCCTCGTCCGCCTCGGTGACCGCGAGGTGGCGGCGTTCAGCCAGAAGTGCACCCACCTGGGATGTGTCGTCTACTTCGAGGCTGAGGAGAACCGCTGGCACTGCCCGTGTCACGAAGGAAACTTCGATGCCCGAACCGGAGAGGTGCTCTCGGGCCCGCCGCCTCGACCTCTGGGCAAGATCGAGGTCGAGTTGCGGGGCGACACCGTCTGGGCTCTGGGGGCCGACCTGTGAGGCCGGCCCGCTACGCCCCCCGGACCACCGGCGCGGTGGTGGTGTACGTGGTGATCCTGGTCGCCTTCCAGGTATTCCTGTTGACCGTTGCAGTCGAGGCCTTCGCCGCCGACGACGAGACCTTGGCCTGGTCCACCGCAATGGTTTCGGTGGTCCTAGCCGCGGCCTCCGGGGTCCTGTACCACTACCTGCGGCCGTGACCGTCAGCGGAGCGTCGATCAAGGGCAACATCAAGACCCTGTTCCCGGGCTACTTCGCCATGGTCATGGCGACCGGGATCATCGCCACCGCTTCGGCCCAACAGGACCTCCAGTGGCTGGCCGACGCACTGTTCGCCGTCGCCGCGGTGGCCTACCTGGTCCTGGCCGTGCTGCTCATCGCCCGCCTGGTCATCGCCCGACAGGCCCTGTTCACCGACATCACCAGCCACGCCAAGGGCTTCGCCTTCCTCACCACCGTCGCCGCCACCAACGTGTTGGGCGCGTCGGCAGCCATCGTCCACGACCGTTGGGACGTGGCCTGGGCCATGTGGTGGTTCAGCCTGGTCCTGTGGGTGGTGTTCGTGTACGCCACGCTGTTCGCGGTGGTGCTCAAGTCGCCCAAGCCCGGTCTCGAGAAGGGCATCAACGGAACCTGGTTCCTGTTGACGGTGTCGACGGAATCGATCGTGGTCAGTGGAGCCCTGCTCCTGCCCCGCCACCACAGCGAGGTCTTGGCCTTCGGGCTGCTGGCCGGGTTCCTGCTGGGGCTGGTGCTCTACCTGATCGTGATGACCATGGTGTTCTTGCGCTGGACGTTCATGGAGCTGAGCCCCACCGAGGCGGACCCTCCGGCGTGGATCGCGGCGGGGGCCTTGGCCATCACCGTCCTGGCCGGTTCGAACCTGTTGTTGGCCCGGGGCACATCGGTGCGCATCGACCGCCTCGCTCCGTTCCTGGAGTCGGTGGTGGTGCTGGCCTGGGCTACGGCGTCGTTCTGGTTCCCGCTGATGATGGCTATCGGCGTGTGGCGCCACCTCATCAACCGGGTCCCGTTGCGCTATCACCCCTCGTACTGGGCGATGGCCTTCCCCCTCGGCATGTACGGGGCGTCCACGTTTCGGATGCGCGCTGCCATCGAGTTGGAGCCCCTCGGGTGGCTGCCCCAGGCCACCTTGGTGTTCGCCCTCACCGCCTGGTCGGTCTTGTTCGCCGGGCTGGGTGCCCAGGCCGTTCAGGCGTTGCGTCGACCGGCGGCCTGACCCGCGGGGTTGGACCTCCCGGGTCGGGTGGCGTTCACCCGTGCCAGGGGACCGGGGCGTCGGGACTGATCCCGTAGTGGGTGATGGCCGAGCTCACGGTGTCGGCGCCGACCTGTGAGTCGCGGGCCAACTCCGACAGGACCGCTACCACCAGGTGAGCGGCGTCGGTCTCGAAGAAGTGGCGCAGGGCGTCACGGGTGTCGGATCGACCGAACCCGTCGGTGCCTAGCGACGTGTAGCGCCGCCCGGCGGGGATCCAGCGGGAGATCTGGTCGGGAACGCAGCGCATGAAATCGGTGACGGCCACCACCGGACCGCGGGTGCTCTCCAGGAGCTCGGTGACCCTCGGGATGCGGCCGGGCTCGGTCGGGTGCAGGCGGTTCCACCGTTCACACTCCATGGCCTGTTCCCGCAGCGCCTTGTAGGAGGTGGCGCTCCACAGCTCGGCGGCCACCCCCCACCGCTCGGCCAGTTCGGCCTGGGCCTGGCGGGCCGCGCCGTGGGCGGTTCCCGAGAACAGGATCGTGGCCGGAGCGGCGTCGGGCACATCGGGGGCGGCCGCCCACCGGTAGAGGCCTTCGATTATCCCGGCCTCGACCCCGTCGGGCATCGGGGGCTGGAGGTAGTTCTCGTTGTAGAGGGTCAGGTAGAAGAAGACGTCATGGGGGTCGTCGCCGTACATGTGCTCGATCCCGTGGCGGACGATCTCGGCCGTTTCATAGGCGAAGGCCGGGTCGTAGGCGACACACGACGGCACGGTGGAGGCCAGGACGTGGCTGTGACCGTCGAGGTGTTGGAGCCCTTCGCCCGACAGGGTGGTCCGCCCGGCGGTGGCCCCCAACAGGAAGCCTCGGGCCCTGGCATCAGCGGCCGCCCAGATCAGGTCCCCGACCCGTTGGAACCCGAACATCGAATAGAAGGTGAAGAACGGCACCATCGGCACGCCCCGGTGGGCATAGGAGGTGGCCGCCGCGATCCACGACGCCGTGGCTCCGGCCTCGGTGATGCCCTCCTCCAGGATCTGGCCGTCGAGGGCCTCGTGGTAGGACAACAAAAGGTCGTGGTCCACCGGTTCGTACTTCTGGCCGTGGGGGGCGTAGATGCCGATCTCTCGGAACAGGGCGTCCATGCCGAAGGTTCGGGCCTCGTCGGGGATGATCGGAACCACCCGGGGACCGAAGTTCGGCTCGCGCACCATGGAGCGCAGCAGTCGAGTGAAGGCGGTGGTGGTCGAGGCGACCTGCTGGCCTGATCCGGCCCGGAACTCCTCGAACGTCGCCGGGGCCGGCATGGGGAGAGGTCGGCTGGTCCGGGTGGTACGCGAGGGGAGCGAACCACCGAGCGCCCGACGACGAGCCATCAGGTAGTCGTGGGCGGGTGAACCGGCGGGCGGACGGTAGTAGGGGGGTTCGAGGCCATCGGCCAGGGATTCCTCGGAGATCTCGGTCTCGAGGTGGAGGCGCTCGCGCAGTTGACGGAACTGCTCGTTGGTCATCTTCTTGATCTGGTGGGTGGCGTTGCGGGCCTCGACCTCGGGGCCCAGGGTCCAGCCCTTGATGGTCTTGGCCAGGATCACCGATGGT
Source organism: Acidimicrobiales bacterium (assembly GCA_020439505.1). Lineage (GTDB taxonomy): Bacteria > Actinomycetota > Acidimicrobiia > Acidimicrobiales > Iamiaceae > Aquihabitans. Next base: position 83,927 of record JAGQSO010000016.1, read on the forward strand.
CGGCCTCGGGTCTCGGTGGCGGCCTTGAAGGCGGCGTAGACCTTGGCGTAATCGTGGCCACCACGGGGCAGGCGTCGGAGGTCGTCGTCGGACAGGTGCTCCACCAGTGCCCGCAGCCGCGGATCGGGTCCAAAGAAGTGCTCGCGTATGTAGGTACCGTCGGCCACGGTGTAGCGCTGGAACTCACCGTCGAGGGTGCTGTTCATCTTGTCCAACAGGACACCGTCGACGTCTCGGGCCAGCAGGTCGTCCCACGCTGATCCCCACACCACCTTGATCACGTTCCATCCCGCCCCGCGGAACGCGCCCTCCAGTTCCTGGATGATCTTGCCGTTTCCTCGCACCGGCCCGTCGAGGCGTTGGAGGTTGCAGTTCACGATCCAGGTCAGGTTGTCCAGGCCCTCGCGGCCGGCCAGGGAGATGGCGCCCAGGGTCTCGGGCTCGTCGGTCTCTCCGTCTCCCACGAAGCACCACACCCGGCTGGCGGAGGTGTCGTCGATCTGACGGTGGTGGAGGTAGCGATAGAAGCGGGCCTGGTACAGCGAGGTGATGGGGCCGAGGCCCATCGAGACCGTGGGGTACTCCCAGAAGTCGGGCATCAGGCGGGGGTGGGGGTAGCTGGACAGCCCCCGACCCGGGGCCCCGTCGCCCATGTCGACCTCGCGTCGGAACCGGTCCAGGTCGACCTCGTCGAGGCGGCCCTCCAGAAAGGCCCGGGCGTAGATACCGGGCGACGCGTGACCCTGCATGAACACCGCGTCTCCGGCGGTGCCGTCGTCCTTGCCGCGGAAGAACCAGTTGAAGCCCACGTCGAACAGCCCGGCCGACGAGGCGAAGGTGGCCAGGTGACCGCCGATGCCTTCGGCGCGGTGGTTGGCCTTGACCACCATCACCGCCGCGTTCCACCGGATGTAGGCCCGGATCCGGCGCTCCAGATCCATGTCGCCCGGGAACCAGTAGTCACGCTCCTGGTCCCCGAGGGCAATGGTGTTGACGTAGGGGGTGCGCAGCGGGCCGGGGACGTCGAGGCCCAACTCCTGGCTGCGGGCCATGATCCGCTGCACCAGGTATTCGGCCCGGGCGTCGCCCCGCTGGGCGTGCACGGCGTTGAGGGAGTCGAGCCATTCGGCGGTCTCGGCCGGATCGATGTCGGGCAGTTGCTCGTAGAACTCGTCGGGGGCCTGCATGGCGTCCATGGTGCCCCCAAACAACGGGGTCTGCACCTGGTGCCGTGTTCGGCGAGATCCTGGCGGTCTGGCATGGTGTGCCGGTGACGGCGCTGCGTATCTACACCGACGGGGCCTGCAGTGGGAACCCCGGTCCGGGCGGGTGGGCCTGGGCGTCGTCGGCCGACCACCACGCCAGTGGGGGTGAGCCCGAAACCACCAACAACCGCATGGAGCTGACCGCGGTCCTCCGGGCCATTCAGGACAACCCGTCTCCGCTGGTGGTGGTCATGGACTCCACCTACGTCAAGAACGGGTTGGAATCCTGGTCCAAGGGGTGGGTCCGCAACGGCTGGAAGACCAAGGCCGGTGAGCCGGTGAAGAACCGGGATCTGTGGGAGGCGCTACTTGCCGCGCTGGCCGAACGGCCCAAGGGTGAGGTCAGCTTCGAATGGGTCAAGGGACATTCGGGCGACATCATGAACGACCTGGTCGACGGGTTGGCGGTGGTCCAACGTGACGCCCACCGACCCGTCGGCGCTGCTCGATCGGCGGGCTCAGCGGGTGCAGCCGGAGGTGGAGGCAAGCTGTCGGAGTTGCCCGCCGACGAGCAACGAGCCGAGCGACGCCGACGAGACCCGAGGATCCCGGCGGGGTGGCTGCTGGCGGTGTTCGGGCACACCCCCGACCGCCTGGGAGGGTGGGATGACAACCCGGTCGCCGATCGGGTTCGTTCCGATCTGGTCGAGGTGATCGACGCCCTGGCCCGCCTCCATCCCGACCTGGTGGTGGTCACCGGGATCCGTCCGGGGTCCGAGCTTCTGGCCGCCGAGGCGGCCGAACGGGCAGAGGTTCCCTATGTGGCGGTGGTCGGGTTTCCCGGCATCGACCGGAACCTGTCCGCCGCCGCCCGCCAGCGCGGAGAGGCGGCGGCGGATCGGGCCGCCTCGGTGGTTCGCCTGGAACGCAAGGAACCCACCGACGTGGACAGCTTTCGGAAGGCCATGCGGCGCCGCGATGCCTGGATCATTGCGGCGGCCGACGAAGCGGTGCTGGTGTGGGACGAGGTGGACGACCGCCTGGCCCGGCTGCACGCTGACCTGGACTTGCGCCTGGGTGCGGGACTCACGGTCTTGCACCCACCTGGGTAGGTTCGGGCCATGCGAGTCGGCGTCGACACCGGCGGCACCTTCACCGATGTCGTGACCGACGACGGCCGGGTGGCCAAGGTTCCCTCCACGCCCCGTGACCCCGG
>JAGQSO010000122.1 GCA_020439505.1 Acidimicrobiales bacterium
ACCGTGGTGGCCTCGCTGACCTAGCGGGACGCCAAATTAGAACTAACCCCCGTGGGCGGTGTCGCAGAGGCGTTGCTCACCTTCGGGTACCTGACCTCCCGCCACCCCCTCCAACGCCGCGAAGGGCCCGCATGGGTGGGGCCTGATCCATACGTGGATCATCGGGGTCGGATCCAGCTTCTTCAGCGGGGGTTGGCAGGTCCCACCGACGCTGGTGAGCCCGGCCACCATTGGGGCCTGAGGGTCGTCGGTGAAGCACAGGTCATCGTGGATGTGCCATTGGGTCAGCGCCCCACCGAGTTCGGGAACGTCACTCAGGCGTGCTCCGGGGGTGAGCATGAACATCGCCGAAACCAACGTGCGGCTGCCGTCCGGACCCGTCTCGTACACCAGTGACTCCGGGTAGTCCGGGTCGAGGATGTGGTCGTCGCTGATGTAGCCCCAGTTGATGAAGTGCTCGAACCCGGTGAATCCGTCACCGATCGAACGGAACCCCTGGGCCTCGGCCACCGCCGGGTCGGCGAAGCGGGGAAGCCGGGCCAGGGTTATGGCGATGAGGTTCTCGGCCCGGGCCTGCTCGATCGGCGTGACCCCCGCTACGCCCGAGAGATCGATGGGCAGATTCGGGTCATAAGGTCGGGCCGTCGATCCACCACCGTGCCCGGATCCGGCGTCGTGACCCTCGCCCGAGGTCGACGTCTGGCCGGAATCGTCATGGCCAACGGTCTCGTCGTGGGGGGCGGTTGCAGTCTCGTCGTGGCCTCCGGCATGGGCATGGCCACCCGTCGCCGTCATAGCCACCAGCGATATGACGGCCACCACTGCGGCCACGCCCCCCACCGCCACCGGCCCGAAGGCGGCTCGGGCGGACCCGACCGAGTCCGTCATCACGTTCCGCAAACAAAACAGCCCGCCCACCAGGGCCAACCCGGCGGCAGCGGCGTCGGCAAACTGGATCACCTCGAGTTCCCCGAGACCGTCGACGAAGGAGATGCCAACGGTCTTGGCCATCACCCACCCGCCGACCGCGACCAGGCTCAACCCAACCCCCGACAGGGCGATGGTCCGGTCCGAACGGAGGGTGGCCGCCACACCCCAGGTGATCTGAACCAGCGACAACAAGGCGAACACCACCGCCGCCTGGCGGTGCTCGCCGTGGACACCGATGGCCGCGGCGTGAATGGCACCGGCACCGAGCGACGCGAACCCCGCAACCGCGAGGGTCCCCAGAGGTGGAACCCCGCCATCGGACAATGAAGCCGCGCTCGCGTTCTCAACCATGATCCGTCCCCTTGCCGTGCCCCTTGGCCCGTTCAGGGTACTTGTCCCTCCGCCACCTACCGACGCGGGCCAGACCGACCGACCCAACGGCGGGTTCCGTGCTCAGTCGGCGTCGGGCTCCTCGAGCAGGCCGGCCGCGGCGGCGAGGGCCGACGCCAGCATGGCGGACCGGCGGACCACCAGTTCGAAGGCGTGCTCGGCCTGGGAACCCTGACCCTGGAGGGGCGGCGATCCCAGGGAACGAAGCAGGATTCCCGGGTCCGATGCGGGCACGATCGGTTCCGGATCGGGAAGCTGGGGAACCGGGCGCCACAGCTCTCCGCCTCGCGGTCGGTTCTGTTGGCGCCGACGCTTGTTGCGCCGGGCGGCTCCGGTACCCGGCGCCTGACCGGCACCGCTTGGCCCCGATTGGCCGGTATCGGGCTGGTTCATTCGTCATCCTCCGTCAGAAGCTCATCGGCCCGCAGACCCAGCGCGGCACGGAGTTGAGCAGCATCGAGGTCGGCCAGGGAACTGGACTTGGGAAGCACGAGATCCGCGATGTGGCGCTTACCGGCCACCACCTCCTCCACCCTCTCGTCGACCGTGCCCGGACACACCAGGCGATGGGAGATGACCGTCTTGGTCTGCCCGATACGCCACGCCCGGTCTCGGGCCTGGTCCTCCACCGCCGGATTCCACCACCGGTCGTAGAGGACCACATGGTTGGCGGCGGTGAGGTTCAGACCGGTGCCTCCCGCTTTGAGCGACAGGACCAGAGCGCCCGCGCCTTCACCGTTCTGGAACTCCTCGACCATCCGGTCACGGGCCCCGCGGGCCAAGCCCCCGTGGTAGCACGACACCGGGACCCCGGTCCGTGCGGTCAGGTGTTCGGCCAGCCGCACGCCCCACTCGGCAAAGTGGGTGAAGATCAGGACCTTCTCCCCCGCCCCGAAGACGTGGTCGACGATTTCCTCCAGCCGGTTCAGCTTGCCCGAACGTCCGGCGAGCTCACCGGTGTCGTGCTTCTCGTAGGCGGCCGGGTGGTTGCAGATCTGCTTCAACGCGGTGATGGCGGCCAGGATCGCACCCTGTTTGGGCTCTCCTCCGACCTGGGACGCGTCGACCACGAGGCTGTCGAGTACCGCCTGATACAGGCCGATCTGCTCGGGGGTCATCATGCAGTGGTCGAGCTCATCGATACGGTCGGGCAGTTCCGCCGCCACGTCTGGCTCGCTCTTGGTTCGACGGAACACCAGCAGTCCATTCAGTGCCCGCAACGCCGCCTCGCCCTCGCCCGAGAGCTGGGCGATGAACTGGGGGCGCGGCCCGACCAATCCTGGGTTGCAGAAGTCCAATATCGCCCACAGGTCGCCCAGCCCGTTCTCGATCGGTGTTCCGGTCAGAGCGATGCGGCTCCGGGCCGGTATGCGCCGCATCTGCTGGGCGGTCTCGTTGGCCGGGTTCTTGATCACCTGGGCCTCGTCGAGGACCACCCGGGCCCAATCGAAGGTCGCCAGTTGTTCGACGTCTCGAACCGCGGTGCCGTAGGTGGTGATGACCACGTCCGCCCGGTCGACGGCCCGCGTCAGCGCCGGGCCGCTGAACCGGCCGGCACCGTGGTGGACCAGTACCGACAGACCGGGGGTGAACTTGGCGGCCTCGGCCGCCCAGTTGCCGACCACCGCCGGCGGCGCCACCACCAGGGCCGTTCCCGACGACGTTTCCGAGGTTCGGCCGAGGTGGGCCAGCATGGTCGGGGTCTTACCGAGACCCATGTCGAGGGCCAGGCAGCCACCGAGCTCGGCGGCGTCGAGGAAACCCAACCAGGCGAGTGCCTCGGCCTGGTAGGCCCGAAGTTCACCGGCGAAGCCCGGAGGTGAGGTGGGAAGGTCCGCCGGTATGGCCGACGCCGAGGCCAGGAGGTTGGACGCCCAACTCGTACCGTCGACGGTCAGCCCGCCGGCCAGGGCCGTTCCTTCCAGCCCTACCGAGTGCCGGAGGATCTCGGCGCCGGTCAGACGGGTCTTGGTGGCCCGCTCGGCCAGAGCCGCAGCGGCCTCCTTGAGGTCCACCTTGTCGAGCTCGACCCACCGCCCGTGTGACTTGACCAGGGGCCGAGCCTCCTCGGCCAGACGGGCGATCTCGGCGGCGGTGAGCTCGACGTCGTCGAAGAGAACCGACCATCTCACGTTGGAGAGCTGCTGGGCGCCGACCACCGTCTCGCCCGTCGGCTCGGTGAACATCCGCAGACCAGCGGCGGGCTTGCGACGGGACAACGCCGGTACCCGCACCTCGAAACCGGCCGCCTCCAACGCCGCACCGGTCACGGTCATGAACTCCCAGGCCTCGTCCTGGCTCAGATAGACCTGACCGCGCCGCATGGCCCCGGGCCGAAGCAGGGCCGGCACCACCCGCTCGGCCCGGACCAGTTCGTCCACCAACGACTTGGTGGCCTTTCCGTCCGCGATGGCGGCCTCGATGGGCAACAGCCCGCCCTCGGCACCCGGGCCCAGGACGGCCAGGAACCATGCATTGCCCGAGTCCGGCGGATCGAGTTGAAGCACCAACCGCGGCGTGAACGCGCCCATCACCTGGCGGGCCCAGCGATCCAGCCGCTTGGACACCTCGGCCCCCGAGGCGACCGGGGCGGTGAATGTCGAGCCGTCCAGGCGGGTCACGACCGCCTCGGCCACCTGGGCCGGGCTCTGGACGTTGGGGGGCGGTGCCGGCAGTTCGATGCGGCTGGCCGCCTCGTGGATGACGGCGTCGACCACCGAGCCGATCACATCGAGGGTCACCACCCGCGCGTCCTGTTTGGTGTTGGGCAGAGCGGTCACCGCTCCGGGCATCGCTGCGGTCAGGCGTTCCACCACGCCTTCGGGCACCAAGGCCGGAACCCACCTAACCGCCATCTCGAGGGTCCGGCCATCGGAACGCTTGTGGGCAGGAAGGGTCGGTACCACCGATCCACGGGCCACCAGCCGGACCGCGGCGATTGCCGCCCGCCCGAGCCAGGCCACGCTGGCCCCGACCCCTTCACGCCCCAGACCGCCGCCCACCGCGACGAGCCAACCGAGGGCCTCCCCCACCGGGATGGACAGCGCCGCCGCCCGCTCACCAGAGGGGAGCGGTACCGCCGGGTAGGGCGTCCATCCGATCGCCGGACCGCCGATCGCTTCCAGCCGGTCCGACAGCTCATCCGCGGTCGCCGGTGCCACCCCGGGTCCGGCCGCCCACACCACCACCTTGCCGGCTCCCCACGACGCCTGGAGTCGTACCTCACCGACCGGATCGGCGGCGGCGATGGCCGCCACCGCCGAGGTGCTGTCACCCACCTTGGTGAGCAGGTCGTACGCCGCTTCGAGCCTCGCCAGTTCACCCTCGAAGTCCGCCACCACCTGGGCCCTCTCGGGACCGGTCAGGCGTCGGACCGCGTCGAGTTGGTCCTCGGTCTCCTCCAACAGATCCTCCAGGGCGCGACACCACCGGTTGGTGTCGGCCTCGAGAACCGCCAGTTGGTCGGCGGATGCTGTACCGGCTGCCGCGGCCCAAGCCGCTGCCTCCAGAGATCGTGCGTCAGACATTCGGTGCGGCACTCCCTGCGCCGTCGGCCACCGCCGGAGCGATGGGGTGTCATCCGTTCGAGGCATCTGAGAGCGGACCTCGGACTGGTCCACCTCACCGTCACCGCAGACGGGACGCCCCGCCGACCAGCATACTCCGGGAGGACCCGGCCCCTGCACATCGGGAGCAGCCGCCACCCCAGGAGTCGGCCACAACACGCTCAGCGAGCTTTGATCCTGGCCGTTGACCCGGCTCCATCCCGGGTGGACACTGCGAGACGGGACGGAGTTGAGCGGCACGACCGCATCCCCGCCTCACCCGCCAGGAGGGAATCCGCTCGGGTCACCACCCGTGTCCACCAGGAGGATCCATGTTCCTGTTCACCCGCAGTCTGCGACTTCGCCCCAGCTCGACGCGCGATGCCCTGTCCTGGGCGATGGAGGTCACCGAAGCCGTCGATCACACCACCGACCTGAAGGTCAGCCTCTGGAGCCGTACCTTCTCGCCCCAGCTCGGGACGTTGGTTTGGAGCACCGCGGTCGAAGACCTGGTCCAGCTCGAAGCCGCCGACGACAAACTCGTCGCCGACGAGGCCTACCAGGCCCTGGTGGCACGAGGAACGCAGTTCGTCGAACAGCTCCCGGACGACTTCATCGCCAGCTACGTCAACGCCGTACCTGACCCCGCGATACCAGTGGAGTACGTGTCCGTGGTCACCGGCGTCTGCGCGGCCGGGTCCCTCGCCAAAGGGGCCGAGTTGGGCGTCCGGATCGCCGAGGAGTCGACGCGCATCTCGGGTGCCCCGTGCAGCTTCCTCATCGGAGCGTCGGGCCACTTCGGTGCCGTGGCTTGGGTGAGCGGACACCCCAACCTGAGCGAGATGCAACGGGCCGAGCAAGCGGTGTTCGCCGACTCGGACTTCCTCGCCCTCGTCGACAGTGAGACCCCGGGCGTCTACGCCGACGGGGTGGGTGCGGTCGAACAGCACTACTACCGCAAGATCATGTGAGGGTTGCCGGAACGGCAACGGGTGAGAACGCGTCGGATCCCGGGACCGAGTGGACCCGGGATCCGACGTTGTCACGACCCAGCGAGCGGCACTCGCACCGCCGACCTGGGTGACCTCACCGAGTGCAGGGCGGGGTCACCGCCCTGGCTCGGTCAGCTGCAGCCGCTCGTGCTGCCGCAGCTCGGGCAGGCGTGGCAGGAGCCCGCCCTCTGCATCTGGACTCCGCACTGCATGCAGTAGGGGGCGTCGGAGTGGGCGGCCGACGGCTTCACCTGGGGCGGGGTCGAGTGCACCGGGATCGGGTTGGTCACCCCGGCCCGGTCCAACAGGCTTCCCTGCCCCGGCGCAGCGTCGTCGGCCAGGGAGATGGCCAGCTCGTTGGCTGAAGGGATCGACTTGGGGTCTGGGGCCATGTCGGTGCCTTGGCGGTTCTCGACCACCGTCTCCTCCACGCCCGGCAACGTCGGCTGGGTGCGCTCGGAGACGGTCATGATCCCAAGCTCCTGACGCTCCTCGAAGGTCAGGTAGTCCACCGCCAGACGGCGGAAGATGTAGTCCAGCAGCGACGAGGCGATGCGCAGCTCGGGATCGTCGGTCATGCCCGCGGGCTCGAAGCGGGTGTTGGCGAAGGCCTCGACCAGGGTGCGCAGCGGCACGCCGTACTGGAGGGCGTAGCTGATGCTGATCGACAGCGAGTCCATCACGCCCGCCAGGGTCGAACCCTGCTTGGCCACCTTGAGGAACACCTCGCCGGGGCGACCGTCGTCGTACTCGCCGACGGTCACGAAGCCCTTGCAATCAGCCACCCGGAACTCGAAGGTGCGCGACGTCCGGTTGCGGGGGAGCTTTTCGCGGGTCGGGGTCTTGACGACCTTCTCCACGATCTTCTCCACGATCACCTCACGCTCCACGACGTGGGGAGTACCCGCGGCGGGCTCCTGGTCGTCGTCCTTGCGGGCGGTCGCCAGCGGCTGGGCCACCTTGCAGTTGTCCCGGTAGATGGCAACGGCCTTGACCCCGAGCTTCCACGCCTCGATGTGGAGCTGCTCCACATCCTCGACGGTGACGTCTTGAGGCATGTTCACGGTCTTGGAGATGGCACCGGAGATGAACGGCTGGACCGCAGCCATCATCCGGACGTGACCCATGTAGTGGATGGTGTTGTCACCCATCGAGCAGGCGAACACCGAGATGTGCTCGGCAGCGAGGTGCGGGGCACCGAGGATCGACTTCTCCGCATCGATGTAGGCGGTGATGTCGGCGATCTGGCTGTCGCTGTAGCCGAGCCGGGCCAGAGCCCTGGGAATGGTCTGGTTGACGATGGTCATGGTGCCGCCGCCGACCAGCTTTTTCATCTTGACCAGGCCAAGGTCGGGCTCGATACCCGTGGTGTCACAGTCCATCATCAAGCCGATGGTGCCGGTGGGGGCCAGCACCGAGGCCTGCGAGTTGCGGACACCGAACAGCTCACCCAGCTCGCAGGCCTCATCCCAGCTCTGCTGGGCAGCCGACAACAACGAGGCCGGAACGAGCTCCTCGTCGATGTGGGCAGCAGCTTCGCGGTGCATGTTGAGCACCCGCACCATGTGCTCACGGTTGTCGGCGTAACCGGCGAACGGGCCCATGCGGCTGGCGGTCCGAGCCGAGGTGGCGTAGGCGTGGCCGGTCATGAGAGCGGTGATGGCCGCGGCCCAGGCCCGGCCCTCTTCGGAGTCATAGGCGTAGCCGAGGGCCATCAGCAGGGCACCGATGTTGGCGTAGCCGATGCCGAGCTGGCGGAACTTGCGGGACGTGTCGCCGATCGGGCCGGTCGGGTAATCGGCCCGTCCGACCAGGATCTCCTGAGCGGTGAAGATGACCGAGACGGCGGCCTTGAAGCCCTCCGTATCGAACGTGTCGTCGTCGTCGAGGAACTCGAGGAGGTTCAGGCTGGCCAGGTTGCACGCCGAGTTGTCGAGGTGCATGTACTCCGAGCAGGGGTTGGAGCCGTTGATCCGACCGGTGTTGTGGGCGGTGTGCCACCGGTTGATGGTGGTGTCGAACTGCATGCCGGGGTCGGCGCACTCCCAGGTGGCCTGGGAGATCTGGCGCATCAGATCGCGAGCCGGGATCGTCTTGACCACCGATCCGTCGGTGACCGCCTTCAGACCCCAGTCCGAGCCGTCCACCACCGCCTGCATGAACTCGTCGGTGACGCGGACGGAGTTGTTGGCGTTCTGGTACTGGATCGAGTGGCTGTCCTTGCCGTCGAGGTCCATGTCGAATCCGGCGTCGGCGAGGGCCCGGGCCTTCTTCTCCTCGCGGGACTTGCACCAGATGAACTCCTCGATGTCGGGGTGGTCGACGTCGAGGATCACCATCTTGGCGGCGCGGCGGGTCTTGCCGCCCGACTTGATGGTTCCGGCCGAGGCATCGGCGCCCCGCATGAAGCTGACCGGCCCGGACGCGGTACCACCGCCCTTGAGCAACTCGGCTGAGGAGCGGATGCGGGACAGGTTGACGCCGGCCCCAGACCCTCCCTTGAAGATCACGCCCTCCTCCCGGTACCAGTTGAGGATCGAGTCCATGTGGTCATCGACCGAGAGAATGAAGCATGCCGAGGCCTGCTGGGGAACGCCGGCGACACCGATGTTGAACCACACCGGCGAGTTGAAGGCCGCCTTCTGGTTGACGAGCAGGTGCTTGAGCTCGGAGCGGAAGGTCTCGGCCTCCCGGTCGTCGATGAAGTATCCGCCTTCGATGCCCCAACGGGTGATGGTGTCGGCCACCCGATCGATCACCTGACGGAGCGAGGTCTCCCGCTCAGGGGTTCCGACCGTGCCCCGGAAGTACTTCTGGGCCACGATGTTGGTGGCGTTGAGCGACCACCCGACGGGGAACTCCACCCCGAGCTGTTCGAAGGCGACCGAACCGTCCTTGTAGTTGGTGATCCGGGCGTCCCGCTTCTCCCATTCGACCTCGTCATAGGGGTGCACTCCCGGGGTCGTGAAATGACGGGCGATGCCGATGCCGGTCTGCTCGGGGGCCATGGCCATGGGATGTGCTCCTGGTTTCGAGATGGGCTGGACGGGTGGGCCGACTCCGGGGCGACGATGCCTCGTAGCGTCTCGGACCACAACCACTTGTGGTTGGCGCCTCCCCTGAAGCGCTGGCACCACAAGATGTAGAGACAGACTACAGCACGGTAATTACACCGATGTCAACGTGTCCGTAGGAAGTTTTCCGCCGGACGCGCTGGCCGCCCGCCGATCCCCCGACTGTGGGGGATCCGAGGGTCTCAGCGGGCGCCGGTCCGGAGGCAGGTCGAAGGGAGCGTCTCCGTGGGTCCACGGACTCGGGGGTGCTCCCTCAGATCTTTCGCCCTCTCCCTTGGGGACCATGGTCCCTCGGGGGCGGGGCGCCCCACACCTCTTTTCCGACACCGTTCCGGCGCCCGCTGTGGCCAGAGACCACCGTACGACCAATCGCTTGTGGATCGTAAGGGGAACAACCCTGTGTATTTCGCGGGGATTCATCCACCGATCATCCACATGCCGGTGGAAACTCAGTCCCTGTCCCGCCACAGAGTCCGCCCAGACCTGCAGCTGTGACGGCCCGACGTGACTCCCACCGCCTCGGGTACGATCACCTCTCGTGCCCACCAGCCCGTCCCGCCTCGACGAAGCCGACAGGGGCCCTGCATCTGCTGGCTCGGATCTCGATGGGCTCGACGACCCGGTCCTTACGGCACTGGGGCTGCTGGTCGAGACCAGCAGCGGTCTCCTGGCAGCGGTTGCCCCCGAACTCGAATCATTCGGTTTCTCGACCTCGGCCTTCGAGGTGGTGCTCAGGCTCGCCCGTTCGCCCGGACATCGCCTGCGTATGTCCGAGTTGACCGCACAGTGCGCCCTGACGAGCAGCGGGCTGACGCGTCTGGTCGACCGCTTGGAGCGCGTAGGACTGGTCCGACGGGAGCCGTGTCCTTCGGATCGGCGCGGCTTCTACGCCGTGGTCACCGTCGAAGGCCTGGAGCAGCTGTCAAAGGCCCTCCCCGCCCACCAGGCGACCATCCGACGGTGCTACACGGATCTCCTGGAGCCGGAGGAGTTGGAGGTGCTCCTCGGGGCTCTCCGTAAGGTCCGCTCCGTGGTGTCCCCCGGCAGCGACCCCGCCATGACGATGATCGGCACCCCCTGAGGACGCGACCTCCTCGACGGAACTCGCCCCCATGCGCCAGCTCCTTCCAACCCCAGCGACGGTCGACCCGGGGCTCGCCCACTCGGCCCTACCTCGGAAACCCCGGCCCGGACGGCCGTGGGTGATGCTCAACGTCGTTACCAGTGTCGACGGGGCCACCGCGGTTGGCGGGGTGTCCGCTCCGTTGGGTTCCCCCGCTGACCGGGAGGTCTTCTCGAGCCTCAGGGCCGTGGCCGACGTCGTGATGGCGGGTGCCGCGACCGTGAGAGCCGAGCGCTACCGACCACCACGAACTTCTCCCCAAGTGCAGGAGGCTCGCCGCCAGCGCGGTCAGCGGCCCAAGCCGCGCATCGCGGTCGTCACCGCGTCGCTGGACCTCGACCCCGAACTCGAGTTGTTCGGTGACCCCGCCGAACGTCCGATCCTGTTGACCACCACCGATGCGCCGCCGTCGAAGGCGAAGGTGTTCGAGGAGCGGGCCGAGGTGATCCGGTGCGGAACGGGCAGGGTCGACCTCCGCCGCACCGTGGAGATTCTTGGCGACTTCGGGGGCGTTGTCCTGTGCGAGGGAGGCTCGTCTCTCAACGGACAACTCCTAGTTTCGGGACTTGTCGACGAGGTGAACCTGACCCTGTCGCCGGCAGTTGTCGCCGGGTCAAGTCCCCGGCTCGCCCGAGACCAGACCGAAGCGCACCAGCACCTCGAGATGTCCCATCTGTGGGAACAGGACGGCATGTTGTTCGCCCGCTATCTGATGGCAGAACCCGCAAGCCAGGACGAGCAGCTCTGAACGCACCAAGGTCCCGCCGGGGTCAGGAGCGACGTACCTCTTTGGGGCGTGTGGCCTTTGTCAACGGGCTGGAGCGGGTCAGTTCGGTCAGCTCGCGTTCGAAATCGGCCAGATCGTCGAACTCCTTGTAGACGCTGGCGAAACGCACCGCCGCTACGACGTCCA